>NZ_VTYM01000017.1:0-135565 GCF_013113925.1 Alteromonas sp. 07-89-2 | reverse complement strand
AAAATACTTCAACGAGAAGCCGGATATACGGACGCAAACCATTTTAGTCAAAACAGCATGTTTACTCTTGCAATAATGGGGGAGACCATATACAGGCCCTAGGACACCTCTTCAGGCTGAGGACGCCATAAACATTTGCCACCCGCTTTTTCGACAATATCCAAGCGAGCCTCATGCTGTGTTATTTCATCGGCGGAGGCTTTAATAACCTTTAATTTATTTGCGCCTCGGTTAATTCTACGAATGGCAGTTGAGTCAGCATCGGTGCCAGAGCTAGACGCCAGTTTAAGCTTGGTTTGCCCGCCGGTCATCAACAGGTAAACATCTGCCAGGATTTCCGCATCCAGCAAAGCGCCGTGGAGGGTACGATGACTATTGTCTATCCCATAACGCTTACACAAGGCATCGAGGTTGTTCTTTTGGCCTGGGTGCATTTGGCGAGCAAGAGTAAGTGTATCTAGAACATCGCAAATTTGGTTAGTAATAACGCCTTTGGTAGACGCTTCCATGCCAAACTCGTGATCCATAAACCCCACGTCGAAGGGCGCGTTGTGAATGACTAACTGTGCCCCTTTGATAAAGCTCACAAACTCCTGAGCCACTTGAGAAAAGGTAGGCTTGTCGGCAAGAAATTCATTGGTTATACCGTGGACTTCAATTGCCTCTTGTTCAATGTGACGGCCCGGATTGATGTAAACGTGAAAGTGATTCCCCGTCAATCGGCGGTTAACAACTTCAACACACCCTATTTCGATAATGCGGTGGCCTTCTTTGGGGTCAATACCTGTGGTTTCAGTATCGAGAACAATTTGGCGCATGGAACCTCTACTATAATTACACTTTCATTTTTTGATAGTATATCAACCCCTTCGCAATCCGCTAAGGGAAAAGACAATATAAATTAAGCCAGTTAAATCAAAGGAAACGCTGTGGCTCAAAAGACCATTCATATATACACCGACGGCTCGTGCTTGGGCAACCCCGGACCGGGCGGGTACGGAGCTGTACTGATTTACAAGCAGCATAGAAAAGAGTTGAGCGACGGCTTTGCCCACACAACTAATAACCGTATGGAACTATTAGCCCCTATCGAAGCGCTCAATAGTTTAAACGAACCGTGCAACGTTGAATTAACTACCGACAGCCAGTACGTAAAAAATGGTATTAATCAGTGGATCCATAACTGGCGCAAGAACGGTTGGCGCACGGCAGATAAAAAACCCGTCAAGAACGCAGATTTGTGGAAGCGACTAGATGAAGCGGTAAAAAAGCATCAGGTAAACTGGCATTGGGTAAAAGGCCATTCGGGGCACCCTGAAAATGAGCGCTGTGACGACCTGGCCCGCAATGCGGCAGAAGCCAATCCAACGAAACCCGACGAAGGCTTCGTTGGCAATTAGATAAGCTTACTGCAAAGCGCATTTACCAAGAAAGAACCAACTTGCCCTGCGTATCGTTGTTTTCCAAACGCACGTGGGGTTCGCTGATATCTTCAATGCTATAGTGAGTATCGATATTCACCCTAAGCTCTTTATTCTCAAAAGCGGGCAAGCATACGGTAGTAAAGTCACGAATTAGATCAGCTTTATAATCGTCGCTTCGATTTCTAAGTGTCGTGCCAATAATGGACGCCCTTTTACCTAACAGCATAGCCATATCGAGGTTGTCAGCATATCTCCCTGCCAGCATCGCTAAGTAAACCACTTTTCCATCTTGTTTCAGTATTTTAAGGTTACGGTTGAGGTAGTCGCCACCTACCATATCAAGCACCATATCAACCCCTTCAGGCCAGACTTTTTTAAGCACATCATCAAACTGTTGCTGCTTATAATTGATAAGATGCTCTGCGCCATTGCTTTCACACAACGAAAGCTTATCTTGGCTTGAAGCCGTTACCGCGCTGTGTACGCCCCAATATCGACAAAGTTGCGTGGCAGCCAGCCCTACACCGCTTGCACCGCCATGAATTAACGCCCGTTCAGCCGGCTTTACATGCGCGATTGTGCGCAAACACTGAAATGCCGTAAGAAACACTTCGGCCAAACCCGCCGCTTCAAAAAACGGCATGCCTTTGGGGATGGGCATTAAATGGGCTGGATTAACCATCACTTCAGTGGCATAGCCGCCACCTGCAACCAAACCAAATACTTCGTCACCTTCTTTAAATGCAGTAACGTCACTGGCAACCTCTGACACCACGCCAGCTACCTCTAACCCAAGAATATCGCTCTCGCCTGGTGGAGGTGGGTAATTCCCCTGGCGTTGCAAGGTATCCGCACGATTCACCCCAAACGCTTTTACGTCAACTTTTACTTTCCCTGGTGCTAGCGACAGCCCTTCACATTCCTTTACAACAAGTTCACTTGGGCCGCATCCTTTTTCAAAATCGACATATCGCATAATTTACATCCAATCCTAGTCTTAAATTTTAATCGTAATTTGGCTACGTACTTTTATATCAAACAGTTTGGGTTTGTTTTGTGTTTATACCAGTCCGGATAGAGCATTTTAACTCTCGCTGAGTGGGTAATTATCTATGCAGATTGGTATTATTAACACAGAACTTATGAAATTGCGTATAATCGCGACAATTCTCATAAGCGAGTAAAATCGCTTAACTCTGTTTCACATTTATTAAATTAGTACGAGAGCCTTCATGTCAGCACAGGTCATATTACAGCCATCCAGAGACAAATCACTTCGCCGCAAACACCCTTGGGTATTCGAAAGCGCTGTGGCTGAACTAAAGGGCCGCGCGCGAGTTGGCGATACGGTAGACGTATTTGACTCTGAAGGCGACTGGTTAGGGCGAGGCGCTTACTCTCCAAATTCAAAAATTCGCGTTCGTATGTGGACATTCAAGAAAGACGAAAGCATTGATAACGGATTTTTCCTACGCCGTTTAGAAACTGCACTAGCCCTTCGCAAACGCTTGTTTGACCCAAACAAAACCAACGCGTTTCGCTGGATAGCGTCTGAAAGTGATGGCCTTCCAGGGATCACGATAGACCTATACGACAATGTTGCAGTACTTCAGCTTTTGAGCGCGGGCGGCGAAAAACACAGAGATAAGATAGTGTGGGCAATTACTAAGCTAATGCCTAATGTACACATATACGAGCGAAGCGACGTGGACGTGCGCAAGAAAGAAGGTTTAGAGCCTGTAACTGGTGTACTGCATGGTGAACCACCTATGCAAGTTACAGTAAAAGAAAACGGCATCAACATAGTGGTTGATATCGAGAACGGCCATAAAACCGGTTTTTATCTAGATCAGCGAGACAGTCGCGCGGCGGCTGCACATTATGCGAGAGATGCCGACGTACTCAACTGTTTTAGCTACACAGGTACGTTTTCTTGCTACGCACTTGCTGGCGGTGCTAAATCTGTTACTAACGTTGATGTATCTCAGCCTGCTCTTGATTTGGCTAAGCACCATGTAGCCATCAATGGTTTAGACGAAAACAAAGCCAATTACGTAAACCAAGACGTGTTTAAGGCACTCAGGGAGTATCACGAGCAGGGCAAACAGTTTGATATGGTGATACTCGACCCGCCAAAGTTTGTCGACAGCAAGGCAACATTAAACCGTGCTGCCCGCGGCTATAAAGACATTAATATGTACGGCATACATGCTGTTAAATCTGGTGGGCTGCTGCTTACATTTAGCTGCTCTGGCCTTATGCCGGCAGATTTATTCCAGAAAGTTGTGGCAGACGCTGCACTTGATGCAGGTCGTACTATCAAAATTATCGCAAGGCTTAATCAAGCCTCAGATCATCCTATCATTGGCAGCTATCCAGAAGGCTATTACTTGAAAGGTCTAGTGTGTGAAGTCACCGACGACTAACTATTAAAAAAGCGCCCTTGTTGATGTATAGGGCGCTTAACGAAATCTATTGAGCTAACATTACGTTGTGCGAAAAGCTTACGAAGGTAAATCCATTCCCCTAAGATGCAAAGGTTATCTCATTGTTAGAAAAGCGACTTGATAACTGTTGTGAACTGTCATCTGATTGTTCCTTAACAACACCCTCTTTTTTTTCAACTTTCTTCCACACCATCTCGTGAAAATAAAACGCCACGGTATTAATGGCTGGCTCAACCAACGCTACAGCACCGCCTACTACCACACTTCCTGTCAGTAAGTAGGCAACCGTAAAGGCCACTGAAAAGTGCATCACTGCAAAGGTCATCGTCTTTTTCATAATCATCACTCTCTCAAAATATTAAATCAGTTTGCTTTCGCATTAATGAGAATTATTAGTAATTAAGACTGAGAGTTAAAATAGAAAAAACTGAACGGCCTATTCGGTTTAGTATATGAAAGCTGAAAGACTGTTTTCAAACCACAACGGGCTGGTCAACATAGGAGTGTAAAGAAGCAACACCGCGAGTACGTCATTGCTGTAGACCCTGACGCTTTGTGTTTTTTAGTTAGACACGAAAAGGCGAAGCTTTTACCCCGCCCTAACACATTAGATTAGACTATTTCATCTGAGAAATTTCGACGCCTATAATGCAGCTTGACTCGGATTCAGGTTCACAGCGCACAACAGTCGCTAATGCTGCCAAAGATGGGATTTGCGAACTAGATGACTCTATTGCAACACTCACTTGTGTACCCACCTCAATTGAGGGTTCATCGACTTCTAAAGACATACCTGTAGCACTGATATCTCTACACATTGCCTGCATGGTGCGGCTCGACTCATCATCAGTAATTTGCAACTGACAAGGCGAATTTACCATCATCCTGAAAAAATTTCGCTTATCGTCGTATCCCAACATGTCTACTTCTCCTGATTTTTAGCGTTACGCTGACGACTACATCTGATGTTATAGGGCGATGCCGGTAACTTGTCAATCGGACTGTATAATATTTATTCAACAATTATTAAAAGTGTACTTTGGTCTAATTTCGACTACCTTCCCACTTAAATCAGCGACTCAGCCGTTTCTGCCCGCTGTTTTGTTTGCCATGACGAATATGTGTCCTCATGCCCTAGCCTGGCTCATTGATGCTACCTTACACCTCAGGCCCTTTTTTAAAAGTCAGCGAGGTGCAAAGTGATACGCTTAGCCGAAATGGGATATGCTGTGCCAAGCTGCTGGGCAAACAAAGAAACCCGCAGTTCTTCTATCATCCAGCGCACGTCATTAAGAGCTTGAGGCAGTTTACCTTTGGGGTATTTGCTGCACGCTTTTTCCCATTCTTTAATCGACTTTTCTACCGTTACCTGATGCATTCTGTCTTTGTTGGGATCAATGGGGAGCTTCTCTAACCGACGAGCTAAACCTTTAATGTAACGATTCCAATCATCTAATCTGCTCTCGCCAATTTCAGAAACAAAACCAGGAAAAACTAACGATGCCAAGTGGGCTTTACAGTCACCTAAGGCGTTTATCATCGTCAGCGGCACGTTACCTTTCATTTGCTTCTGGCACTGGTGCGCGAGGGTAAGCCCCTGCTCCACTTGTTTGGCAATCTCTAACACTCTGTCATTAATGTTTGCACGAGCAATCTCTAAACAGGCTTCAAAATCGGCTTTGCTGCGAATGTCGGTGTTATTGGTTTTGCAGTAATCACTGACGATGGCGTCGATACCCGCAAAAATGCAATCATCAATTAGCGCTTTCACTTGTCCAAATGGGTTGAAATACAAACCCAGTTTGGCTTTATTAGGTAATTTGCTTTGCAAATAATTAAGCGGCGAAGGCATGGCGTTTTTAATCAAGACATTCACGCCTTGCTTATGCAGCACTTGGGCTTTATCTGCTTCTTCAATGAGCGCGATATCTACCTTATCGCCCTTTTGTACCAGAGCCGGGAACGCCTGAACTTCAAACCCGCCTACTTTCTGCACGAAGGTTTCTGGCAAGCTTTCGAAATCCCATTGTTCTATGTTATTTCGCTCTAACTCCGGTGTTGCGGCTTTCTCAAAGGTTTGTTTCACCTGCCCTGCACACTGCTGTTTAAGCGCGTGAAGGTCGTCACCTTTAGCAATATCATCGCCATTATCGTTAACTACCGCAAAGTGCATTTTCAAATGCTTATCAAGCTGATCTAGATTCCACTCTTCGCTTTCAATAATTACGCCCGTCATTTTGCGTAACTTATCGGTTACAGCTTCAAGCAGCGGCACCGGACGGTTGTTCTTATCTGTTTCACTGATATCAGCAAGGCACGCCTCAGCAAAATTAGGCGCAGGCACAAAGTTACGACGCAAGCGTTTAGGCAAGGTTTTAATTAAACCCACAATTAGGTCGTGCCTTAGCCCCGGCACCAGCCAATCAAAACCTATATTGTCGACTTGGTTAAGCACAGGCAGCGGGATGACAACAGTTACGCCATCGTCTTCAGCGTTAGGTTCGAAGTTATAGCGAAGCGGCAGCGTAATATTGCCTTGGCGCCATACATCAGGAAATGCGTTTGCTACCGACTGCCCAGGCTGCTGACGATATACGTCTTCTTCTTTAAACGTTAAACTGTCGTTGCTTCCGTGTTGCTTAAACCACTTCTTAAACGCCGCGTCGTTGTTGGCTTCAACTGGAATACGCTTCGCGTAAAAGCTTACCAGTTCTTCATCATCGACTATCAAATCGCGACGACGGGTCTTTTGTTCAAACTCGTCTGCCTGCTCAAGCAGCGCCTGATTTTCCTGTAAGAAGCTGTAATTGAGCTTAGTATTGCCTTCGACTAGCGCTTCGCGGATAAATAGCTCGTGGCAAATTGGAGGGTCGATGAGGCTATAAACCTTCGCACGCTTCATCACTATGGGTAACCCGAACAAGGTTACTTTTTCGAAGGCAATCACCGCACCGCGTTTCTTCGACCAGTGTGGCTCTGAATAGCTTCTTTGCACAACATGCTCGGCCAAAGGCTCTACCCATGCTGGGTCTATTTTTGCCACCATACGAGCAAATAGCTTAGAGGTTTCTACAAGTTCAGCTGCCATTACCCATTTTGGCTGAGACTTTGATAGCCCTGAACCCGGGAAAATAAGAAAGCGCGAATTACGCGAGCCCATATACTCGCGCTCTTTATCTTTAAAGCCCATGTGCGACAGCAAGCCGCTGGCGATGGCTTGGTGAATAGCCTGATAGTCGGCTTCTTGCTTTGAGATGCCAAAGCCCAGCTCAGCAATAGATTTTTTGAGCTGGCTAACAATGTCCTGCCACTCACGCATACGTAAATAGTTGATGAAATTTTGCTTACACCATTTGCGCAATTGGTTTTGGCTGAGTGCGTTTTGCTGCTCTCTAAACGCCCCCCACAAGTTGTAAAGACTGATAAAGTCAGAATCCTTATCGTGGTACTCGCTGTGCTTCTCGTCTGCTTGCTGGCGTTTTTCCTGAGGGCGCTCTCGCGGATCTTGAATTGAGAGCCCCGCTGCAATCACCATGACTTCGCCTAGCGCATTAGTGCGTTCGGCTTCAATCACCATGCGTGCATAGCGAGGGTCGATAGGCAAACGTGCTACTTGACGACCTAACGGAGTAAGCTGCATTTTGCCGCTTTGCTTGGTTTTCCGGTTATCTTTGCCTTTCGCAATAGCTTGAATTTCTTCAAGTAAACGGAAACCGTCGTTGATATTGCGGTTATCAGGCGGCTGAACAAATGGAAACGCAGCGATGTCGCCTAACCCTAAAGCAAGCATTTGCAAAATAACCGACGCTAAGTTGGTTCGCAGGATCTCTGGGTCGGTAAATTCTGGGCGGCCTAAATAGTCTTCTTCACTATAAAGACGAATACAAATACCGTCAGACACACGGCCGCATCGCCCCGCCCGCTGATTCGCTGACGCTTGAGAAATGGGCTCAATAGGTAAACGCTGTACTTTACTTCTAGCGCTGTAGCGTGAAATACGGGCAAAGCCCGGGTCAATGACGTATTTAATGCCGGGGACCGTGAGCGAGGTCTCTGCCACGTTGGTGGCAAGGACAATGCGCCTACCGCTGTGAGACTGAAATATCCGGTTTTGCTCTGCCGCCGACAACCTCGCATACAGCGGAACAATTTCAGTGTTGCGATAATGCTGTTTGCTCAAGGCGTCTTGGGTGTCGCGTATCTCGCGCTCCCCGCTTAAAAACACTAAGATATCGCCCGGCGCTTCACGCATTAGCTCGTCGACAGCATTTACGATGGCATCGCTTTGATCAATATCGTCATCATTGTCTTCTGGCGCGTGGTAGCGAATTTCTACCGGATAGGTACGTCCGCTCACTTCGATAATAGGCGCATTATTAAAATGCTTAGAGAATCGCTCTGGGTCGATAGTAGCTGATGTTATGATGAGTTTTAAATCAGGGCGCTTATCTAAAAGCTGACGCAAATAGCCTAACAAAAAGTCGATATTAAGGCTTCGCTCGTGGGCTTCATCGATGATGATAGTATCGTATTGATTTAAAAAGCGGTCTTGCTGCATTTCAGCTAGCAGCATACCGTCGGTCATAAGCTTAACGTAGCTTCGCTCGCTTACCTGATCGCTAAAGCGAATTTTAAAACCCACCTTTTCGCCAAGCGGCGTGTTGAGCTCTTCGGCTATACGGGTGGCTACACTTCGCGCCGCTAATCGTCGTGGCTGGGTGTGGGCTATCATGCCATTAACACCGCGACCTAACTCTAAGCATATCTTAGGTAACTGCGTAGTTTTACCCGACCCAGTCTCACCCGCAACAATCACCACTTGGTTATTCGCAATCGCTTCTTTGATATCTTCTTTTTTATCGCTAACCGGCAGCGGTGGGTATTCAACTTTGGGTAGGTTGTCTTTACGCCATTTGCGTTTTTCTATTGATGTATTAATGTCGCCTTCGAGCTTTTCAAACTGTGCTTTTAAGCTTTCATCGCTAACCGCGCTATCACGTTTTGAAACTTTGGGATTAGCTGCTTTTTTCTCCGCCCCTTTTCCGTCAACACCAGATGTATCATTCACTTTTTGTGCAAGCTGTGTAATGCGGCGCTTCAAGCGAAATTTATCTGCGCTCAAACAATCATCTAGTTTGTTGTAAAGAGGTTTTATTGCAAGTGTTGAAGACAAAGTGACATCCTAAAGCGTGTTTCTAATCATCAATAAAATTCGGGCGGTGATCCTAGAAGATACCGCCCTAAAAAGCCAGCGTGTTAAGCGTTACGAGAATTTAAGCGCTTTGGGTTAATTCATCGTCTTGGGGCGTTTCAAAACGGGGAAAACCGAACCAAATGGCCGCCACACCAAACACGAAAATCAGCATGGGATACCAGCAGTACGGTGTAATAGCTAACGGTGAAATACCTACTACGGCTGCGGCACTTAAAAGCTGCGCACCGTAAGGGACTAAACCTTGGAAACTGCACGAAAAGATATCCAAAAGTGATGCAGTACGACGAGGGTCAACGCCGTATTTTTCGTTCAGGTCTTTAGCAATTGGGCCTGCGGTAACAATCGCAATAGTATTGTTCGCCGTTGTAACGTCTAAAAAGCTAACTAAGCCAGCAATACTGAACTCAGCGCCTTTCTTTGACGTGACTTTACGGGTTAAACGCTCGATTAACCAGGTTATACCGCCGTTAGCGTGCATAAGCGCCACAATGCCGCCTATGGTTATGGCGATCATCGCTAAGTCTTGCATCCAGCCCATCCCTTTTTGGATGCTCTGCATCATTGAAAGTGGCGTAAAGCTTCCTTGTAGCAAGCCTACTACACAGGCACTGGCAATACCCACTGCAAGTACGCTAATAACGTTAAACCCTGTTAGCGCAAAAGCAATAATGCACAAGTACGGTACTATGCGCCAAAAATCGTAGCTGCCACCTTCAACAATACCAGAAGTATCAACATCCACCATAAGCAGCAACGCCATAGTAACGATGCAGGCCGGCACAGCAACCATTAAGTTTGCCTTGAACTTGTCTTTTAGCTGAACGCCTTGGGTACGGGTTGCGGCAATGGTGGTGTCTGAAACAAACGAGAGGTTATCACCGAACATTGCGCCCCCCACCACAATACCAAGCGCCATTTCCACCGGCAGCCCTAAACTTGTGGCAAGACCTGCACCTATGGGCGAGAGCGCGGTAATGGTGCCCATGGACGTGCCCATTGAAAATGATATGAAACAGCAAATCAAAAACAGGCCTGGCAATATAAGTGCAGAAGGCACAAATTGAAGTGCCATATTCACCGTGGCATCCCGAGCGCCAATATCTATAGTCACCGCATAAAACGCACCGGCTAACAGGAAAATAAGCACCAAAAGAATAATGTTTTTATCGCCACCGCCTTTGCAAAACGTTTGTACTTTTTCAGAGAAGCTGACCTTTTTCCCTTTCGGGTTTAAACATAGCCCATAGCCAGCGCTGATAAAAAACGCAACCAAAATAGGCATCGCAGTGATGTCGTTTGTAGTAATGCCGGTTACCACAACAAGGATCACAAAAAGCAAAATAGGCGTTAAACCTAGCGGGTTAGGTGCAATAGAATTTGGTGCAATGTCTTTATTTTCGTGCACAGAAAACTCTCTTTTTGGGTTTTATTGCCTGCTAGCAACAGTTTAAAGGCTACGCGGAAAAGCCACCTGCCGGTTGCAAATGCGTAAGAAAAAGCTTCAACGAAACCATATTTTGACGGTCTTGAACAGTGAAAAGCTAAAGCTGCAAAGGATAAAAGGTTTTTAAAGCATTGAAAAGAAATTTACTTTCCAATAATTAACTCATCTGCACTGTGCCAGACGCTACGATTAGATTTCGAGTTATTAAAGGAGTGAAGCTACAACCATTTAGCCGTAGAACGCGACTGCCGCCTAGCTATTTTTCATAGCTGTGTTGCATAAATGTTTGGCATAAGTGTGTGGCATAGCTCTGTTACGTAGAAATATGGAGAGGCGCTATCAGTCATTCACGTTAAATTCTAAGCTCGCTAGGGGTTTTACCTGTAAGCCGTTTTACCGTTCGTCGAAAGTTAGGCAAATCGTTAATGCCCATTGCATTGGCCGCAGCCTCGTTACTCACCTTGTGCACCGATAAAAGTAAAAGCGCATGATTGCGCTGAACTTCTTCAGACAGAGCGCGATAGCTAGTGCCGAACTCTTTTAATTTCCGTTTCAGCGTTGCTACGCTTACGTCTAGGGTTTCCGCCAATTCGGGTAATCCGATATTTGCTGCCTGTGTGTTGGAGGATGCATAAACATAACGCCTCACAAAATCAGGCAAAGACAAGCGGTTTTGCAATTCAATAGAAGCCCCTTCTTTTGTTTGCGTTGCGCTATTACTAACGACACCTTCCATAGAAACATGTGATTCAGCAGAACAATCCGACTGAGCTGTTAGCTCCAAAGGTTGGCGTAATACGTCTTTCTCAATCCAAATACTGTTAAAAGCGCGATTAAACGATAACTTAAGCCCAAGGTGGGTTTCGTAATCAGCAATATTTCTTGGTCGACTCTCGGTAAAAGAGAAAGATAAACGAATTCGCTTATTTGCTATACTTTTCATAAGTGCAACAACGCTTGCGAATGCCAATTCAATGGAGAACTGAAGCTGTTTGCTGCTTACCCCTGTAAACTGAGGCACTAACATTATTTGGTCTGCGTTTTCAAAACGCTGAAACTGACAGAGCGGTAGGCTACACCACCGGTATGTTTGGCGTTGAGTCAGCTGTAAAAGTAGCTGCTCTACATTTTCACATGCTTTGAGCGCATTAAGTGGACTAGATAGCCACTGCGAGGCGAAAGCTCCCCCCAGCAAAAAACTAACGTCGCCGCCTCTCGCCTGGCTTTGAACATTCACTAACAGCGATGAATATTGATTTATGCTTAATAGTGATTGGTGTTGCAACGCATCTTCAAAAATACCTGTACCGCGCAAGAGCTTATTTTTATTCGCGCCACGAGAGAGCGCCACATTAAGTGCTGCCCGCACTAACCAATACCCAACTATTACTTTATCTTGGCTAGACATCACTACATTAGCACTACCAGCACTATCGATGACACCCATGTCTAGCTCATTAGCGTCATCTTTTACAGTGACACCCATGTTAAGCATATCAGCATCGCTTTTTACAGGGACACCCATGCCAAGCGCTTTAGCATCATCTTTTAGAGAGACATCCACTCCAGAAAGACGAGTTGAATGACGGTACTTAGCACCTGCAATTGCAGCTTCGTCCTCAGAGTCTCGTAGTGCGTTTAGTCTTGGTAACATTAAATCCATAAGTTACTCGCTGCAGGCATCTTCATTCATCTTCACCGGTTACCCCTACCAAATTACTATCGCCAAATACACTGACCAAACCGGCCTAATTACGCTGCGCTACCATGGGCACGCTCAAGTTCTAAGAGCATGGTGTTAAGCACTGTCGCAAGGCGTTGGTTAGGTAACAAAGTCACTTGAGTACTGCGAGCGGTGGTGTAAATAGCGTTTGCATTTTGGCTGTGTCTAAACGCAAGGTGCTGAATGCTCACTTTGATATCGTTGAGGATAACGTCAGCCTGCATGGGCGATACGTCTGGTATCAGAATAGCAAACCTATCACCGGCATAGCGGCACGCTAAATCTTGCTGACGCAAATTCATGATCACCAATTGCGCAATATCGTGCAGATACCTATCGCCTTCTGTATACCCATGTTTTTGGTTGAACAAAGAGAAGTTATTGATATCGATAATGGCGATGACAGCTGACTTGCCAGACTGCTGTAATTTATTAATTTGTGTTTTCCAATACTCTGCGCGGTAAAGCTGAGTGATGGGATCGATAGCATCGTGATCGCGAAAGTCCCATTCTCTGCGTCGTAATTGCAAGTTTAACGCGCGCTGCTCTAGGTGCCACTGATACAGTGCCGCGGTCATTACTACCATACCAACAGCCGCAGGATAAGACTCAATCATGCTTAGCCAATAAGCCTCTTCGGGATAATGAAAAAACTCATCCAAGAAATCTAAACTGACTGAAAATAGAAAGAAGCCGAGTCCTACCGTGAGAAGGCTCGTTACTTTACCTGGAGGACGGCTGGCAAGCGCAGCTAGCATCCACGCCAAAGTTAAAAAAGCAATGCTTCCCTCCCCCACAATATCGAGGCCTGATATCACGGTGCTTTCTTTTGCATTGCCAAAAATAAAAGCTAAACAAACCGCTAACGCCACTACGCAAAATGTAAATGCTAGCCAAAGCTTGTGATGCCTAAATTGTGTTGAATTTGTAAAGGTAAACATAGTGCTCTCTTTGGAAATCTCTTGAATTGGATACATCACGCGTTAGTCCGGCCACCGCCAGCGTTTATAACAAAACGAGAGTCTTGCCCAAATCTGATGAAACTGTCGAGGGTCAGTTTGGCTCAGCAATGTGACATCTTGATGGCAGCGAACTTTAGGAGCATAAAAAAAGACACAAGAACCAAACAAAATCAGTAATTTAAGCAAGGGTCAATTTAGCTCAGCCAATTGTAAATAGGCGACAATTACCGATAGTGTACCGCTTGTTCCATCAAATCGTCATATAACTGTCATACAGGATTCTTAGGGTACTCATTCACTTACTTAGCACTTATTCAAAACGCCTTTTTACTGCTTAATTAATTGGAAAATAAATGAAAATTAAAACCGCGTACTCTTCTCTAACACTTGCCTGCATAGCGGCAATGGGCCTTAGCGTCGCTACACCTGTTTCAGCTGCTGATGGCGTAATTATCGGTTCAGTAAAAGACGCCGCACAGACGCGCAGCTATACCGGTGCTCAAATTAAGCTTAAAGAATTAGGACTAGTTACTGAAGCAGGCACAGACGGTACATTTCGGTTTCCCTCTATTCCAGAGGGTACTTACACGCTAGAAATTTCTTATCTTGGTGAGGAAACGGTTACGCAAGCGATAAAAGTGACGGACAACGGTATTGCGCGCGCAGCCGTGGAGTTTGGCAGCGGCGATACTATCGATGAGATCTTGGTGCGTGGTCAACGAAGCGGTCAGGCAAGTGCCATAAACCAGCAGCGAACGTCAGATCGTATTTCGTCTATTGTATCCGCAGATGCCATTGGACAATTTCCAGACCAAAATGCTGCTGAGTCGTTACAGCGTTTACCTGGCTTGTCGATTGAGCGAGATCAGGGTGAAGGTCGTTTCGTCGGCATACGCGGTATCGACCCCAACTTGAATAACGTAACCATTAACGGCTTGAATATTCCCTCGCCTGAATCAGGCGTACGTTCAGTAGCCCTTGACGTTATTCCCTCTGAACTCATCCAAACGTTAGAGGTGTCTAAATCGGTAACGCCCGATATGGACGGAGACGCCATTGGTGGTTCAGTCGCGGTGAAAAGTGTGAGTGCGTTTGATAAGGCTCGAGATACCGCGAGCGTTACCGTGCAAGCCAGTCAAAATGATTTACGCGATGAAACCAGCCCAAAACTTTCTGGTACATTTACTAAGAAGCTTTCACCCGAATGGGGCGTGGCTGGCGCTATTTCCTATTTTGACCGAGATTTTGGTTCAGACAATGTTGAAAGTAACGGTGACGATGAGCTTGAGCAACGTCACTACACGATCACTCGCGAACGTTTGGGTAGTGCGTTAAATATCGATTTTCGTCCTGACTTCAACAACCAATACTTTCTTCGCACACTTTACAGTGAGTTTTCTGACGACGAATACCGTCAAGGTAATATATTCACGTTCGATGGCGAAGACTCAGAAATAGAAAGAGAAAGTAAAGACCGCTTTGAAAGTCAGAGTATTTTTACTGTGGCGTTAGGTGGTGAACACCAATTAGATACCTGGAAAGCAAACTGGCAGCTCGGTTATGCAAAGTCTGATGAAGACGAGCCAGATGCACTGTATTACGTATTCAAAACTGAAAATGACAGTATTAACGCAGACTTAAATACTATGCGTCCAACCGTCTCACAAAACGCTGATGCCATGGACTTATCAACCTATGAGGTCGATGAGATCAGCTTTGAAGATAACTACACCAAAGATACCGAAACCAGTATTAATTTCGACGCCGCCCGCCCCATCAACCTTGGTGGCTATATAGGTGAGTTAAAAATTGGCTCGAAATACCGAAGCCGAGAAAAAGACCGCGACAGCAGCATCGCTATTTTTGATGGAGACTTCGACGACCTAGACGCTTCGCAATTCGGAGCTGCCAGTCCAGACTACTCTCTTGATGACTTTGGGCCAGGCCTTAATCGAAGTGAAATGCGTAATTACTTCAACGATAACCGCGACAACCTTGAGTTAGACAGCCTGAATTCTGAGGTGGAGTCTCGCGGCGCGACCTATGTGAATGAAGAGGATATCTTTGCCGCTTATATCATGGGCAGCGTAGATATAAATAAACTTCATTTGGTAGCAGGTGTTCGCTATGAACGTACTGACTTTTCTACATCGGGTATGCGAGTAGAGCTTGTAGAAAATGAAGAAACCGACGTGGAAGAAGTGGTAAATACGCCGTGGGAAGCAGAGCGCGACTACGATCATTGGTTACCCAGTGTAAATGCCAGATACACTGTTTCCGATAAACTTCAGCTTCGTGCTGCCTACACCCAAACTATTTCAAGACCAAAGTTTGAAGATGTAGCGGCATTTCAAATCATCGAGAGTAAAACAGAAGAAGATGATGGCGTATTTGTGACTGAACGAGAGGCGGAAGTTGGCAACCCTGACCTTCAACCTTACGAAGCACAAAACGTTGATTTGTCGATTGAATACTATCCAGGTGACATCGGTGTAATTTCAGCAGGGCTGTTCTACAAGAATATCGATAACTTCGTTGTGTATGCTGATGTTGCAGATACAACCGGTTGGGAAGGTTTTGAAGAAGTCATACAGCCAATTAACGGCGACTCTGCCGATTTAACCGGCTTAGAACTTTCTTGGGTGAAAGCCTTTAACAATGGCTTTATTATTTCCGCCAATGCTACTTTTACCGATTCTGAAGCGACTACCTTCTTAGATGGAGAAAAATTTGAAACCCAGTTGCCAAATCAATCAGACCGTATTGGCAATATCACCATTGGGTACGAAGCGAATGACTTCAGTGTACGTCTAGCCACCACCTATAAAAGCGACAATTTCGAAGAGATTGATGGTGACATGCTCAGATTTGAAGATGACCACGTACAGGTTGATTTCATGGCGCGCTACTACATCAACGACAGCATGCAGGTGTATTTCAACGGCATCAACTTAGGTGACGAACCTTTCTACAACTATTTCGATACGCGCAACCAAAACGCGCAGTATGAAGAATACGGCCGCACGTTCGAACTTGGCTTTACTTGGCAGCTTAACTAGGCAGGTATATCGAAAGTAGTTTGTAAGGTTTGAAGGCCGGCGTTAGTTCGGCCTTCAAACCTACATTTAATAATCTGTAAGCCATGCTTTAGTCGATGCGCCATGCATGGTTTGATCTCAGTAAGTTTCAGGACAATAACAACAATGACCAATCAGCGTCACACCAAAACAGTTTTTAAAACCACATTTACCACAGCGGCGCTTTCAAGCGCACTTTTGACTTTGTTCGGTTGCGCAGCCTCTCACGATACCAATACCAGCGCAGATACCCATGCAAATATCAAGTTAGCGCACAGCGAAAGCCAGCTAATAAAAGCAGAAAGCCAAAACATTGCATTACCGCTAACAAAGCTAAAAAATGGTTTAGGCCTAACTCTGCACTACCAAACGCACGCCGACCATTCTAACACCAATAGCGCTTACAAAGACGCTTACAAAGACACCCATGCTAACAACAATAGCAAGGACGCTCGCGCCAACAACAAACATAAAGTTTACGACGACACCCACGCTATCAACATTAATGTTAACGAACATAAGGGTATTTCACTAAGTAACTCTGAAGGAAAAAAACACTTCATTGCGGGACATTACACCTTAGCACGTGCCGAAGTTGTGGAATCTAATTCAAAACAATGGGTGTCTTTAGTAGTGTTCAATAACAACACCCAGTACATAGAAGTGTATCGCATTAACGCCGCGTCTCTTAAGGTTGACCAACCGCAAACCCAGTTGACCAAAGGTTCTGAAGCCATTTGTGCTACAACATCAAGCGCTGGCGAACTGCAAATTATTAATATCGATGCGACAGGCACACTGAATCAGTATGAATTTCATAACGGGCGTTTTTTATCGCTTAGAGACTTTGCGATAGGTCCAGGCATTAAAAGTTGCGCGATAAATGCCAACACCGAAACGCTATACCTTGCTGACGAATTTGCCGGTGTGTGGCAATTAGATACCGATATTGAAAGTGAGCTAGCAAAAACCCTTACTTTTCACGATCACGATGTTGCCATTGAAGGTGTAGCCACCCTATCTTCAACGACGGTAGATGGCGTGGATATCGCTGCCTGGGTGAGCCCGGATGCCAGCGGGGTATGGCTAAAAACGCCATGTCTTACGCAATTTGTCTCGCTAATGAATACGGCGAACGAAAGTAACTCAGCAGATCGCCAGTTAAAAGCGATCAACAAGTCTACGTTTATTCAGCCTGAATTCGTTCACCTGTCGTCAAGTGAAGAAGGCACACACATTTCTCTTGTTGTTGACGATGACGAATCAGGCGACGTGTTTTCTGCCGCTCTTCCCTCAAAACTAAGCGCAGCTTTACTTAATCGACAATGCGACACCCATATTAAAGCCACCTCGCCAAAAGAAAATTACATAGAGGAAGTGAATACAGATAACAGCGAATCCCAACATGCAAACCTCACTATCAAGGTTAAACCCGATGTTGAAACTGACCCAGTGGAAAATCATGGCGACGCCGCTGACGACCCTGCCATTTGGGTAAACTCGAATGCCCCTTCACAAAGTCGCGTAATCGGCACCGACAAAAAAGGCGCATTGAATAGCTATGACTTAGCCGGCAAGCTAGTGCAAAGCCTTCCTGTTGGCAGAGTGAATAACGTTGATGTGGGATACAAGGTATCTGCGGCAGAAACCAAAGCTCTGCAAAGCGATACGCCACTTATCGATATCGCAGTGGCATCAAACCGGTCGAATAACAGTTTGTCTGTATTTGAAATAGATAAACGCGGCAATATGACTCAACTAGGCCACATAAGCACTACACTCAATGATATATACGGCATGTGTCTGTTTGTGTCAGACGGAGTAGCTCATGTATTTGCTAACGACACCAGTGGCCGCTTCGAACGATATAGCGTGTCTATCGCCCCAGACAAAGCTGTTGATGGACATTTAACACAGTCCTTTTCACTGCCCTCGCAGCCAGAAGGATGTGTAGTGGATACTAAAACGAGCACGGCATACTTAGGTGAGGAAGGTGCTGGTATCTGGGCCCTGGATATAGCAACAAACAGCAATCAGCCTCAGTTCATCGCTGAGATAGAAGCCCCGGTAGAAGCTGATGTAGAAGGTTTGGCACTGTTTAATGTAGATGCACAAACTTACCTAATCGCATCCAGTCAGGGTAATAACAGCTATGCTATCTATCACGTACACAATGAGAACCCTGAAGTCTTGGAACTTATGGGGCTTGTTCAAATAACAGCAGATAAAGCCACGCAAATTGACGGCGTGTCGGAAACAGATGGGCTTGATGTAACTAACGCAAACTTGGGAGGAAGGTTCACCGAAGGGCTTTGGGTAGTACAAGATGGAAGAAACGTCATGCCTAGCGAGACTCAAAACTTTAAGCTAGTTGCTGGTGCCTCACTTAAAGATGCGATCAGAAAATTAGCGAGCGCCAAGCGTGAACGCCACTCACACATGTAACAAATAATACGAAAAGTAAATAAATAAGAAGGAGGCGTTAAGCAAGTTAACGCCTCCTTTCTGGTATATGATAAATGCATGGCGTCGCACTAGCTTCAAGCCGTTCTAACCCAGCGCCGCATCTTCATACATTACGCTACCTGCAGCGCTAAATCCTACCAAGCTAAATTAAAGTGCGTTAGCCCAACCAACGTCTAGCCCGCGCGCTGGTATCCATCATTTAATTGAACATCAATAGCCCGTAGCACTGCCGTTCGATTAATTGAGCCTAACAGTACCCCGTCATCATCAACAATGGGGTAAACTCTCGGCTTTTCCTTTAACAGTAATTGGGCTAACTCTATTACCGACATATAAGGTTTGATAGAAATCACAGGGGTTTTCATGATTTCCCCTACTCTACAAATTTGTTCGCGATAGTAGCTTGACGCAATCATTTGAGCGATACAGTCTTGCTCAGACAAAAAACCCACCACTCTACCTTTGCTATCGAGAACCGGACCACCACTCTGCCCACTGGCTAATAACACCTCGACAGCCTGCGCAACGGGCATATCGACATTAAGCTTCACTGGGTGAGTATTCATATAATCACTGACTTGCAACGATTCCATTTTCAATTCTCCAGCCGTGGCGCCTAATGTGACCGATACTGCGACTTAATTGGCGTTACGGCACTTCAATTATTTTTAACCACATGTGAAAGCACTTTCCCCCCACACTTTAAGATTAGACGTTTCGTTGCATACAAGCCAGCACATTTAACATTAAAATAACAAATAGTTTTTCAGTGATCAGTCTTTGTAAATTGCCACTTTCACTTTACCATTTATGTCAACGCTAGCGCGGTACATACCCGCAGAATTGAACGGCATAGCGACGTTACCTTTAGCGTCAATAGCAATCACACCGCCATCGCCACCGGCTTTAACAAGTACGTCGTTAACTACAGTGTTCGCAGCGTCGTTTAACGTTAAACCCTGGTACTTCATTCGCGCACAAATATCTGCTGCCACGTTGTATCGAATAAAATATTCACCATGTCCTGTGGCCGATACCGCGCAGCTTTCATTGTCGGCATAGGTACCCGCTCCAATAACAGGCGAGTCTCCAATACGTCCATACCGTTTAGCCGTCATTCCGCCAGTGGATGTTCCCGCGACAATATTGCCCTCTTGATCCAATACTACGGCTCCAACAGTGCCAAAGCGCTCATTGCCTTGCTGCGAACCGTAACCACTCGAGACCTGCTGCATACGTGCTTTCGCTTTATCTAAAGCCTGTTTGCGAAACTCGGTATCAAAAACGGTGTTGTCTACCTGTTCAAGGCCGTTTTCTTTTGCGTAATCTTCAGCGCCTCTCCCAGAAAGCATAACGTGTGGAGATTCATTCATTACCAATAACGCAGCCTCTATTGGGCTTCTTATTGTTTTCACCCCCGCAACAGCACCTGCATTTTTACTGCCGCCGTGCATTATCGACGCATCAAGCTCGTGTTCACCGTCGAAGGTATATACCGCACCAATGCCAGCATTAAACAACGGCGAACTTTCAAGAATTTTGATGGTTTCTACTACCGCCACTTCACCTTTTTCGCCTTTCTGCAACAACGCGTAGCCATGCTGCACCGCTTGGGTTAATACGCTTTTGTAGTCCGCTTCTTTTTCTGGCGTCATCGATGATTTTAAAATGGTTCCTGCACCGCCATGAATAGCGATAGCTACGGGTGTTTTTCCTAATTGTTTGGAATCATCCGCTAATACGGGAACACTTGTAATGGCAAACGATGCAGCAAGCGCGCCTATTGCATACAGTGCATGTCGAACTGTATTCGGCTGGCGAAAAATACGAGATGGGTTCAAAAGCTTTACTCCTAATAGCTACGTTTTACGTGCGCGCATAACCTGTGAGATGGTTTGACTACAGATTTCTAGAATCAATTCAACGCGCTCTGTTGATGCGATTTTTACGCGACCTTAGACGTAAGATGACACAATTAGCTTAGGTAGGCTAGGCTACCTCAAGGATCTCTAAGAAAGTATTAAGGTCATCGGTGATGGAAGGGAGTAGCGCTTCAGCGTCTTCCCACTTTTTCGCCTTTGACAATTCCCATAAGCTCTCAAAGTCTCGTTGTAACTGTACGGCACCAATATCTGCAGACATACCTTTGAGCTTCAATGAAAGCACCTGAACCTTTTCGAAGTCTCGACTATCAACAGCCTGCTGAAGTAATTTAAGCTTGTCAGGCGCGCTTCTGGAATACAGGACGCAGACACGAGAAAATAGCGCTTTATCGCCCATTATCCGAGCAATGGCATCGTCTTTTTCCCAACATCCATCAAGCCCCTCTGAATTGTTTTCATAAGCTTGAGTTTTACTGACGTTATCAATTTCAGCCTCCTTCTCCGAGCCCTCGCGAGCGGCAATATCATTAGCTATTTTCGCATTCTGTAACGCGGGATCTATTTCTACTTCAGACTCTGTACTTGTCTGAGCCTCTGTTCTTGAATCCGATAGTGTGTCGCAGTCCATTTCTTTTGAGATGGCACTCAACAAACTGTCAACCAGTGGAGGTTCGCTCGCAGTGATTCCGGTACTTGACCTCGTATCAGTATCGTTAAGCTCTGCACTTGCTAATACCGTTATTTGATGCACTAACCATTGTTTCACTTTAGGAATAAGTACATCGGCCATGACAGGCTTTGTCGCAAAGTCGTCCATACCTGCCTCTAAACATTTCTCTTTTTCGCCGAGCATGGCATTGGCTGTCATGGCAATTATAGGTACATCTTTGTGCATCGCTCCTGCTTTACCTTCTCGTATGGCTCGGGTAGCGTCATAACCATTCATATTAGGCATCTGACAATCCATCAATATGCTGTGAATTCTGCGGCCTTTGCTTTCACATTTCGTCAAGAACGCAACAACTTCCTCACCATCGCTGCAGGTAAACAATTTAACAGGTAAACTTTCCAGCACACCCTTCGCCACCTCGCGATTGATCATATTGTCGTCAACTATCAATAAGTTAGCATTCTCAATAGACAATTGCTGCTCAGTATCGTCTGCTGCCCCTTCTCCGTCTGAGATGTCCTCAGCTTTCCCTTTACCCGATGAGATATCTGATTGGTTTAATGTATATCCCGACAGAGCAGCGTCTAACCCTTGTTGGACAATTGCAAAACTCGACCTGAATAATGGCTTTGGCAAGTAAAGCGGCACAAGGTGATTGAAGTGGAAAGGTGTCCCTTCTAGTTTTTGAAGAATATAAACCACAGGTAACGAACCAGCGTTTTTAGTGGCAGCTTGTGCCTGCCATATATCATCTAGCTCACGAATGAGTGAACTGGCCTCGTCCACAATAATGGCATTAAATTGCGTCCAAGGTACTGTTCCTAACTCAGAATGCTTACCTAATACTTGCGGCTCTGCACCGACGTGTAAGGCCAAACAACAGATGTTTTCTTCTAAAGGTGGATAACTTGCAGAAACACCGATTGTGATCCCATTAAGAAGCATACTTTCGGTTTCCATTGCCATTTTATGCTCGAACGCGCTGTCGTACGTTGTTTCAGGAAGAGTAACGAAAAATGAGAAGGTGCTGCCTATGTCAACCTCAGAGTTGAACGTGATCTCTCCTCCCATAAGCTGGCTCAATTGCTTGCAGATAGACAAGCCAAGTCCGGTACCTCCGTATTGGGTAGCAACAGATGCATCAGCCTGCGTAAACGCGGTAAAAAGTTTGGGCTGGTTTTCTTGTGCTATCCCCACGCCTGTGTCACATACACTGAAATGAAGCTGCTGGGTCCCCGCATCATCATCACTTAACGATACTTGTAGCTTTATATGCCCTTCTTCAGTGAATTTAATAGCATTGTTCAATAAATTACTAAGAATTTGGTTGATTCTGTATGGATCTGAGTTTATTTCCACCGGGGGAAGACCTGTTGTGTCAACAAGAAGCTGTAGTCCTTTAGAAGCTGCCTTAACGGCAAAGACCTTGGCGATAGACTCGATAAGTGCAAGCGGATCAAAATATTGATTATTAATATCAAGCTTGCCCGCTTCAATTTTAGATAAGTCGAGAACGTCGTTAATCAGTACACTAAGGTTGTTGCAGCTAATTTCCATCATGGAAACAAGCTGTTCAGCTTTCTCATTAAGGGGCTGACGCTTAAGTAACGCCAACGAGCCAACTACCCCGTTTAACGGTGTTCTCATTTCGTGGCTAATATTGGAAATAAAAGAGCTTTTAACATTGCTCGCTTTTCGCGCCTCTTGCGTCGCTTCAACAAGTTCTTTCGTCCTGCTTACCACTTTTTCTTCAAGCTTAAGGTTTACCCTTTCTATCGCGTCTTTTGCCTTGCGTTCGTCGGTCACATCTCTAATTACAACAGCAACGCCTGAAAATTGTGATTGTTCACCCCAAATAGTAGACGCGGTTATAAGTAGCGTGCGCTCTTCTTTTTCATCATCGGTGTAACGGGTTGTAAAGGTGCTTTGCTTTCCGCCTTTGGTGAGAACCGGTTCAAGTCCTAATAGAGAAAGCTGCTCAAATGACGAGTAGTGATGATTTAAAATAAGCTGGCTTGGGATCCCGAAAAGTGACTCGGCTGCCATATTCCAACTTTTCACCACGCCAGCAGAATCTACGCTGAAAATCGCATCTTTAGATATAGCGATAATAGCAACGGACTCGCCGCGCACCTTAGCCAGCTCAATGTTTTTAATGTTACTTCGGTGTATGAAGAGTAAAACGCTTACAAAAATTAGCGTAACTACCCCAATTACGCTGTAAACGCTAATCCTCTTCTCATTGATAAGGGCTGCCACTTCTGACTGAGACAATGCCGTATGAAGAAAAAATGGGGCGGTTTGCTGATTTCCATTTATCGTAAATGCACGAGTGACCGTAAACAAAGGTGAGTTTGTCTGTGCGGTCTGTTTAATTTTAGCCCTACCTATTTTCGAAGGGCTTTCGAATTCGCTCGCCCAATTCACCATAGGGTTTAAATCTCTGGAGAAGGACTTATCGCTGTCTGGGTGACTCACAAAAAAACCTTCGCTATCGGTAACAAATAGCAATTGATTACCGACAAGCGTTTGTTTCATTTGCGACAATAGAAACTGGGCGTTTACATTCATGATAATAAAACCATAACGCTCACCAGAGATGCTAAAGATAGGAAGAGAAAGGCGAATAACGCTTTTATAAGGAAACTCGAGCTTTCCACATTCACGGTTCAAATTGATATCTGAAATATAAAGCTCGCCCTTATTGCGCTTAACACTCTCTATGAAGTAACTTCTCGCTGCTTTAGGTTGTAAATCGTTGCCCTTAACTACTAAAACACTTCCTCCGTTTCTTTCCACCCGAATAAACTCACTTCCATCCTCATTAGCTTGAATGATCCTTAATTGATCGATTTCTTCGTTATTTTCGATAAAAGCAACGAAAATCGTTTCTAGTCGCCGCTTCCACTGTTCCAACGTCGTACCGTCTTTGGGGTCTAAATTTTCATTTTCAGTCGCGCGGACGATGCCGCTAATGGGTGGTGTCTGATGTAGGAAGTTAAGCGCATTGATGTACTTTGTCACCTGAGAGTTTGCAGCATTTTCTGCACTGGCCGCACTCTCTTCTAATGCCGTGAAAGTTTGAGATTCAGCCGTCGCTTTAATATTACTTTCGAACAAACCAACAACAAGTACAACAAGCACTGTTGCAAGTACTAACGCTAAGCCTAAAGTACTCTTAGCTTCACTGATGGATGAACTGGATTTAAGGAACGACAAACAGGGCAATATCCGTATAAATTTTGATAACTTAAAGCTAGTCTTCATTTTGTTACTGCGCAAGTTTCGCGCAATACATCAAAACACAAAATGTTCAAAAAAAGACAATGATTAACGCGTTTTTTTAGGTCTTGCCGATGGCTAGCAAATAAATCACTGTTCATATTAACGCCAGCATTTGGTATTCAATTTCTCGCGGTGTACACTGCCATCAATATTTCTCTAACATCGCAATAGTGGTTATGCACGCACCTACATTTTTGTGGCACGATTTTGAAACCTTTGGCACCAGCCCACAAAAAGATCTCCCCTGCCAATTCGCTGCAGTAAGAACTGATATGGATTTAAATGTGATTGGTAAACCCATAAATATCATGAGCGCCATTGCGAATGATTATTTACCACATCCAGAAGCGTGTTTGGTGACCGGCATAACACCGCAGCAAACCATTCGCGACGGTTCTAACGAAGCTGACTTTGCCGCGCGAATTTATCAGGAAATGTCGACGCCAAATACCTGTAGTGTGGGCTTTAATAGTATCCGATTTGACGATGAAGTTTCCCGCTACCTGTTTTATAGAAACTTTTACGACCCATATTCACGTGAATGGCGAAATGGCAATAGCCGTTGGGATATAATCGATTTAGCGCGAGCGTGCTATGCACTGAGACCCGATGGTATTAATTGGCCACGCCGAGAAGATGGTGCACCAAGCTTTAAACTTGAGGCGTTAACTGCTGCTAATAATATTGGCCACGAAAACGCTCACGATGCTTTGAGTGACGTCTACGCCACAATAGCCCTTGCTAAACTGATAAAAGAAAAGCAGCCTCGTCTTTTCGATTATGCGCTGTCGTTACGCAGTAAACACACGGTTATGCAGCAAATTGAGCTCACTAAACCATCGGTATTGCTTCATATCTCGTCTAAACTCCCTGCCTCTCAAGGCTGTTGCACTTGGGTTATGCCTGTGGCAAAGCACCCAACCAACAGCAATGCATTTATCGCTATTGATTTATCGCATGACATTGACAGTTTAGTGAATGACACACCAGAAGAGATTAGACAGGCGCTTTATGCCCCGTCAGATACATTTGACGATGCGTTAGAAAGACCAGGGCTTAAGCTCATTCACGTCAACCGCTCGCCGTTTATTACCACAGCTAAAGCAATGACAGAAGACAATGCCGGGCGACTAGGACTGGATCGCGAGCGATGCTTAGACAATTACAAAGTACTTGCCAGTATGCCCGAACTCGCCACTAAAATCGTAGATGTCTATGATGACGACATTCAAAGTGGTGAACTGGATATAGATCACGCGCTATATAGTGGTGGGTTTCTTAATGAAGAAGACAGAAGGTGGTGTGAGCGTGTAATTGAAGCACAGCCCGATGATTTAGCCACTCTGAGTGAAAAAACACAGCACGAAGGGCTCAGAAAGCAGCTATTTCGATACCGCGCTAGAAATTATCCTAATACGCTGACAGCAGATGAAATGACCAGGTGGCAGCATCATCGCCAAGCTCGCTTGACTGATTCAGCTTTTCACGGCTCAATCACATTAGAAAACTATATGATGCGGTTGGAATCACTGGCGCATGAATACAGCGACAATCCTGAGAAGCAGGCCATTTTACGCGCACTTTACCAATATGCTGAAAACCTTTGACGGGCGTTTTAGAACGCCTTAAATTAGTACATGAAAAAAATAGACAGGCCGAGAACAAGTCAACGTCAAGTAATCGATAGATGCCGCCGATAAAAAGAATACACGTGCGCAAGGGAATAAAGAAGTTATGAATGGCGTAACAATAAGCTTCGACAAATCAAGAACCTACATTAACTTACAGTTAAACCCTTCTGATTTCACGTCAGAAGTTGATAGTAGGGAAATAAGAAAGCAACTAGAGAGCGGAGAAACTAAGCGGCTGTATGTTTCTGAAAAAGCGTTAAAGTCGGCCTGTGATACAGCTAATCATTATTTCAAGACGGGTGATAGCACTGTCGTTCAGGAACGCATTGGCGAGCGCAAAAATGCTGAAATTGAATTTCGCATTCCCGAGGATGGGATGCAGGCGAACCTTGTGCTGACCACACCCTTTGGCGGTAAACTTCCCTCATTAAGTACCGTTAAATCTTTAGCAGTAAAAAACAGAATCATTCGTGGCTTAAGCACCAAAACCATTGAATCTATGCTTACCCAAGCAAGGCAGTCTCCTCCAGGCACAGTATTAGAACAAATTGTCGCGAAGGGCCTACCAGCTAGAAATGGCAAAAACTCAAAGTTTATTCCTCTAGTACCAAACGCACTTGAAAGGGTGTTAAAACCCCAGACGGGTGATGGCGAGCGCGTGGACATGCGTAATTTAGGCGAAGTTATTTGCGTTAAAGTGAACACGCCTGTGCTGAGAAGAACCGAGCCAACTCAGGGCCGTTCTGGCTTCGATATCAAAGGGAATAAAATTCCAGCCGTTGCGGGCGAATGGGTTAACTTTAAAATGGGCAGCGGCACCGTGGTGTCCGACAGCGACGCCAATTTATTAATATCTGCAATTTCTGGTATGCCGAAATACCGAGACCAGATAATGAACATTGACGACACCTTCATTTGTAGCGGCGTGAACGTTGGCTCTGGGCACGTGAATTACGAAGGTGCAGTATTGGTAAACGGCGACGTTACAGAGAAAATGCAAATCAAGGCCGCTGGTGATGTAACCATTAACGGCTTTGTGGAGTCGGCGTATATCGAGTCTGGCGGCGACATCATCATTACCGAAGGCGCGATGGGAAAAGTTAACGATACCCAAGGTGAATTCCAATGCCAACTAGTCGCAGCCGGCAGTATCCACGTTCAACACGGTCAAGGCATTGATATACAATGTAGCGGTAATATTACCGTTGGTCGTCAGTTGGCGTATAGTCGCCTGCGTTGCGGCGGCGCAGTCATAGTTGGACAAATTGATAAGCCCATGGGAAATCTATTTGCTTGTGACATTATCAGCCAAGATCGCGTTGAAGCTGGCACTTTAGGCGCTGTATCTGGCAGTACGTTGAAAGTTGATTTTAGCCCGGGCTTTAACCAACTGTTAGAGCGCAAAGACTCTTTAGATGAATTGTTGAAGCAAATTCGCGAAAACAATCTTAAGCACAAAGAAAAGATTAACCTAATTCAAGGTAAGAAAGTGCCTAAAGAGCTTCAACGTAAAGTAGCTGAAGCCTTAGAGCTTTTTAATAATGAGAGCGCATTGCTGGAGTGGCTTGAAAATAAAGCCAACGACGTCAAAGCAGCGAAAGAAAACTACCAGTCTGATATAAAACTTATCGCAAACAAACGCCTTTATCCCGGGGTCTCGGCGAAGCTTAATAACCGAAACTGGCGTTCTGAGCGAGAATACGACAGGGCGCAAATTCGTTACGATTCGCACCAATGGCACTACGACCCTTTAATTTAACCGAACTAGTTCACTGAAGTTACTGTGCCACGGTTACGTTGCCATACCCTTGGCGCCTTGACTGGTACAGTGCCTTCATGGTGCGTTCAAACCACTCTGTGAATTCCTCAGACTCCCTGAGCTCAGATAAACCCATGGCCGTTTTAAAGCTCTCGACAAGCGAGTGATGGGTAGAAATGCAGTCTAACAATCTGTCTGCAAGGTTTTTAGCTGCGTTTAACTCGGTTTGAGGGCACAAGATAATGAACTGTTCACCGCTAAAACGCGAAACAACATCGACTTCTCGAACGGTATTTAGACAATTCGTTGCCACGGCTTTTAGCGCCTCTTCTTTAGCCGAGGGCTCAATTGAATCTCTGTCATCGCTTACAGGGGTTAGTTCGATAACAATTAACGAAGCCGTAGTGTGAAATCGATGGAAACGTGAGATTTCTTCTTCCGCACGCTGGATCATATGATTGCGGTTATATAGCCCCGTTACCGTGTCGTGAGCAGACAAAAAAGCAAGGGTCTTGTTCTTTTCTAACAAGGTTGCTTGTAACGCACCTATTTCCTCGTTTTTCTGGTTAATAATACGCTTGTAGCCGCTAACGTTTCTATTTCTAAAAGTAAAAAGCAAGAAAACTAAAATGACAATCGCGGTGCTCAAAACCATAACGACATAGTTACGACTATAGCGAACTTGGACATTATTCCACTGCTTATAAATTTCTACCTTTCTCGTTTCTGGAATCCGCTCAATGGCAAAGTTAAGCTTGTCCACCAGGTGGCCATAGGTTTTGTTCACACCAAAAGCTAATGAGTCGAAGGGCTCGGCGTAACCAACAATATTGAGGTCTTTCAGTTTTAAGTTATTGATGTGCATATTCACGCTCATTAATGAGCCCACCATTACATCAAACTCATCATTCGCCAGCTGCTTTAGCCCTTCTTCTTCAGACGGAATAAGCTTTAAACGTAACCCGGGATAGTGACGTGAAATATATTCAACTTGGCGATAACCCTGAACAATCCCTACTACTCGATTTCCCACTCCAGCATAGCCTTGTATCATTGGCATTCCAGACTTAGCCACCAGCACATTGGGCGCTTCAAAATACGGCACGCTAAAGTCGAGGAACTGCTTCCGATAGTCGGAAGTATTTAGCATGGGGATAACTTGGCACTTCCCCTGCTGAACGTACTCTAGGCTCTGTTGCCAGCTCTCAGTGGGCACTAGGGTAAACGTTAACTCAGATATTTCAGCAATAAGCTGCATATATTGGGCAGAAATACCCACATGAATACCGTTTCTGATTGCTTCGTAAGGCGCCCAGTTAGGATCTATACAGTACGTTACATTATTAGATTGTTCAGATGCCGCCTTTTGACCAGCTTCTGCTTGTAGGAGCGCGCTAAAACAACTCGCTCCTACAAACAACATGGTACAAAGCAGATATTTTCTTATTTTTTTCAACTGCACACCCAAAACATGTGAAGATATCGATGACAACCGCGAAGTATTAAGCGTAAATTCAAAAAATGCAATTATTTAGCTGATAATGTCGCTTTTCAGCTAGGTAACGCTCTGTCTTTGCTGAAACTCATCGTTTTCATAGCGCTTTTCAATCATAATTTCGGTCAGGCTTGCCACCGCTTTTTCAATATCGACGAAACTTAAATACAATGGCGCAAAACCTATTCGCAGAATATTTGGTGCACGGAAATCTGCAATCACCCCCTCAGCGATCCACGCTTGGCAAATGGCGTAAGCTTGGTCGTGAGCAAAAGCAAGCTGACTACCTCGATCATCAATACTGGGGCTTACAATGGAAAACTTGTCCAGAAGGCCTGCACGCTTGGCTTCAGCGATGAAAAATGCCTGTAGCTTTTTGGATTTTTCATCAATAGCTTTAAGTGATACATCTTCAAAAACGTCTAATGCCGCATCTAAAATGCTCATTCCAATAATTCCTGGCGTACCGCACAAGTTTTGCTTCACGGAATTGTCGCCAGCGTAATCAGGAGAAAATGAGAAAGGCGAGCTGTGCCCCATCCAACCAGACAAAGGTTGTTGATACTGTGCTTGATGTCGTTTAGCGACATAGATAAACGCTGGCGCGCCAGGGCCGCCATTTAGATATTTGTAGGTACAGCCGACTGCAAAATCCACATTACATGCGTCTAGGCTGACAGGAAATGCTCCAGCACTGTGTGCTAAATCCCACAAAGTTAAAATACCCTTTTGATGGGCTTGCTCGGTAATGGTTTGCATATCGAGTTTGTTGCCACTTCTGAAATTTACCTGTGTCAGCATCAGAACGGCAATATCATCGGTTAGCTGTGACCCAATGGATGCTTCGTCAACATAGCGAATACTGTAATCGCTGCCTAGTAAGTCAAGCAGGCCTTGCACCATGTATATATCGGTAGGAAAATTATCGCGGGTAGTCGCTATTACCTTGCGAGTTGGCTGCATTTTTAACGCCGCACTTAATACTTTAAACAGATTAATAGAAATGGAGTCACAACAAATAACTTGGCCACTTTTAGCGCCAATCAAGCCGCCAATCTTATCACCCACTATTTGAGGTAGATGGATCCACTGATGCTTGTTCCAGCTTGTAATGAGCCCCTTTCCCCACTGTTCACTGACAACTTCGTCAGCTCGCTGTTTCGCTGCCCTAGGCAGAGGCCCTAACGAATTGCCGTCTAAATAGACCGTATTAGCGGGAAGCGAAAACGCCTGCGCCTTGTCACGGAGTGGATCTTTAATATCAAGTTGTTCAGCTGAAAAAACCTTATTCATCATGTTCACTAATAACCTCAAGTAAAGCATCAAAGGATGTTGATTCAGGGTGAAGCCAATCGAAATGGCCACCATTTTTAATTATTTTTTGGTTGGTTCCAGATAATACAGCGTGGCGCGCTGGCACAATACTATCAGCATCGCCTTGGAGTAGTGTAATTGGCAAACTGCCATGGGTTGGGCGTGGTGTCGCCCTTTGGTACGAGGTTGGAACATCTTCAGGCATACCATTCATGAATTTCGCTGTAGCCGACTGGCAGCTGTTATGGCCCATGGCATAGGACTGGATGTCCGTAATTGCCGCTAACCCGATAATTCGTTTTATGTTTGCGCGCGATAAGTTCAAGGATGACGAAGAAAGGCGTTGCGCAGCAAGCAAAGCTAAGTGCCCACCAGCAGAATGCCCCGCAATGTAAATGTTAGTGTAGCGCCCTTCGTTCTCTATTCGTTTTAAGGCTGTACTTATTGCTTGTGTCACGTCGTCTAAACTACCGGGCCAACCACCACCTTTATCACCTACACGCCGATACTCTGTTACGTAGACACCCATTCCAAGCTCTGCTAAAGCATGGTACATCCCTTTCGCATGTTCGTAACCGTAGGCATTAAGCCAACACCCACCGTGAATAAATATTAACGCTTTATCAGCATACATTCCGTTCGTAGACGAACGTCCATGCCAAGTGTAAATCGTTTGTAGTGGATCATCGCCGTAGCTGAATTGTTCATCAGCTTCGCTTGTTGGCAAGACACCCAACGCTGAATAAGGCACCTGGCTTATTTTCTTGGGGTAAATAGCTGACGATTCATTGTTGGCATGGGCACTGTTGGCATGGGTGTCATCCGAAGTCTTTTTTTCTTCGTTAGTGTGGGTGTCATCCGAAACAGCGTCGTCAGAACCATCAACGGTTGATTGAGCTTCGTGAAGCACAGACAGAGTTAAGTCATCGTGGGTGTCTTCATTACTCGATAAAGGACGTGATTCCTCGTAGTGAGTGCCATTGTTATCGTGGGTGTCTGCGTAAGTCGAGTTTACTGAAAACGATGAGTCAGCTTGGACTTTCGCAACAAGCGTTAGAGTGGATAGGGCAACCGCAAGGGCTATAGAATTGATAACGTAAGTCACTGTCTTCATGCTTTTGTATTTTTCTTTATATTGAACCACAGAGCGAAATCAATGTGATTAGGCTCCGTGATTAAATATTTTACATATTTGCCATCTATAGCTATAGCGGCTTAGAGCATTTCAACGGCAAGCGCTACACCCTCACCACCACCAATACATAAAGATGCGATACCTTTGCGACCACCGCGTTGCTTAAGCGCGTGAAGTAGTGTTACCAAAATGCGTGCACCAGAGGCTCCAATTGGGTGACCCAATGCACAAGCGCCACCTTTTACGTTTACTTTACTTTCATCTAGTCCAAGCTTCTTGACTGCCAACATAGTTACCATGGCGAATGCTTCGTTAATTTCGAAAAGATCGACTTCTTCTTTCGTCCAACCTGCTTTATCCAGCACTTTTTCCATAGCGCCAACAGGCGCAACGGTGAAGTTTTCAGGTTCAATAGAATTTGTAGCGTGAGCAACCACGCGCGCAAGCGGTGCTAGACCAAGTTCATTTGCTTTGCTTTCGCTCATTACAACCAGTGCCGCTGCTCCATCCGAGATTGAGCTTGAGTTAGCAGCCGTGACCGTACCGTCTTTTTTGAAAGCTGGTCTTAGTGTTGGAATTTTTTCAGGGCGAGCGGAACCTGGGCCTTCATCGGTATCAACAACAGTATCGCCCTTACGAGAAGAAACTGTAACAGGTACTATTTCATCGACGAAAGTTCCGCTGTTTATTGCTTCATGTGCCTTGGAAAGCGAGCTTAGAGCAAACTCATCCATTTCACCGCGAGAAATATTTTCTTCATCAGCAGTATCCTGTGCGAAGCAGCCCATTGCTTTGCCGTCATAGGAATTTTCTAGACCGTCTAACATCATATGATCAAGTACTTGACCATGACCCATACGATATCCAGTTCTAGCTTTAGGCAACATGTATGGCGCATTACTCATGCTTTCCATTCCACCCGCCACGACTGCTGTCGCACTACCTGCTTTAATTAAATCGTGGGCCATCATTACCGCTTTTAAGCCCGAGCCACATACTTTGTTGATTGTAGTCACACCTGCACTTAGCGGAAGCCCCGCACCCAGTGACGCTTGTCGCGCTGGAGATTGACCAAGACCAGCAGGTAATACACACCCCATGATGACTTCATCAATTACAGAGACATCCATCGCTTCACAGGCTGCTTTAATCGCAACTTCTCCAAGTTTGGTCGCAGCAAGCGAAGACAAATTACCGTTGAAACCACCCATTGGTGTGCGCTTAGCCGCGACAATAACTACTGATTCGTTACTCATAACCTTGCCCTTAAAATTCATTTAAATTATAGAGTTAAGTGAAGAAAGCTACGTAGATGTATACAAAAGTAAACACCCCTAACAGCTACAACGTCTTGCCTTCACCATGAAAAATTGACGTTAGCAAAATGTTACTTTACCTTAACGTAAAATGTAATTAACGTTAACGTAAACCTGTACTAAGTATGTGTCAACCAAACACTACGTTTTAATATAGCGGTATACAAAACCATCTACCTTAAGACGATAGTGCTATTGCAATGACACCCAACCTACTACAGAGAATTTAATTACAAAGACACCCACGTCAAAACAAGGGTGTTAAACAGCGCTGAAATACAAGGTACGTGTAATGAGCAAGTACGACGACGAAACAACATATGCAATAGGCGAACTCGCTCGAGAGTTTGACATTACTCCTCGTTCAATTCGTTTTTACGAAGAACAAGGCCTAATGTCACCGTCAAGAACGGGACAAAATCGCGTTTATCTGAACAAAGATAGAGTGCGCTTAAAGCTGATCTTGCGAGGAAAGCGACTAGGATTTTCCCTTGCTGAAGTCAAAACACTGTTCGACATGTACGACACCAACCCCAATTCGGCTATTCAGTTAGAAGCCATGCTCGAAATGACTGAACAGAAAAGAGCGGTGCTTAAACAGCAGCTAGAAGACATCCAGATGTTAATGACTGAACTGGATGATGTTGAAGCACGTTGCCGTGAAGAACTCGCAGAACTCAAACGAGGAAATATCGCATGAACACCTCCTACCCTACTTTAAATTTTGGACTTGGCGAAGACATCGAGATGTTACGTGATCAGGTCTATCAATTTGCACAAAATGAGATTGCTCCTCTTGCTGAACAAGCAGACGCAGACAACCAATTCCCAAACCAATTGTGGACAAAACTTGGTGATATGGGCCTATTGGGCGTTACTGTTTCAGAACAATATGGTGGCTCTGATATGGGCTACCTGGCGCATACTATCGCAATGGAAGAAGTTAGCCGCGCGTCAGGTGGTATCGGTTTGAGCTATGGCGCGCATTCGAATCTTTGTGTTAACCAGATTTTTAAAAACGGTAATGATGCCCAGCGTGAAAAGTATCTGCCTAAGTTAGTAAGCGGTGAGCATATTGGTGCACTGGCAATGAGTGAACCTAATGCTGGTTCGGACGTTGTTAGCATGAAATTGAAGGCTGAAAAACGCGGCGACAAATACATCCTTAACGGCAACAAGATGTGGATCACAAACGGTCCTGATGCACATACATTTGTTATCTACGCGAAGACCGACCCTAACGCAGGGCCAAGAGGGATCACAGCGTTTATCGTAGAGCGCGATTTCCCTGGCTTCAGCCGCGCACAGAAACTCGACAAACTAGGTATGCGCTCTTCTAATACCTGTGAATTAGTTTTCGAAGATTGCGAAGTACCAGCTGAGAACATTCTTGGAAAAGAAGGCGAAGGTGTTCGCGTACTTATGAGTGGCCTAGATTACGAACGCCTTGTTTTATCAGGCGGCCCGCTTGGCATTATGCAGTCGTGCATGGATATCGTAGTACCTTACATTCACGACCGTCAGCAGTTTGGCCAATCAATTGGTCAATTCCAGTTAGTGCAAGGCAAAGTAGCTGACATGTATACGCAAATGAATGCTGCACGCGCGTATGTTTACACAGTTGCACAATCATGCGATCGCGGTGAAACAACGCGAAAAGATGCTGCAGGCGCTATCCTTTATTCAGCGGAACTAGCAACCAAAATGGCGCTGGATGCTATTCAGCTACTTGGCGGTAATGGCTACATCAACGAATACCCGACGGGACGATTATTACGTGATGCCAAGCTTTATGAAATTGGCGCAGGAACGTCTGAAATTCGCCGAATGCTTATAGGCCGCGAGCTATTTAACGAATCGAAGTAATACGGAGTTCTGGGTGGAAACAAACTTCGTTTGAAACAGGGAAAGCTTAGGCATTCCCTGTGTTATAGAAGTTAGAAGGACACCCACCCTACTCTATTTAAAGTAGATTTAGAAAAGCTGAACTTTATTAATAGGCTAATGAAATGCGAAGACACCCACCGCAGCGAAAGCGCTTAGCATGGGTGTCTTGCTAATCATCTTGCTAACTAGTGGCTAACGCGACAGCCGTCGCCTAGGCCCAACACAAGGAGGGGTTATGCCCGTTCTTCGCTCAAGTATAAATACGAAATCCGAAACATTTATCGCAAATGCTGAACACATGCAGGCTCAGGTAAATGATCTCCTCGAAAAAATAGAACAAATATGCCAAGGTGGCGGTGAAAAAGCGGCGGAGCGCCACGTGTCTCGAGGAAAACTTCTACCTCGCGACCGAATCAACGCACTGATTGACCCAGACACGCCCTTTCTGGAAATAGGCCAACTGGCAGCATGGGAAGTCTACGAAGACTACGTACCTTGTGCCGGAGTCGTTGCCGGTATCGGTATTGTTGCAGGTATCGAGTGTATGATTGTAGCTAACGATGCCACTGTAAAAGGCGGGACGTACTACCCCCTTACCGTGAAAAAGCACCTTCGCGCTCAGACTATCGCAGAGCAAAATAACCTACCTTGTATTTACTTAGTAGATTCAGGTGGCGCTAACTTACCTCGCCAAGATGATGTATTCCCAGATAGAGAGCACTTTGGTCGCATCTTTTTTAATCAAGCGAATATGTCTGCTAAGAATATTCCTCAAATTGCGGTAGTAATGGGTTCCTGTACAGCTGGTGGTGCTTATGTTCCCGCCATGGCTGATGAAAGCATTATCGTTAAAGAACAAGCGACTATTTTTCTGGGCGGCCCACCGCTTGTTAAAGCTGCAACAGGTGAAGTGGTTACCGCAGAAGAGCTTGGCGGCGGTGACGTTCATACTCGAATTTCGGGCGTTGCCGACCATCTTGCCAACAACGACCACCACGCACTCTCACTAGCGCGTAATGCTGTCTCCAGACTAAACCGAAAGAAGCCAGAATGCCTAGATGTGGCCGAGGTAAAACCTCCACGCTACGACACCAAAGAAATTTACGGTATTGTGCCTGCTGATAGTCGTCAGACATACGATGTAAGAGAAATCATTGCGCGTATTGTGGATGACTCAGACTTTGATGAGTTCAAACCGCTTTACGGCACAACCTTGGTTTGTGGTTTTGCGCGCATTTTCGGTTTCCCCGTAGGCATTGTGGCTAACAACGGCATACTTTTCGGTGAAAGCGCGCTTAAAGGTGCTCATTTTGTCGAACTATGCGCCATGCGAAAAATCCCTCTCGTGTTTTTGCAAAACATCACAGGCTTTATGGTCGGTAAGCAATACGAGCACGGCGGTATCGCAAAACACGGCGCAAAAATGGTAACCGCCGTTGCATGTGCGAATGTGCCAAAGCTCACAGTGCTTATCGGCGGAAGTTTCGGAGCAGGTAACTACGGTATGTGCGGCAGAGCCTATGACCCACGCTTCCTTTTCATGTGGCCAAACGCTCGAATTTCTGTAATGGGTGGTGAACAAGCTGCGGGCGTTCTCGCTCAGGTTAAGCGCGACCAAAAAGAGCGCTCAGGCGAATCATGGTCTGCAGAAGAAGAAAAGGCATTTAAACAACCTGTTATCGATACGTACGAAAAACAAGGACATCCATACTATGCGTCTGCAAGGCTTTGGGATGATGGCGTTATTGACCCAGCGGATACGCGATTAGTGCTTGGTCTATCGCTTTCAGCGGCGCTTAACAAGCCTATCGAAGACACCCAATTTGGCATATTTAGAATGTAGGAGTGCAGGTAATGGAACAATCAGTGATTTACAGCGTAGATGAAAGAAACATTGCCACTGTTACTTTAAACAGAGCTGAAAAACATAATGCCTTTGACGACGAAATGATAAACGAACTTACTCGCGTTTTTAAAAAAGCGGGGGAAGATAAAAGCGTTAGGGCACTAATCCTAAGAGCTGAAGGCAAAAGTTTTAGTGCAGGAGCCGATCTTAACTGGATGAAAAAAATGGCCAGTTATACCGAAGCGCAAAATGAAAGTGATGCACTTGCATTAGCAACTATGCTGCAGACGCTTTATAAAATGCCGAAGCCCACAATAGCAAGAATACAAGGCGCAGCTTTTGGCGGTGCTGTTGGTTTAATTGCATGTTGCGATATTGCTATTGGAAGCAAGCTCAGTAAATTTTGCTTAAGTGAAGTTAAAATTGGCCTTATTCCAGCAACCATCAGCCCTTACGTTGTCGAAGCAATGGGCGCACGAGTATGCCGACGCTACTTCCAGACCGCTGAAGTATTTTCTGCGCGCAGAGCAAGACGACTTGGACTTTTGAGCGAATCAGTAACAGAAGACGAACTCGATAGCACTATCGACAATATTTTATCAAACATACTGAAAAACGGCCCCCAAGCAGTGGCGAAAGCAAAAGACTTAGTGCAATGGGTGTCTACGCAAGAGATTAACGATGCGCTTCTCACAAAGACAAGTAAACTTATCGCACAAGTTAGGACATCTGAAGAAGGTCAAGAAGGTCTGTCAGCCTTTTTAGAAAAGCGCAGTGCTTCATGGGTGGAGGTTAAGAATGATAAATAAATTACTAATTGCAAACCGTGGTGAAATTGCATGCCGCGTTATAAAGACAGCCAACGCTCTAGGTATAAAGACGGTCGCCGTTTACTCTGACGCCGACAAAAATGCCCTTCATGTACAAATGGCTGATGAAGCTATTTATCTAGGGCCATCTCCGTCGAAGGAAAGTTATTTACGAGGCGAGTTGATCATTGAAAAAGCAAAGAAGCTTGGTGTAGACGCTATCCACCCAGGCTACGGCTTTCTCTCGGAAAATGCTGAGTTTGCGAATCTATGCGCCAAAAACAATATTATCTTTGTAGGCCCACCAGCATCTGCAATTGAAGCGATGGGATCTAAGTCAGCCGCTAAACACATTATGGAAAAAGCAGGTGTTCCTTTAGTTCCAGGCTATCACGGCGACGATCAAAGTGAAGCGGTATTGAAAGGCGCTGCCGATGATATGGGCTACCCAGTCCTATTAAAAGCCGCTGCTGGCGGTGGCGGTAAGGGCATGCGCCAAGTTTGGAGTGAAAAAGAGTTTTCTCAAGCATTAAACGCAGCCAAACGTGAATCTATGGCGAGCTTTGGTGACGACCACATGCTGGTTGAAAAGTACCTGACCCGCCCTCGTCATGTTGAAATTCAAGTTTTCTGTGACACCCATGGCAACGGCGTATACCTTTTTGAACGTGATTGTTCAGTTCAACGCCGACACCAAAAGATTATTGAAGAAGCCCCTGCCCCCAATATGTCTCAGTCAGTGAGAGAAAAAATGGGTGAAGCGGCGATACTCGCGGCGAAAGCCATTAACTACGTAGGTGCGGGAACGGTCGAGTTTTTACTTGATGAAGACGATTCATTTTACTTCATGGAAATGAATACACGCTTGCAAGTAGAGCATCCTGTGACAGAAATGATCACCCGTGAGGACTTGGTTCACTGGCAATTAACTATTGCCGAAGGAAAGCCCCTTCCCAAACAACAAAATGAACTCATCTTAACAGGACACGCATTCGAAGCGCGCATTTATGCTGAAGATCCAAACAACGAGTTTCTGCCTTCTACCGGCACGCTGTGCCTTTTACGTACGCCAAAAGAAAATGACGTAGTTCGCGTTGACACAGGTGTCGTTGAAGGTGATGAGGTAAGCGTTTTTTACGACCCTATGATTGCCAAGCTTGTGGTTTGGGGAGAGAACCGTGAGATAGCGCTTAAGCGCTTAATTAGTGCATTGGGTGACTACTATATTGACGGTGTAAGCACAAACATCGACTTCTTAAAGCGTGTCGCTACACACCCTGCGTTCGTTGCCGCTGAGCTTACAACTACGTTTGTGGAGAAACACCATGATTCGTTGTTTAGCGCGACAAGTAATGATGCAGCTAGCGATGACACCCAAGTAAACATTCCTGTGATGGCATTGCTTTCACTTTTAAATAGAAAAGTTTCTAGAAGCGATAAAACCCCATCTGTGTGGTCAACCGCCGGTGCGTGGCGTGCTAACGCAAATCACACAGAAACTCTTACATTGCTTTGCAACCAAGAAGAGGTGCATGTTGAGGTCAGACACCAGCGTCACGGAACTGAAGATGCTTGGGAGCTAACTGTTGGGGACAATTCCTATGACGTTACTGGCAAGCTGGTAGATAGTGCTTTGCATGCAACGATTAATGGGTACAAATCAACATTTACGTATTCAGATAATGATGGCGTGTTTACACTCTTCAACAAAGACACCCATGCTAAGTTCACCCTAATCTCAGCATCTCTTGGTGATGATAACGATGATAATGGCGACGCTAATTTCAGTGCTCCGATGAACGGAACCATAGTAGCGCATTTGGTCGAAAAGGGTGTGTTGGTCAAAAAAGGCGAGCCTATACTTGTTATGGAAGCGATGAAAATGGAGCACAGCATCATTGCCCCGCACGATGGTGCAGTGGAAGAGTTCTTTTTCAATCCCGGTGACCTAGTTGACGGTGGCGCAACACTGTTGGCGTTCTCCACTAAAGAAGCTGCCGAGGTTTGATGTGATGTTTCCTAAAGAAGTGAGTATTGTTGAAGTAGGTCCTCGAGATGGCCTTCAGAATGAAAAACAGGCCTTAAGCGCCGAACAAAAGATTGAACTTATTCAACTTCTTTCTAAAACTGGCCTTAACCGTATCGAAGCAGGAAGCTTTGTATCGCCCAAATGGGTGCCCCAAATGGCGAACTCGGGTGCGGTTTTTAAGGCGCTTAGCCCCGAAGACAAGATTCATTATTCTGCATTGACACCCAACCTTAAGGGCTTGGAAGCAGCCATTGAAGCGGGTGCGAAAGAGGTTGCAGTATTCGGTGCTGCCTCTGAGTCCTTTTCACAAAAGAACATTAACTGCTCTATAAGCGATAGCTTAAAGCGTTTCGAGGCTGTGTTTGACCTGGCAAGCGAAAACAAAATCAAAGTGAGGGGCTACGTTTCATGCGTAATGGGGTGTCCTTATGAAGGTGAAATTTCACCTAGTGCCGTTACACAGGTGAGTAAGGAACTTATTGATATGGGGTGTTACGAAGTATCCCTCGGCGATACTATCGGCGTGGGTACACCAATGTCTACAAAACTGCTATTAGATGACGTCTTAAACGAGATTAATGTCAGCAAAGTTGCCGCCCATTTCCATGATACTTACGGACAAGCGCTAGTAAATTTATACACTGCCCTTGGATACGGCATCTCTTCCATTGATTCAGCTATTGCAGGACTGGGCGGCTGCCCGTATGCCAAAGGTGCAAGTGGGAATGTTGCAACTGAAGACGTCCTATATATGTTGAACGGTATGGGTATATCAACAGGTATAGACATGGCGAAATTGTTAAAAGCGTCTTCTTACATTTCAGAACTTTTAGGCCGCTCTCCCGTGTCGAAAGCAGCTAATGCGCTTCTAGCAAAATAAAAAACTGATGGGGGATGCGGTAATACGCTCCCTCTAAGAAAGACACCCACCCTAATTGTGAAGTTTCACTTTAAATCACCGTTTATGTAATGGGTGTCTTTATAAGTTTATCGGCACAAACTCAAAAATACATTCTTTCACGCTCAGCTAGTTAGCTTTGCAATGGATGTCTCTTCAAATATTCATTACTTTTCATCGAAAAGTCTTACGTTGGGTGTCTCTTCTAAAACAAAACAAGTCCATCGGTCAGGTCACAACTGAATATTCACAATGCTAAGGTCACACAATGACTAATTACCTTGCATTTATCTAACATGGCTCAAAGCAGAAAATCCCTCATTAGTTTAAAAGATACACCCTACTATCATTGTATATCTCGCTGCGTGCGCCGTAGCTACTTATGCGGGTACGACCGAAACAATAGAATTAGTTACGAGCATCGAAAATCGTGGGTAGAACAACGGCTGTTATTTTTGAGCCGGGTATTCGCGATAGATATTTGTGCTTACGCTGTTATGAGCAACCATGTCCATATCGTTTTATGCGTGAATAAAGAGGCAGCGCTCTCATGGTCATTACAAACTGTGTTACTTCAATGGCATAAAATGCACAAAGGAACCGTACTTACTCAAAAGTTTATGAAGGGCGAAATCTTGAGCGAAAGTGAGTATGAGACAGTTAAAAGTACTGCTGATGTGTATAGAAAAAGGCTCTACGACATAAGCTGGTTTATGAGAGATTTAAACGAATATATTGCGAGAAAAGCAAACGAAGAGGACGATTGTACTGGCAGATTTTGGGAAGGTCGCTTCCGCTCACAAGCACTGCTAACAGAAAAAGCCCTACTGTCATGTATGGCATATGTTGACTTAAACCCTATACGCGCAAAGGTCGCAACGGGCTTACAAGACTCATATCACACAAGCATTAATAAAAGATTGAACACGAATATTTCACAAAACAAGACAATAAAAGGGTTAATGCCATTAAAGAGCCACCAACGATGTAGAAACACTCGCGGCTTAGATTTAACGTTGAATGACTATTGCGATCTTCTTAACCAGTCAATCGAACTGTTACGCGACACCGATTCGACAGCCGCTCAAACGAGACCCATTCAACATGTAAAACCTCTTGGTGTATGCCAACATCATTGGCATCACATTATCAGTGATTTCGAAAACATGTTTTCAGTCGCGGCAGGAGACGGTTCATCTATGCGGAAGTTCCAAGCAAATACTAAAAGAAAACGAATGGCCAAAATATCTTCGGCAGCGATATGCTTTGACTAAACCATTCTACTTCTCGTCAGGTAAGATAACAGTAGTGATAATTGCCAGTAACAGCATACCAGCCATAATATAAACCACTGAAAAGGTTAAAACAGGGGTTAATGCAGCGTAAAGTGCACCGAATGCTAATAAAATCATACCTATAGCCGTGTTTGAGAAGCCGACCAGCTCTGTTCTTTCATGGCCTTCTTTAACATCTAAACTATATGTTTTCCGTCCGGTTCTTACGCCAGCATGGGATACCGATAACAAGAAAAACAACAGTGCAGAGGTTACAATCGTCGTCGTTTGCAATGTAAGCAAACCAATGCATGAAATTATTGCGAGTAACCCTGAAATTTGAAGTGTTAACTTTGCGCTTTTGTCTGCAATCTTTCCCCAAATTATTGATGATAGAAGAGCAGCAGTTGCTTCGGCTCCTATATAAATAGGAAGCAGCTCTTTTACATCTCCATTTTTTTCTATCATGAAATAAGGCGCAACCAAGGCTGAGTGAACGAAAAGCCCTCTTACCAAAATGAATTTGTAAACCGTGGCGTCGAAGTCAATACTGAACGCTTTCTCCTCTTTATCACCCACATCAACCGTGGTTTTAACAGGCCATACACATATAAGGGTCAAAACAAATGACAAAAGACTCCCGCACAAGACTATCAGCAGCACGTTCGAAGAAAGAGAGCCGTCGTAAATTGCCAAAGGTATAGCGATAACAAGGGTGACCATGCCTGAAACTGTAGATGCAATTCCGATTAGATTTCCCCGCTCTCCTTTCTTAGCTACGTCAGCCTCCATATCTTTCACGGTAAGAGAACAGGCAGAGCGACCCAGGCTCAAGAAGACAAGGGAAATAAGTATCAAGGTACCCGCCAAGCCCCCTGAAAATGAAATGACCGCCAGCAGCATAAAGAAAACTGAAAGCGTTTGTGTGAGCATACCGACACGCCAAACCAAGTGCCGCTGAGTATGTTTTCGAAGATAAATGCTAATAAGTACTTGAGGCAAAAGCGCGCCCGACTCTCTAATTGGAACCAGCCAGCCTATCATCCAAACTGGTGCGCCAATGCTAATAAGAAGTGCGGTCAATGTTGTTTTAGCAGAGATCAGAAGGTCGGCTAGTTTATTAAGCGAAAGGCCTGTAATAAGTAAATTTTTTTGTTTCATGGAAGGTAAACATGCACCGCAATTCGATTGAACATATACGGTGCACTTATTCAATCAGATCAGAAAGTTGTATGCACTACCCAGCGTTTTCAGCGAGTATTTTGAGATTTTCTAGACCCATTTCGAAATCTGGACCAATCATGCTGTCCATCATCAAAGCAAAATATTTGTTTATTGGGTTATTGTCTACCGAACCTTCATCTCTCCAGGTTACAAGAGAACCATTTTCTGTGGGCTCAATTTCTACGACGCCCGATGACCCCATGTCAAAATCGGGAAAATATAATCGGTACATCACACGTCTGTTATGCTCTAGTTGCGTAATCTCCATTTCTCCATTTCCCTCGGTTTCACTTAACCACTCTGAGCGCATCCCAATAGCCCTATCAGGCCCTGAATAATCAAGTTTCATATCAGGATCACGCTTGAACCACACGCCCCATTTCTTCCACTCTTTCAAATCAACGACATAGGGATATATTTCTGATGGCTGAGCATCAATATTAATTGTTCTTTCAACGCTGTAATCTTTAGGAATAAAAAAGCTTGTTGCGACAAATAATACGATAACAACACCTACGACCATTAAGAGTTTTTTTAACGCTCCCATCTGAGACTCCATAAAAGAATTGACCCAACAAATATAACATTTAATTAACATTTGTCACTTAAAGATCTTTCTTGCTCATTTTACTGTTAGATAGACACCCATTCCGTCATGTTTAACGCAGTTGAAAGCAAATTTAAACTCAAAATAACTCTTATGAGCCTTCTCTTTCGCGTTACCGAGAAAGGACACTCGGCAATAAAACCTTATGATGCATGAAGTAACCACTTCGTTTATCGAGCAAAGTGTAGACTAACTTTCTACAGTTTAAAAATAGGTGTCTACACAGTGACTTGCTTTAATCAAAGGTCATCTCTGCATGCTCGTGATGAAATTGAGTTGCGTGTCTCGCTAACTTTTTTATCGTCAAATTTACTAAGTAACTAACTCATAGTAGCGATGGGTGTCATGCTAAAATTTTAATTCAAGAAGCTTATTCCAGCTTAAGAATAAGAGATAAGGGTGGGTGTCTTTGTAAGAGCAACGGTTGAATGCCATTGGATGAGATTAAGGGACTTAGGGTGGGTGTCTCTGTAAGGGCGAGAGCCCCCCAACCTACAATTTTTTAAAAACATTTACCATTTTATCACAAAGCATGAAAATCGCGCTGTCATTCTAAATTATCTTGTGTAATATGGATTTAGGTTATCAAGAAAGCCTGTTCAATCAGGCCTATCATGCATAGCGCAGTCAATCGCAACACTTCGTTTTCTTTTTATATTTCTATCGATACACAGTTGTCGCTTTATTACAGGAGTTTATAGGAAATGGCAGATCAAAGTTCTCGTTACATTAGTAACCTTACTCGCGATACATATGCGCTCATCCTCGCGGGTGGTAAAGGTTCTAGACTACACGAGCTCACTAATTGGCGAGCCAAACCGGCACTTTATTTCGGCGGTAAATTTAGAATTATCGATTTCCCGCTATCAAATTGCGTTAATTCAGGTATCCGTCGAATAGGCGTGGTTACCCAATACAAGTCGCACTCTCTTATTCGTCACTTGGTCCGCGGTTGGGGTCATTTCAAAAAGGAACTTGGCGAATCTGTAGAAATCCTACCCGCTTCTCAACGTTTCTCCGACAGTTGGTATGAAGGAACCGCAGACGCGGTCTTCCAAAACATAGATATCATTCGTGATGAGCTTCCAAAATATGTCATGATCCTTTCAGGCGACCACATCTACCGTATGGACTACGGTGATATGTTGGCCAAGCACAAAGAGTCTGGTGCAAAAATGACGGTTTCATGTATGTCAGTGCCCTTGGAAGAAGCCGCGGGTGCGTTTGGCGTTATGTCGGTTGATGAAAACTATCGTATTAACGGATTTGAAGAGAAGCCAGCTAACCCGACTCCACTTCCTAATGACCCAACGCGCTGCTTAGCATCGATGGGCAATTACGTGTTTGATACAGAGTTTTTATTCGAGCAATTACGTGTTGATGCTGAAAATATGGGCTCGCAGCGTGACTTCGGTAAAGACATCATTCCATCAATCATCGCCGACCACCCTGTATACGCCTATCCTTTTGAGAAAAGTGGCGGAGACAACGCCTATTGGCGCGATGTAGGTACTATCGATTCATTTTGGGAAGCCAATATGGAAATGGTTGCTCCTGTACCTCAATTGAACCTCTACGATAGAAAATGGCCCATATGGACATACCAAGAGCAACTGCCACCAGCAAAATTTGTTTGGGAAGACCACGACAGACGTGGTGAAGCGATTAACTCCGTAGTTTCTGGGGGCTGTATAATTTCAGGCTCTACACTTCGTTCATCTATTTGCTTTTCCAACGTACGTGTACATTCCTATGGCCTTATTGAAGACGCCGTTATTCTTCCTGATGTGGAAATTAAACGCCATTGCAAGCTGAGAAAGGTGATTATCGATCGAGGTTGTGTCATTCCTGAAGGTACTACAATTGGTTACGATCACGAGCAAGACAAGGCACGTGGGTTCCGCGTATCTGAAAAAGGCGTGGTACTGGTGACGCGAGAAATGTTAGGTCAACCCGTGGGTGGACTAAGCAAGCCTAGAAAGCACGACTAACTCATTTATCCTAATGTTATGGCGAGATTGATTTTGGCTTTAAAACGCTTAAATCAATCTCTGTAATATTTAATTCGCCTCATTACTCCACTGCGTTAATGTACGCTCAATAAAGCTCGCTACCTGCTCAGGGTGTTCTAGTGGAAACATATGGCCACCATCGAGCACGCTATGCTCAATAGCATTATGCTTCAGAAGCCGCGAATACATTTCTGGTTTACACACGTTACTTTTGCTTCCAGTCGCCAATACGGCCGGACACTTAAGCTTTCCTTTATATTTACCCAAATTGTGCGGAACATTGCGAAACAAATCTGCTTCTACTTCTGCACGAAATGTGAGTGAAATATTGTCCCCCTTCAAGGCAGTTACAGATTTTACATAATCGCGCACGCATCGTTTATCCATATCCCTAAACAATGCTTTGCTGTGAAAGTACGCCACCATATCAGTATTGCTTGGCCAACTGGTATTGCGTGTTTGCGCGAGTTTCGCTGGCGTTAGCTTGTTAATTAACGGCGTGTGTTTCGCGAATTTAAAAAAGTAACTTAACGGGCCGACAACAAGTGGCGGATCGAATAAAATGATGCCTCTGAACAGCTCTGGCGCTTCGCAAGCCGCCATGTAGGTAATTACAGCACCAAATGAATGCCCAATACCATACACGCCTCGCGGATCCTTGTTCTCTTTTTTTATATGCTTGATAAGTTCTTGAACTTGATTGCGCCAGTTACCATTCACAGGAAGCTGAGGATCGTGTCCGAAGCGCTCAACATGAAGACGGTGAAAGTGATCAGGTAACGCTGAAAACATCGCATTATAACTACCTGCCGGAAATCCATTTGCATGGGCAAAATGAAAACTCAACTCTGACGACGTCACCAATACACTCCTCTATACTCAAACAACAAAGGGGCTTTAAATCAGCCCCTTAGCATGGAAGTTCGATAATACTATAAGCCTCTGGCTTCTGCCATTTCCCAATCTTTTACAATCTTCGTGCTCGTCCATAAGAACACAGCAATAGAAAGCGCGTAAGGGACTACTAGGTAGATGAGTGCCTGTCTCAATGCCTCCGTCTCGCCTAAAGATGGCACCAATGCTTGGCTAATAATACCCGTCAGCGTTGGGCCACCGCCCAGAGCAATGATGTTCAATACGAAGAAGAACAACGCTGTCGACATGGCTCTTACGTTTATTGGAGCCAGTGTCTGTGCCATCGCAAAACTTGGGCCTAGGTATGAACCACTGGTGAATAACAACAGCGCCATGAGCCCTACTGATACCCACAAATCTTGCACTTGTAACGATGCATAAAATGCCGGCACACCAATAATTAACGCGATAGCGGGCAATAGCGCATAAGCTTTTTTATTGTGCTTACCCCACCTGTCAGCAATATAACCTCCTAGCCATACACCGAGCGCATAGGCGGTGCCGTTGATAATGCCAAAAACGATTAGCAACTGTGTAATATCTAAACCCGCAAAGGCGCGAACGTAGTAATCAATTACCCATGTCGATATGGCATAGTTACCGAATGAGCCGAAGGAAATACCCAGTGCCATTCCCCACCACGTCGGAATTTTCAGTAGCATCTTGAGCGACGACTTTACACTCGGCTTATTCGCATCATCTGCGCTTGGTAAAGAGACCGTTCTGGCAGGTTCCTTGACCGTGAGCTTAAGCAAAATAGCCAGTAACACCCCTGGAATACCCACGCTGTACATTACCGTTCGCCAGTCGGCAGAACCGCCCTGTAAAAAGAACGCTGATGCAAAGAACGCAAGCATAACGCCAAAAGGAATACCTAAAGAGTATATTGCGAGCGCGCCCGCGCGTTTTTCTTTAGGGAATAAGTCAGAAATAATACTGTGGGACGGTGGACTACCACCCGCTTCACCAATGCCGACACCAATACGTGCTATGGCAAGCTGCATGTAATTGGCAGCTAACCCAGATGCAGCGGTAAAACCACTCCAAAGCGTTAGAGAGATCGCAATAATATTAACGCGGCTGTACCTGTCGGCAAGCCATGCAATTGGGATCCCCATCACGGTATAAAGTAGCGCAAAGTAGATGCCTTTAAGCCACCCAAGTTGAGCGTCATCTAACCCTAAATCGGCTTTGATAAAAGGAGATAAAATCCCAATGATTTGCCTGTCTATAAAGTTAAAGGCATACACCAAGGTTAATATGAATAGAACGTAATTCCGGTAACTTCTAGATGCTCCTGCTTCTGCAGCGGGAATACCTTCAACGTGAGTATGGGCCATAACAGTCCTTTTGGGTGACAATAGCCCAGTCTATGCATTAGGCAAAAAAATAAACAACTAATTGTTACTTATTTGTTAACATAACGAAAATTTCTAACTGAGGCTTTTCGTTCTATAGCGCTTAAGGTACGATGACAAACACTTAACTCATCAGACCAGACAAGCAAATATGACAGTAGATGAATTGCTCAATATTCCTCAATTATCTCAAACTTCGGAAAACACATGGAAAGTTGATGGACTAGTTATCCCTAAGACGTGGGGACAGGGACGAACTGCGTTTGGAGGAATTTCTGCCGGTATGCTTTACACCGCAGTAAAGCAGCAAGTCACTGATAACCGCGTGCTGCGCTCTTTTACCACCAACTTTGTTGGTCCCCTGTCTCTTGAAGCGCCTTTTTCTATCGAAGTAACGCTACTTAGAACAGGGAAAAATGTCTCTCAGTTCACCGCTCATGCTATTCAAGACGGCAAAAGCTGTGTTTTTTCGCAAGCCTGTTTTGGTGTTGCGCGTCAGTCAGGTATTCAAGTTGAGAATACAGATACACACAACATGCCTCAGCCGAGTAAAGCAAAGTTCATCCCGCAAATACCTAAAGTTACGCCTAAATTCTTACGCTATTTTGATTTGGCAATTGAAGATGGCGGCATTCCATTTACGCGCAGAAAAACCAGCCATTATCACGGCTTTATGCGCTTCAAGCAGCCCCCCGAAGCCATCACTGATGCACATATCATTACTATGATCGACGCATGGCCACCTACACTTTTACAAATGATGAAGCTTCCGGCACCAGCCAGTACAGTAAGTTGGAACTTAGAATTTATCCATCCTCACAAACCGGTAAGCCCGACAGACTGGTTTGCTTATAAAGCTCACACAAGACAAGCTGCAGATGGTTATGGCCATACTGAAGCGACGATTTGGGATAAGGATAATGAAGTAATTGCCATCAGTAGGCAAACCGTAGCGATTTTCGACTGATCGCTACGGCATTTCGAAAAGCACGTTAAAAACGTTACATTAATACAGCATAAACGCGTTAGGGTTAAACAGGGAAATCACCGAAATACACTGCAGATTGGTTATATCTAGCGCGTCTTCTAAATCTTCGCGATTAAGCGACAATGCCTCATGTAATTCTGGCTTTAAGTTGTGATAACTCGGGTAGATCTCAGGGTTAACGTTATCGAGTGCCAACACATACGAGAGTTGTAGAATCTTCTCATCTGTAGAAGCAGACTCCTCCTCTTCTTTGTGGATACTGGCAATTGGCGTATAAATAGAGCTTGGAATATCCCACTTTTCAATTAATCTTGCCGATAATTCCGCATACGTGAACCCTAGCACTCCAAATTGAAGTTCAGCAGGACTTACTCTGGTGTTGAATGCCTGACAACGGGTTGCCGACTCAGGCAAAACCGAAACGGTTACCAGCTCGCCTATGTTGTGAAGCAGCCCCGAAACAAAGAGTCGCTCAGGCTCACGAATATTGCGCATATCCGCAAAGTACTTTGCCAGAAGACCGCACGAAACACTTTGCTCCCAAAACTTGTCGAGATCGATACGTTGACCGTCTACATCACTGAATGCTTGGCTTACGCCATAAGCCAGTGCCAAGTCGTAAGTGGAGCGAGTCCCCACTACCTGGATGGCTCTTGTGACGGTGTCTATTTTATTAGGAAAACGATAGAGCGCTGAGTTTGCTACTCTTAGCAATTGCGTTGCCAATGACGGATCGAAAGCAATAATATCGCCGATGTCGTCAATGCTTGAAGCTTCATCATCCATACAAGCTTTAAGTCGAGTTACCGAATCAGGTAAAACAAAGAGGTTTTCCGCTTTCGAAACTAGTTCATCTAAATTCATTCGTGCACTCTCTTTCATGCCGCCTTTGTCAATATAGCGTTGAAGGCACGTCCATTCGCCTTGTGTCCATTAAGGTATAGGCACAAAAATGTAGTTGGTCAATAAGTATCAACTAGTAAAAAAGTATGATTTCTTTACTAATCATTAAGTTAACCTAAACCCTTCATAAGCCTTGATACCGCGGGGCTCGTTTTCAATTTGAAAACCTTGCTTTACGCTGAACATCAACAATTCACGCAACGCCGCTGATACGCACTACACTCGTGTATTCAGCGCATCTCTGGAAGGCCTGTATTATAGCTTTTTGCCCCTTTTTACATACTAATAATTCTAATACACAGAAAAACTTAGGGTAATTACCCATAAGAATTAGATTTTCTAAGGAACACTTGCTTTTGTAATGACCAATTCAAATTTATGGTAGTATTTGCACACTATTTACTATGCCCTTGATGGCAAAATTCTTAAAGCAAAAGTTGTAATCCATCCATGTTAAATGTCGCTGTTATCGGTTATGTGTGGCCTGAGCCAAATTCTTCGGCCGCGGGCCAAAATATGTTAGCTATTATTAAGCGTTGCTTATCTGCCGATTTCAATGTGACATTTCTGACCGCTGCCACCGATAGCGACCATAAAGAAGACCTTACAGCATTAGGCGTTGATGTGCATTCTGTGGCACTGAATTGCAGTTCTTTTAATAGCCAAATAGCGCATATAAAGCCTGACGTTGTTATATTCGACCGCTACATGACAGAAGAGCAATTTTCCTGGCGAGTAAAAGAAGCGTGCCCAGATGCACTTCGAGTTTTAAACACTGAAGATTTACACAGCCTGCGTCAGGCTAGGCACGAAGCGGTAAAACAGGACAATGATGCTCGCCTTGCTCAGTTAAATGGCGAATTGGCGCAAAGAGAAGTTGCAGCAATACTAAGAAGCGACCTTACATTAGTAATTTCAAAACGAGAAATGGCGCTTTTGACGGAACATTACGGTGTACCTAGAGCGCAGCTCCAATACCACCCTCTTGTTGTAGGAAAAACGCCCCTCGTCACGCTTCCTTTTGAGGAAAGAGCGCACTTTGTTCATATTGGAAACTTTCGCCATGCGCCTAATTGGGACGCGGTCCTGCAACTTAAGCAAAGCATATGGCCTGAGATAAGAAAAGCGCTACCTAAAACAGAATTGCATATATACGGCGCTTACCCGCCTAAAAAGGCCACCCAACTGCACAACGAAAAACAAGGCTTTTTGGTAAAAGGTTGGGCCGAAAATGTGGAGTCTATAATGTTGAGCGCAAAGGTGCTGATTGCTCCTTTACGATTTGGCGCAGGCATTAAAGGCAAGCTGATTGATGCGATGCGCTGCGCTACTCCTAGTATCACCACGTGGATAGGCGCAGAAGGTATCACCTCAACCGGTTCAATCACTGCTAATAGCAATATACAGGAAATCGATGATCCAAAGCAGCTAGCGCAATGGCCTGGTGCGCTTTGTAGCGCGAATACAAATGACGCAGTGGTCATTCAAGACTACGTCAAACAAGCTGTGGCACTTCACAATGATAAGTCTACGTGGGATAGCGCTAGTAGCTTAACGGCATCAATACTTAGCTCATTTGAAAGCGAACAGCCCGAAGTGCCGTTAATTGAAAGAATCATTGGTTTAAAACAGTCGCTTAACACGCATAGAAACGGTTTATTTATGCAAAGCTTGTTGTGGCATCAAACACTGACAGCGAGCAAGTACATGAGCCAGTGGATTGAAGCAAAAAACAAATAATGGCAGCCACTAGTTTAGCGGCTAGATGCCCTTTAATTTAGCTATTACAGATTTAATCCCGTTTCCACGGGACTGACTTAAGTAGCGTTCCAGCTGACAGCGAGACAAATATCTCTCAAAGTCGAATTCACTGCGCTGCTGCGGGGTTAACTCGTTTGCTTTTTCTAACAATACTGCAAGCACGCCGCGAATCACTTTGCTAGGCGAGTAAGCCATCAAATTGCCTTGTTCGTCAGAAGTTGTGAGCCATACTGGGCTTTCACACCCTTCTACTTCTGTTTCAGCCAAACGTTTTTCCGCTGGAAGCGGGACAAGCGATTTACCCGCAAGCATCAGTGTACGAGTAAAATCGTCCCACCCTTTCGCGTTAGCCAAAGATGAAGCCAGAGGAAGCAAAGTTTCGAGAGAACTCATGATCTCTGTACCTTGCTTAATTTCCGTTAAGCTCTGAGGCTAAGTCATCTGCAGTCATAACTAGGTTTTCAACATCACTCGTGGTGGGGAACATTACTAGCTCAACGCCATTCTTATCAAGGCCTGGCAACCAAGTTTGCATAAACTCATCGAGTATAATATTCACGCATTGGCCTTCAATTTCGTTTATATCTACAAACTTTTGAGCTAAATCGTGATGCGGGAATACTGGTAGCTGAACGCTTTCACCACCTTCAAACATCACAAAACCTTCACTACCTTGCACCATCCAAATTTCATTTGCTTTTGCAATGTAGCTCACTACAAGCTCTTGTCGGTCTTCTGCACTTAGCTTCATCGCTTGCTCGATAACCGCATCACTCAATTTGTCTGCAACTGTTTCTGGAAACACGTTATTTCACCTATCTCAAATTTTGCGGCAAGTATACCTGCCCCAGTAATAGGCGCAATGCAATAAGCGTTAAAAAAGCCCCCTCGGCTAACCCACTTACAAAGACACCCATCCGTAGCTCTTCTTCATCATCAAAAACAATATAAAGAAGACACCCAGGTTAACCCCTAAAATTACGGGAATCATCTCCCGACTTTCACTCAATCAGCCATTCCATTATTAACATTGACATTTTTCGCCCGTTACGAAGACACCCATGATAAAGTTAGAGCAAATCATCCAACGCTATGAAAGCTTAAACGCAAAGACCTTTACCTCATGCGCAATCTATTTACTGCTCTTAAGCAAGACACCCATGCCAACCACGCTATCTTGGAAAATACCTTTCCCTTCTCGATGTACCACAAAGATAGTGAGTTTAACCATGAGGCCTATCTTGCCATCCTTAACGTCATGAGGGTGTTTCACCAAACAACAGCAGAAACCGTAAAACAGGCTGCACTCCAGACCCCTTCCCTTAACCGCATCGCCTCAATGCTCAATAGCGAAGTTGTTCTACTAGCGCTTAATAATGACACCCACGCGTTGTCGTCCGCAACACTCTATGCTCAACAACATTACAATGACACCCATGCCAAGCTCGAACCTACTACAAGAATAAAAAACAAAGATGAGCCAGGCTTAAACGCCCAGGCTATCGCACAGTTAACTCCTTGCTCAAATTCGACCACCAGTCATGCCATCGCAGCCATCTATGTATGGTTGGGCTCATCAATGGGCGCCAACATTATTGTTAGGCGGTTAGAAGCCATGACGTTAGATATTCCTACCGAGTATTATCAAGCGATGGCAGGATGTGCCAAAGCATGGGTGTCTTTCAAACAAGAAGTAGAAACACTCTTATCCGAGCTCGGCCTAGATAACGAAAGCTTTGTTAAGAACGCGGTGCAAGACGCAAATGCTTGGTTTGAGTTTTTGATTTCACTCGGCAAGCGCACGGTAACAAATGACACTCCCTACCATGAGGCAAACGTGTGATTAAGGGATAACTAAATTTATGCTAATGACGAGATTTTAATACACAGCGATTTCACCATTAGCTATAAATAAACTTAATCTAGCCAATCGACTGAATGCATTAATATAGTAGCAAAACGTCGTTAAGCGGCCGTGCAGTTTCTGGTAAACTCTAGCTAAATTCGAAGCAACCACTAAAAAGCATGAAAGTAATCTCATTTAATATAAACGGTATTCGCGCTCGTCTACATCAACTTCAGGCGGTTATCGACGCACACCAACCCGATATCATTGGCTTACAGGAAATTAAAGTTCACAACGAACAGTTTCCGGTAGAAGCCGTTGAGGCCATGGGCTATCACGTTTATTTCCACGGACAAAAGAGCCATTACGGCGTTGCTTTTTTGGCGAAGAAAGAGCCGCTTTCTGTGTCGATGGGTTTCCCAACAGATGACGAAGACGCACAACGTCGCATGATTATTTTAAAAACCACCGATGATGCTGGCGACCCCGTTACCGTTCTAAATGGTTACTTCCCTCAAGGCGAAAACGAAAAGCATGAAACCAAGTACCCAGCTAAGCGTAAGTTCTACAAAGACTTAATGACATATTTAGATGATAACCACACACCAGATGACAACGTGATTGTTATGGGCGATGTCAACATCTCTCATACAGACTTGGACATTGGTATTGGTGAAGACAACCGCAAACGTTGGCTGAAAACTGGAAAATGCAGCTTCTTGCCGGAAGAGCGTGAGTGGTTGAACACAGTAATTGACTGGGGCTTTGAAGATAGTTTTCGAACACTCAACCCAGAGACAAACGACAAGTTTTCATGGTTCGATTACCGCTCAAAAGGATTCAACGATAATCGTGGCCTTCGCATAGATTTGATTTTGGCAACAAAACCGCTTCATGCAAAACTACATGACGCCGGTATTGATTATGAGCTGAGAGGCATTGAAAAGCCGTCTGATCACGCGCCTATTTGGGCTGAGTATAAAGGGTAAACAGTACTAAATACTGCTCCCCGCCATTAACTAAGGAGTAAAAGTGAGTTCACTACAACTGCTAGCATTGCTGATTTACAGTGTATTTTTACTCGGTGCGGTCAGGCATGTGGACTTTACTCATTTTGCGAGTAACAAGCAGCAGCAACACCTTATTTTTGGTACTGCTGCTTCGCTTTTCGTTCTCTGGTTGTTTAAAGCAGGCATCTTCGAGGGCCTAGATGTTCATTTTCTAGGCCTTTCAGTTTTGACATTAATGCTCGGCTTTAGAAACGCTATTATTGCATCTTTTATCGCGCTACTAGGCGCAAACGCAGTCGGCTACGGAAGTTGGGAAAACTTTGGCGTTAACGGGCTACTCGGCACCGTTCTACCCATTGGCATAACCTATCTATTTTATATGCTTTCTTTTCACCGTATCCCTCGACAACTTTTCGTGTACATTTTTGTTTGTGCATTTTTCCCTGCCGCTCTTTCTATTGCATTAAAGACGCTAACGCTCGGTGCGTTTTATTACATTGAAGGTACATATACTTGGGACATCATTTTTGACAACTATGTTTTGCTTATACCACTTTTGGTCTTTCCTGAAGCTCTGTTAAACGGTATGGCGATAACGCTTTTAGTGATCTACCAGCCAACGTGGGTTTATACCTTCCACGACAAGTTTTACCTCGATAATTAATACCAGTCCGCATAGATAATTACCCACTCAGCGAGAGTTAAAATTTTCGTAATCGCGGCGTGTTACCGCAGGTATAGTGGTTCTACATCAAGGTGACACAACAAAGAGTACGGACATTTTAAACTCCCCCTTCGGGAAGGTCTGGCAAGCCGGGAAGGTCTGGCAAGCTTCCTAGCTTCATTCTGGGAATTTGAAAGGGAACAACCATTCCTGCATTCCCACGCTTTGCTAGGAAACTTGCCAGCGCCTTCTGAATGGGCACTTATCTATGCGGATTGGTATAAGTTCTCTTCAACACGGTTACTGTAACTCGTGTAACTCTTCAACTAATGTTTAATAAGCTTTTCTTAATTTCAATCTATTATTAAAGAGTATGGTTGAGTGGTAAAGGCCGAATGTATATACAAACATTTTCGTTGGAGTGTAACGACGCATCTAGTATGGCGTCCGAAATAGATAGGTTATTTAGTGAAAATAAACCTTCACTCGTTATTGGCTACGGTAATGCAGACCTACCCTTTAACGAGCTTCAACATGGCCTTAGCGCGTTTACCGTTCCTTCTTTCATTTCCAGCTCTTGTCTAGGAGCGCTACTTTGCGACAGCAGTACCATTAACGCGGGGTGCCAATTAGCGCTTTTTTGTGTGAATGACGATGGTGGAGCCTATGGCGTTGGAAGTGCAGACGCATCCTGTTGCAGCGCCTTTGAAGCTGGCGCCATCGCGTTACAAAATGCGCTGAACAATGCGGGAAGACCTTATGAAAGCCCAGCGTTGATTTGGTGTGCGTTGCCGCCAGGAGAAGAAGAAAGAATACTTGAAGGTTTCGCCAGCATTGTAGGGACTCAAGTTCCTATTTTCGGTGGTTCAATGGCTGACAACACGGTTTCAGGCGACTGGACAACCGTCACAAGAGACGCGTGCGGACCACACACTGTGGCAATTGCAGTTATGTATCCCTCTACTCCATTAGGGGTAAGTTATAGCTCAGGATACAAGCCAACCGATATCCTATTTAAAGCAACGAAAGCGAAAGGACGCCAACTACAACAGCTTAACAATAGCGGTGCAAGCACCGTTTATAACAAAGCGACCAATAACCTTATCGCTCAACAGCTATACGGCGGTCAAATTTTAGGACTAACATCGTCAGCACCGCTAGGCAGACCAGTAGAATTAGACAACGGCGCGGTGAATTACCTTCTGTGCCACCCCGATTCTGTCGATAAAAGTGGTGCGCTACATGTTTTTTCAGAAGTAGAAGAAGGTGAAGAGTTGGTGTTGATGGAAGGTAGCATTTCTAGCCTTACCTCTCGTGCAGAGCGGGTGATAAACAATGCGGTTATGTTGCTGCCCGAAAACAGAAAGCCTGTTGGCGTCTTAATGATTTACTGCGCAGGATGTCGCTTGATGGTTGGAGACGAAATTAATTTCATGCTGAATTCGCTGCAAGAAAAATTTCCATCATTACCTATTTGCGGCCCGTTTACTTTTGGCGAGCAAGGGCGCTTTTTAGATGGCAAGAACAGACACGGCAACCTTATGATATCAGCGGTAGTGTTCTCTCAATGAATAAAGATTACGAAAATGTTTTAGAAGATCTAGCGCTTGTTTACCGCCTTAAACAGCAGGCTGAGGCCCATAAGAAGGAAAGCGATGCTTTGCTAGAAGGCACTCGCGTATTGCTTACCGCAGAGGACGAACAAGACCTTTATAAAAAAATGTTTAGTGTGTTCAAGGGACTGTATAATTATCAAGTTTGCTTTGTTCTTGAGAACGAAAGTTCTGGAAAAATGAGGTGCATTAACAGCACCCATCCACCGCTACTTAACACCGTATGGCAAATCGATGACACACTCTCCCGTGCGGTTAAAAGTGAACCTATAGCACTATTCAACATTAAGCAGCAGACGACGTGGCAACGCCACCTATCCTTATTCGACACGCCCGTCACCTCTGTACTTTATTGTCCATTTAAAGTACATCAGCAACACGCAGTTATCGTGTTTTGCCATAAAGCACTGGGTTATTACACCCAAGAATTTGTGGATATGGCTAACAGATACCGTACCTTTACCGAGCAAATGGCCATGGGGATGCAGGCTAAACTAATGGCGCTTGAAACGGTGAGGTTGAAAGAAGAAAAAGCCATTGTAGAAAAAAGCCTTATCGATTCGGAAAAAATGGCATCGCTAGGTTTACTTGCCGCTGGTGTTGCCCATGAAATTAATAACCCTGTTGCTTTCATTAATAGCAACATTCACTTTTTACGGAACGTGCTGCCTGCGCTATCGCAAATGCAAGACATCGTCTTACAATTGGCGGCTAGCGCAACCGACGATGAGAGGCTGAAGGTAGCTGAAGCTGCGAAACAATGGAAGGTTGAAAATAAGATTGATTCATTAAGCGACGAAATTGCAGATATTTGCAGCGAATCAGAGGAAGGCCTAAATAGAGTTACAGACATTATCACCAGTCTTCGCTCTTTTTCCCACGATGCAGATATTCCCGATGATGAAACCGTAAACGTGAACGACTGCATAGCTCACGCCTTGCGATTAGTAAACAGTGAATTGAAGCACCGAATAAAGATTCAACAGCACCTAAGCGATGTGCCTTTAATTAAGGGAAAAACAGGAAAATTAAACCAAGTATTAGTCAATTTATTTGTAAATGCTGCGCAAGCGATGGAAGATGGGGATAAATTAACTATTTCTTCGTTTGAAGAAAAAGATCACACCGTCATAACGGTAAAAGATACGGGCTGCGGTATAGAAAAGCATGCCCTTCAAAAGCTCTTTGAACCGTTTTACACCACCAAACCAACCGGCAAAGGCACTGGATTAGGACTTTATATCTCGTTCTCCATCGTTGAAGCGATGGGGGGAACCATTAGCGTAGAAAGTGAAGTAAACGTGGGCACCACATTTACCCTATCTTTTCCAACAAAATTAGAAGATAAAAAAACCGCACAAGCGTGCGGTTTAGATACGTTTAACAGCAACTCCTAGTCGCTAATATCAAGCAATTACTCACTACTTTTTGAACAAAATGTCCATAACGTCAGCCAGCTCGCCTTTGCCTTCACGAATTTCTTCTTCCGACAATCCCGCAATTTCGTGAGGGAAAACCAGCCATTCATCACTTTCGTTAACGTAATAATCTGGCACGATGTCTGTTGTGTTGTTTTGCGGCTTGTACCACGGACATGCAATGCGAATATCTTTAGGCATGTTCAAACGCATTAGTTTATTAATTTGCTTGATAAGTGCATCTACACTGCGGCCTGAATCGAAAACATCATCAACAATCAACAACTTGTCATCAGCATTCGCGTTTTCTACCAAGTAGTGTAATCCGTGCACACGGATCTCTTTCGATTGTTTGTTTATTCCGTAGTAAGACGATGTACGTACTGCGATATGGTCGGTTGACGTATTCTTAAATTCAAAGAATTCTTGAACCGCGATACCAATGGGAGCACCACCACGCCAGATACCAATAATAAAGTCGGGGCGAAAGCCGTCTTCATACACCTTTGCCGCTAGGCGAAAGGAATCCTGTAGAAGCGATTGCGAGGTGATAAAATTCTTATTCATGACGTCTCACTGGGCAAAATTTAAAAGACCGCGAGTATAGTGAATTTTGCACTAACTTGCACGGTAAATTCAGCGATTCATTCGTTTTGGAGCGCTTGCGACGGTGCAATTTTCATCGCTTTGCGCGCTGGATAAACGCTGGCTAAAACACACAGTAGCAAAGACAGCAAAGTAATGCCTGCTATTTGTACAACGTCCATTTCAATTGGCAGCCCTCTACCGTCTGCCGCTAAGGCTAACGGCGACCCGATAAGGTCCAAAATGTTATTTAATTGGAGCGTAATCACTACGCCTAATACTAGACCAATGCCAGCGCCTTTAATGCCGTTAAACAAACCGTTTAACACAAAAATCCACATTACTGAACTGGGTAACATACCTTGAGTTTGGAGTACTGCGATATCGCCTTGTTTTTCCGTTACCACCATTACCAGTGCCGAAACGATATTAAATGCCGCCACCGCGATAATAAGCAGCAACATGAGTGTCATCATGTTCTTCTCCATCTTGACGGCATCAAATAGCGGCCCCTGACGCTCACGCCAAGTCTTCATATTATTTACAGAGACACCCACCCTATCGGTGAGCGTGCTAACAACTGCTTGATAGTTAAAAGCGTCATTTAAAAAGAGTCGAAGCGATTGTTCGCTACCTTTAGGATCTCGCATTAAGCGGTTCACATCCTTAAGGTTCATATACATCACTTTGTCATCCATCTGCGAGCCCATATCGAAGACACCCACCACGGTTACAAGCCGTTGACTTGGCATTCTTCCAAAAGGTGTAAACACACTTGCGCCTGCCACCATAACCCGCAATCGGTCTCCAACCCGCGCTTCAAGTTTAATGGCAAGTGAGCGCCCAATAATGGCAGCAAAACTCCCCTCAGTTAAATCGCTAAATCGCCCCTGCTCCATGTGGTTTGCTACCAAAGTGTACTCAATCATTACTTCAGGTTGAACACCGTGAACCTGAACACCACGCAGGTCCGAGCGAGACTGCACTACTGCTTCAGCTTCCCTGTAAGCCATAGTGGCAACAACGCCTTCGATGGGTGTCTCGCTAATTTCTTTCAAAGTAACTGTCTGCGTTTTTTCTGCAGTTTGCGTGGGTGTCTCTGTAACTTCGTTTTCGTTGGATTTCCTGCTAGGACTCTCGCTTATGATGGGTGTCTTTGTAATTTCAATATGGGGGACAATGCCTAATATGCGCTGTTTTAGTTGACCTTCTAGGCCGTTCATAACAGACACAACGATAATGAGCGCCATCAATCCCAGTGCAATACCCGCCACTGAAAATCGATTAATAAATGAAACAAAACTGGTTTGGCTTGCTTTGTTAGACTTGGCATAACGATAAGCAATGAATGCAGAAAGAGGATAAAACATAGCGCCTTGCTTTTCAGTAATACGGTAATCTGCCTTATGTTTAGCTATGCTTAATGAATGAGAAATTCAGATAAGTAGCCCAAAGACGAGATGACGGGTTAACCCCAAAATAGTAAAGTGAGTATACTACGTGTGAACGGTATACTACTTATAAGTTACTAACTGCACAAGAATTAGTGGCAGAGGAATGATGTGAGCGAACTTAGCCTAGAACAAAAAAAAGCCCAATTCGATGAGTATTTTTCTATCGCACATCGCATAAACGCCAATATGCGCCCGTTAGGCGTAGACGAAGTAGTGCCTGATGAAGAGAACTTAGAGGAGTCGATGCCGTATGCATTTCGCATTGCCAGCGAAATGGCCGCTATTGAAGCGCAAGCAATTCGTCCGCTTCGCAATTTAAGTGACCACGCCGAATCGCTAGCTGACTACTTAAACCATCAGTCTCGAAAAATTGACTTGATGATGTCGTTCGTTTTGCATCAGCAAGACGAGCCAGAGTTTCGCTTCAAAACAGTCAAACTGGGTGGTGGCGGTGTCATTATTGAGTCAAAAGAAGCATTGGATGTAGGCGCCAAAGCGGAACTTAAACTTTTCTTGGATGCCGAAGCTGCAGCAATATTTTGTTTTGGCGAAGTAATTACTTGCGAGCAAGCAGAAGACCGTTACCATATCGCCTTTATTTTTAACACCATTCGAGAGCAAGATCAGGAGCTTTTAGTTCGCGCTAGCTTGCATATTCAAACGCAACAGCTAAGAAAGCGGGCAAAAGAAAAAAAAGCGGGATCTGAATAGACCCTAACATCAGTATATAAGCCGTAAAACTCATCTTGCACTTAAAAAACAGGACGTCATGACAGCCACTTTATTATCGCTTCCATTACCTGCGCCTAAAAAAGAAGCCTCATCACAAGATCACAAACACTGGGGCCAACTCCAAGGCAGCAGTGCCGCGCTGTGTATCAGCCAGGCGCTTAGCCAATACAAAGGCCCTATTGTACTGATTACCGCCGATACACCGTCGGCAATGAAGCTCGAAAAAGAAATAGCCTTCTTCTTAAGCGATAATACAAAGCAGACACCTATTACTTTGTTTCCAGATTGGGAAACACTGCCCTACGATTCGTTTTCGCCCCATCAAGACATTGTTTCTCAGCGATTAGAAACCCTATTTCGCTTTACACAGCAAGGCGAAGGCATATTCATAGTGCCTGTTAACACGTTAATGCAGCGTTTAGCCCCTACCGATTATTTAGCAAAGTATTTGCTTATGCTAAATAAGGGCGACACCTTAGATAGAGATCAGTTCAGACGTAACCTCGAACAAGCCGGCTACCTGCATGTTAGTCAGGTAATGAGCCACAGCGAATTCTCGGTGCGCGGCAGCATCATCGACCTTTTTCCAATGGGAAGCGACCAGCCATTTCGAATAGACTTGTTTGATGACGAAATCGACTCCATTCGCTATTTCGATACTGAAACCCAACGCTCTGGCGAGGCTGTTAACGAAATTCGCTTGCTTCCAGCACGAGAATTTCCTACAGACAAAGAGGCAATCACGCTTTTCCGCCAGCAGTTTCTAGAAAAGTTCGACGCAAACAATGCATCTGAAAGCGTATTTTCTCAGGTAAGCAAGGGCACCATGCCGAGCGGTGTGGAATATTATCTTCCCCTCTTCTTTGAAAAAACCGCCACGCTTTTTGACTATCTTCACCCTAAAAGCCTGCTATTACTTCACGGTGATGTGCAAGACGCCAGCGAATTTTTCTGGGCCGACGTGCAAGAACGCTACGAGCAGTATCGTTATAACTTAGCACGTCCACTGCTTGCACCAGACGAGCTATTTTTACCTATAAATGAGCTATTTGGTGCCATAAAACAGTGGCCACGTGCATCCCTTTCCAGCAAGGTACTTGAAGAAAAATCAGGTACTAGCAACCTTCAGTGCGAAAAGCTTGATGATATTGCGATTAACTCGCAGAAAAAAGTACCTGCTGAGCGACTCATTAAAACGGTAAATCAAGCCACTGACAACGGGGCTAAAGTACTGTTTTGCGCTGAAACCCAAGGTCGCCGAGAAGGTTTGCTTACGGTACTTGCCAAAGCTGGTATCAAGCCAAAGATTGTTGATAGCTTTAGCGATTTTATCGCAAGTCACGACAACATTGGCATTACCGTGGGTATGGTTGATAACAGCTTCCGCTGGCAAACCCAGGAAGGCGAACTGTTATTTATTACGGAAACCGAACTATTAGGCCAGAAAGTAAGTCAGCGCCGCCTTCGCGATAAACGCACTGCCACCGACGAAAGCGCCATTATCCGCAACCTGGCCGAACTTTCTATTGGTCAGCCTGTGGTGCACCTCGATCACGGTGTTGGCCGTTATTTGGGCCTTCAAACGTTGGACGCGGGCGGCGTAGCAACCGAATATTTGTGCATCGAGTATGCCAAGCAATCTAAGCTTTACGTACCCGTGGCATCGCTTCACTTAATTTCACGCTACACCGGTGGTGATGCCGACAGCGCGCCAGTTAGCGCCCTAGGTTCTGACGCATGGACAAAAGCCAAGCAAAAAGCCGCCGAAAAAGTTCGTGACGTGGCCGCCGAGCTATTAGATGTATATGCCCGCCGTGCAGCCAAGCCAGGTTTTGCCTACAAAATAAATTGGGACGACTACCAAGCGTTCTCAGACAGCTTCCCCTTTGAAGAAACGCCTGACCAAGCCCAAGCCATTGCTGCGGTTATGCACGACATGGGCAGTCCGTCGGCTATGGATCGCCTCGTTTGCGGTGACGTAGGTTTCGGTAAAACCGAAGTTGCCATGCGCGCGGCCTTCCTTGCTGCTAATGCTGGTAAACAGGTGGCGATTTTGGTGCCCACTACCCTACTGGCTCAGCAACATTACGAGAACTTCAAAGACCGTTTCGCGGCATGGCCGTTTGAAATTGAAGTGATGAGCCGTTTTGTGAGCGGTAAAGCGCAAAAATCTGTGGTTGAGCGCATCGGCGAAGGCAAAGTAGATATCGTAGTAGGCACACATAAACTGCTGTCTAGCGATATTAAATATAAAGACTTAGGCCTTGTGATCATCGACGAAGAACATCGCTTTGGCGTGCGTCAAAAAGAGAAACTTAAGTCCTTACGTGCCGATGTAGATATCTTAACGTTAACCGCTACGCCTATTCCTCGTACGCTTAACATGGCGTTATCAGGCATGCGCGACTTATCGATTATTGCCACAGCCCCTGCCCGTCGATTATCAATTAAAACCTTTGTACAGCAGCGTAATAAAGCCGTTATTCGCGAGGCCATTATGCGTGAAATTCTGCGTGGTGGTCAGGTTTACTTCCTTCACAACGAAGTGGATAGCATTGCGCGAACGGCTGAAGAAATAGCTGAAATCGTTCCCGAAGCCCGTATTGCAGTGGGTCACGGCCAAATGCGCGAGCGTGAACTTGAAGGCGTAATGAGCGACTTCTACCACCAGCGCTACAACGTACTTGTGTGTACTACCATCATTGAAACAGGTATCGACGTACCAAGTGCGAATACCATTATTATGGATAGAGCCGACCATTTAGGTTTAGCGCAGCTGCACCAGCTTCGTGGCCGTGTGGGTCGCTCGCATCATCAAGCGTACGCCTACTTATTAACGCCGCATCCAAAGCGCATGACCAAAGATGCAGTAAAACGTTTAGAAGCTATATCTCAGCTTGAAGATTTAGGTGCAGGTTTTGCGCTTGCTACCCACGATTTAGAAATTCGTGGTGCCGGTGAGCTGTTAGGCGATGACCAATCGGGGCAAATAGCGAGTATTGGTTTCAGTTTGTATATGGATATGCTCGATAAAGCCGTTAACGCGCTTAAAGAAGGCCGAGAGCCTTCATTAGACGATGCGACCTCGGGCCATACCGAAGTTGAACTGCGTATTCCAGCCCTATTGCCTGAAGACTATATTGCCGACGTTAACACTCGCCTATCGCTATATAAGCGTCTGGCAAGCTGTACGTCGCAAGACGACATTGATGAATTCCAGGTAGAATGTATTGACCGCTTTGGTCTATTGCCAGAGCCAGCTAAAAACTTGATAGAAGTGGCTGAAATTAAACTAAAAGCCCAAGCGTTAGGCATTCTAAAAGTAGACTTGTCGGCCCAAGGCGGTACCATAGAGTTTAAAGAAACCACTAAGGTTAACCCAGGCTATATTATTAGTTTGGTGCAAACCAAACCAAACACCTTTAAGTTTGAAGGAAGCCAAAAACTGCGTTTGGTGAAAAAGACCGAAACAGCTAAAGAGCGTATCGCGTTTATTAGCGATATTATTGCCGATTTTGCAAAGGAGTCGCGGTAACATGAAGTTATCTCGCTGGTGCCCGTTAGTTGCATCAATAAGCGCCGTTTTCTTAACGACAATTTCAACTGCAGCTAACGCCAATGACAACTGGTGGTTCGATGTGGAAGTTATTGCGTTTAAGCGCAACGTGGCACTAACTGAGTTAGAAGAGCAGTTTTCTTTAGCTGACAACTTGTCATCCCCTCGCGCTCAGGCAGACATCATCAGCGATATCATTTCGCCTGATATAAGCTATCTAAAACAAGGGTTAGCCGTTTGCGGCGCTGATACATCAGTTAAGTGGCCTAGCAACGGACTTTTGAGCGTGCCCGCAAAAGATGTAGATTTTTTGTCGCTGCCTAAAGGTACCAGTGCGCAGTACGGTGACATGTCTCCTAACTCTAACTCTGAAGAAACTGGCTATGGATATAATGAAACATCTGGTTTAACAGCCAATGAGCCATCTCCTACACCAGACGTAGCGAGTCAGGCACAAAGCGAAACCATTAATGGCGGTGAGTATGGCGCTACTTATTCGTCAACAGACTCCGACTATAGCGATAGCCTTGACTACTCAAAGGAGGGGGTCATCACTGACGACGCTACACCCGCTCCTGATGCTGCAACCATCGCCAGCTATTGGACGTCATTCTTCGGCGTAAAAGATTCCTCACCTGTCACGGTGCCTGTATTTAAGTACTGTGAAGAAGCAAAGCCATGGCTTAGCGCTGAGGTAACCACTGCACTTAATGTTGTTGTACAAAGCGACAAAGTACTAAACTCAGGGGTTTCGACAAGCGAGGGAAAATCTAGAAGCAGCGCGCTTCAACCTGTAATCGTATGGAAGGTGAATCAGCCGGATAATAGGCTGCCGGCTCCAGCAAGTTTACCTATTATCATTGAAGGGCACGACTGGCCGCTTGCGTCAAAAGCGCATCTGCTTACTAGTAATCAGCAAGCACTGTCTTCAATTTCTCGCCAAATACGTTCTAATCGCGAGCTAGAACGTTTGTTTCATGCAACCTGGCGTCAGCCAGTTATGTTTGGTAAGAACAAAGCTTTCAACGTGCGTCTTTACGGTGGGCAAAACTACGCGCAGCAGTTTGACTTGAACGGTGATATGCGAGCTCCAAAACACGTTGATAATGTAAACAGTGAAACTGACGATTCCGCTCCAGAGTTTGGTTACGGCTCCACCGCCGCTCTTACTGATAATGATAACTATAGAAATACATCGAGCACAGATGAAAACAGCCTAAGTGATGTAAGTACTGCTTTTGAAGCTGATAAAACTGCAGCGCAAGGCACTGATCAATTTCTTGCTGTTTCAGATATTTTTGCCGATTTGAACCGCCGTTTGTCAAACCCACAGGCTATAGAGTATGGCGCATTTAAAGCGCTTGATACGCCGATGATTGTAGAGCAAGGTGAAGATGACACTACCGATGCTTCGTTAAGAACACCCATTTGGGAAATTGACGGCACTATCAAAGTATTTCTTAAGTATATTAACCGCGTACCCTACCTTCATGTAGATGGCGAGATGTTTTATCGCCAGCCGGTGCCAATGAGCTACTTCAGCAGTGAAGATGACAGCTCTGGTAATGCTGCTAAGCCCCGTCAGGCGACATCAACAGCGTACAAACTGGTTTCAGTTCCGTTAGCTGAGCAAAGACGTGTAATCAGTACGCAACTGCATTATTTCGACCACCCGCTGTTTGGTTTTGTAGTACAAATTCGTCGCTACAACCGCCCTGACGTTAGCGAGTGATTTGAGTAAACGCTTAGTGTAAGTGCTTTGGTTTTAAATACAAAAAACAACATATGCGATTGATAGAGAGATTTAGGTTTTTATGAAGATTTACACTCGCACTGGTGATAAGGGCAGCACGCAAATTTACGCTGACAAGGCCGTACGTGTAGATAAGGATGATTTAGTAGTACAAAGCTACGGCGATATGGACGAACTTAATAGCCACATCGGGCTACTAGCAGCGCATGTTACTGACAAACATAAGCCAATGCTCCAGAACATTCAGCGCAACCTGTTTCAAGCTGGCTTTGCTATTTCAGCAAGCTCAACGCTGACACAAACTGATATTGAGAACCTAGAAAGCCTTATAGACAATATTACCCGTCAAATGCCGCCTAATACGTCGTTTGTGCTGCCTGGCGGATGTAAGGCTGCTGCCCAGGCTCATGTTTGTCGCGCAGTATGCCGCCGGGCTGAACGTGCTGTCATTAGCCTATCTAAACATTATGACGTGCCGGAAGTGGTACATGCCTATTTAAATCGCTTAAGCGATTTTCTCTTCACTTTTGCACGATTTATAAATATAGAAGCTGGCGTAGACGAAGTACCAGTTTAAGCGGCCGGCATTAAAAAAAAGAAAACGAAAAACGGTAGTTATAAAAACTACCGTTCGCTTAAACGCTTCACCAACTCAACCCCACTGTCGTATTTATCTTTTAGCCCTGCAGGCATAACACGGTCATAAAGCGCCATAACGCGCTCTTGCCTTTGTAAATCGCTGTTAGACGGATTAGCAAAGCGCATTTCCAATCCATCAAGGATAGCCTCAGCCCCTTTCGGATTGTTGCAGGCAAGTACCATATCACAACCTGCTTCCAGCGCAGCCTCAGCACGCTCAACGTAACTTCCCGCAACACTTGCGCCGTGCATAGACAAGTCATCAGAGAATACTGCGCCGCCAAAGCCTAGATCCTGTTTAAGGATATCCTGCAGCCATTTAGTTGAGAAACCCGCAGGCTTATCGCACACCTGATTATAAATAACATGGGCAGGCATAACGCCATCAAGCAACGCACGTTCAATTAAGCGTTCAAAGACCACCATATCGGTACTGCGTATTTCATCAAATTCGCGTTCATCGACGGGTAACGCTACATGAGAATCTGGCGCTACACTGCCATGCCCTGGAAAGTGCTTTCCAATAGCTGGCATATTTACGGCTTTTAAACCTTGGATTAGATGAGCGGCAAGGCGAATAACGTCGTCTGCATTGTCTGAGAATGCCCTGTCACCAATAACTTGCGATACACCATTTATATCAAGCACCGGGGCAAAGCTAAAATCGATATCTAGGGTTTTAAGTTCATAAGCCAATACTAATCCACACGCTTTTGCGTATGCAGCACTTTCATCTTGATGCTCTGACTGCCTTAAAATATCGCCCATTGCTGGTATGGCAGTAAAGCCTTCACGAAAACGCTGAACGCGGCCGCCTTCATGATCGACGGCGATCAATACTGGACGCTTTGCAAAGCGTCTTATATCTTGAACCAGCGCAGAGAGCTGACGCTTATCATGGTAATTGCGGCTAAATAAAATAACGCCACCCACTACTGGATGTGTTAACTTTTCCTTTTCTTCAGGCAGAAGTTCTTCGGCCTGACAATCCAACATTAATGGCCCCACGGCACCGCCTTAGTATGTGTCATAAAACATCACTTCAATTTTGCAAGTTCTGTGGTTAGGATAGAGAAAAATAGGGAGTTTTACACGTGATAAATTGGTTCAAGTGGTTGGTTTTAAGTGTTTTAGCACTGCTTTTTTTAACGGTATTGGGGTTGTACATCTCGCTTCGTATGAGTTTGCCCGCACTTGACGGAAATAGCGCCACCTATCACGTAAACGCACCTACTGAGCTAAGCCGTGACGAACTAGGCCAAGCTGTTATTAAAGCCAACGATGTTTTCGACGCAGCCTATGCACTGGGCTTTGCTCATGCTCAAGATCGCTTTTTTCAAATGGATTTACAGCGCCGCGCCGCATCGGGCAGTTTGTCACAATGGGTGGGAGACATTGCCCTCGATATCGATAAGAAAGCCCGCTTTCATCAATTTGAGAAACGAGCAAAAGCCGTATTCGATAACCTTCCCTCAAAACAACAAGAACTACTCGTACGTTACGCCCACGGCGTAAATGACGCATTGTCTGAGTATACGTTGCCACCTTTTGAATACCTAGCTGCAGGCGTTGATATAAAACAATGGCGTCCTACCGACAGTATTCTTGTGATTTACAGTATGTATTTGGATTTACAAGGTAGCCAAGTAGAACTTGATTTAGCAAGAGAGGCGCTGCTTTCAACATTTGGGAATGATGTATACAGCTTCATTACTCAGCCGAGTAATTATCAAGCAGCGCTAGATGCCAGCGAGATACCATTGCTTGAAGCACCTATTCCAGAGTACCCTGCATCGCTACGCACAATTACTCACTCACCAGAAGATAGTAATGACGAGAGTCTTAAGCAAGAGCCTGAAGACGCGACTACTCAGTACTCAAACGATAGCGACAATACTGCTATTGCCCGTGCACAATATAACGGTACTGAGCTTCCTGATATTGGTAGCAATAACTGGGCGGTGACCGGGAGTCACACCACGACAAGCGCAGGCCTTTTAGCAAACGACATGCATTTGGGATTGCGGGTTCCCATCATCTGGTATCGCGCCCAGCTTAACTATCAAGAATCGGGCGGCGATGTGCAGGTAACTGGGGTTTCCCTGCCGGGTATTCCTGGCATTGTTGTAGGCACCAACGGGCATATCGCTTGGGGTTTTACGAATGCAAATTTAGACAATGTAGATTGGATTGAGCTAGGCGAATCGACGGCCACAAGTACGGTAACAGAGCGTATTCCTTTACCTGACGGAGAACATACATTTGAGTTCGAAATAAGCTCGTATGGGCCAGTGAAAGAACTCAATGGCAAGCGCTATGCACTTAATTGGGTAGCGCATCATCCGTTTGCTGCGAACTTGGGAATAATGAACTTCGGCAATGCAAAAAATGTCCAAGCAGCGATAAAGATGGGCCAACGCATTGCTATTCCCACGCAAAACCTCGTGATTGTTGATGAAAGCGGCAATGCGGCTTGGCTTCCTGGCGGCGCGGTTATGGAAAGGCAGCAGGCTTCATTCACTGCTATAAAAGAACAAGAAGCAGTAAACGCACCACCAAAGCGCGCATCAAAGCTTCCCATGGTTTTAAACCCCGATATGGGAAGAATATGGACTGCAAATGCCAGAGTAATTTCGGCTGATGACTTCAAAATCTGGGGCGACGGTGGTTATGCGCTAGGTGCACGCGGGCAACAAATAAGAGACCGTTTATTTGAAAAAGACACCTTTACTGAGACTGACTTTTACGCCATTCAGTTAGATAATCATGCCCGCTTTCTTATTCCTTGGCAGCACCTTTTGTATGGGCTGCTCAATATGCAAGACATTGAATTTAAACCCGACCTCGCTTACCTAAACACATGGGGCGAATGCGCATGTGAAGATTCGGTTGGCTACACGTTAGTTAAGCACTTTAGGCAGGAAGTGGTACAAACCCTTTTTGGAGGCGTACTTTCAACGTTAGACCAACAAGGTGTAAACAGCCGTACACTCTTACGTGGCATTGAACCTGCTGTGTGGCAACTTATTCATAGTCAGCCTGACTCTTGGCTACCTAACGATACTGAAAGCTTCGACGAGCTACTTGTAGACGCTTACAGGCGCGCCAAACACAAGCTGTTAGACAAGTATTCACCAGTAGAAGCTAATATGGAAACATTAGCCTGGGGCAAGGTGAACGCACTTTCTGTTAAACATCCATTTGCTGATCAAATTCCTCTAGTTGGAGATATGTTAAACATGCAACAAGTAGAAGGCTTTGGTGATACATACATGCCTGCTGTACAAGCACCTAGTTTTGGTGCCTCTGAGCGACTATTTGTCAGCCCTGGCCATTTAGAGGATGCCATTCTAACACTACCTGGCGGACAATCCGGCCACCCACTGTCAAAATTTTTTACAACTGGCTTTAACGACTACGCAACACACGCAGCTACCCCTCTGCTACCCAGCCAGCCGATACATAGCCGAACATTTTACAAAAAAGAGGTAGAATGACACCTGCAATCACTTTGCTTACTAAAAAGCGTATCGCTCACAGCGTTTTAAAATATGAACACGACGCAAATGCGGCATCTTACGGGCTAGAAGCGGTTGAGAAGCTAAACCTTGACGCGGATACCGTTTTTAAAACATTGGTAGTGAGTACAGATAATAACAGGCTTGCCGTGGCCGTGGTCCCTGTAAACACCAAACTTAGCGAAAAGAAAATGGCTAAAGCGTTAGGTGTTAAAAAGGTAGAAATGGCGCACGCAAACGCGGTAATGGTTGCAACAGGCTACGTACTTGGTGGTGTAAGCCCTTTAGGGCAAAAAAAGCGCTTAGCGAGCGTTATTCATTACAGCGCTGAAAATCTGCAAACTATTCACGTAAGCGCTGGAAAACGAGGATTGGAAGTGGCACTCGCCCCTTCTGATCTAGCTACGCTCACTGGTGCTAAGTTTGCAGATATTTCAGTAGATTGAACAAAGATTGAGAGAGTGCGTTACTTGGCTACTTGCTAGCCTGGGCTAACCATTGCTCACGTGCTTCTTTAAGCGCGGCTTCATCAGGCTGCTCGCTTCCTGAAATAGCGACAGCAATTTGTTGAATGATAGCGTCACGCTTTTCAATCAACGCATCGGTGCGAGGGAATAAGTCTTTGGCTTCAGGATACTGCTCTTTAAGTTTTTCTACCTCTTCCAACGCATAATAACGCGCTTCAAACGCTTCGTTGTACAGCTGGCGCTTAGCATTGAATACGACGTAGTCTTTCGCAGTTTCTGAATTAAGATAATCCATATCTTCAGATGAAAGGTTGGCAGCCTGCCCTACTTCACGGGCTTGTACCATCCAAGAGTCTACGACTTCGATATTCCCATCTTTCACAGCCTGCTTAACGCCTTCCTGCAAATCGCTAGCGTGAAGAATTTCCATGACTGTGATTAGCGGAACTTGCGCTGCGTCTTGGTCTCGTTTGTCTGCATCTAGCGACAGATAAGCAAACCATGAAAACGTAGCAGCAACAATAATAGCAAGAACGACAAGTGCTTTCTTCACACTTTCCTCCAAAGAAATTGCATATGAAAACCAGTGCGACGGCACTGTATAAAAGAAGCAATACAAAAAGAGCGAGAGACCCCGCTCTTTTTCAGTATTGTAACGACCTAAAGATTATTGGTCGACAGGTGCAGAGTTTTCAACTCGGCTTTTCAATTTTTGACCCGGGCGGAATGTAACCACACGACGTGCTTTAATTGGAATGTCTTCACCGGTTTTAGGATTACGGCCAGGACGTTCGTTTTTATCACGCAGGTCAAAGTTGCCAAAACCTGACAGTTTTACTTGCTCACCAGATTCCAGAGCGCCTTTAATCTCTTCGAAAAAAAGCTCTACCAGATCCTTCGCATCACGCTTGTTAATGCCTAGTTTCTCGAATAGGTGTTCAGCCATCTCGGCTTTGGTCAATGCCATAGTTTACTCTCTTAACGCGGCCCCAAACTCAGATTCCAGACCTTTAACCACAGTATCTACAGCTTGCTGAATCTCAGCTTCTTCCAAGGTTTTATCCGGATCTTGTAAATGAAGTGACAAAGCAAGGCTCTTATAGCCAGGCTCAATTCCCTTGCCTTTGTACTCATCGAACAAGTTTAGAGCAACTAGTTGATTTACGCCAATATTTTCTATGTAAGAAAGAACATTCCCTACACGCACTTCATCTTTAACCGTAATAGCAATATCACGGCGATTCGATGGGAAGCGCGATACTGGTACGGCTGACGGTAACTTGCGATCAGTAATGGCATCTACCACTAGTTCGAACACAAATACACGGCCGTTAACACCAAGCAATTTAGTGAACTGCGGGTGTATAGCACCAATATAGCCAACTTCTTCATCATTAAGCAAAATTTTTGCCGTCATGCCAGGGTGTAACGCACTGTGTTGTCCTGTAACGAACTGGAACTCACCGGTTCTGCCTGTAAGTGCCAATAACGCCTCAACGTCGGCTTTTGCATCGAAGAAATCAACCGGGCTGTCGCCCAAGTCCCAATGTTCTTCATTACGACGCCCTGCTACTACACCACCAATTACTTGCTGTTGCAATACACCATTTGGCGCATCTTGTTGAGGAATAAAGCGTAATCCGGTTTCAAACATGCGAACACGTTGCTGCTGACGCTTCTGATTATAAGCAGTAGCACCTAGCAAACCCGGCCATAAACTTACGCGCATTACCGACATATCAGATGAAATTGGGTGTGGTAACACCATACCTTTTACGTCTGGGAATAATGCGTTTTGAATTTTAGGGTCTACAAACGAATACGTGATTGCTTCGTTGTAGCCACGACTTAGAAGCAATGACTTCATAGTGTTTAACGGCAGCTTGGCTTCTTGCGAAGGTAGCATTGCCAACGTTGCTTTTGGTGCCACGTTTGCAATGTTGTTGTAACCGTATACGCGCGCAATTTCTTCAATCAAATCTTCTTCAATTGAAATATCGAAACGATAGCTTGGCGCAACCGCTTCCCATCCAGCTTCGGTTTGCGTTACGTCTAAACCAAGGCGGTTTAGCATTTCGGTTACTTTCGCATCTTCAATGCTGATGCCTAGTACGCGAGATAAACGTTCGCGACGAAGCGTAACCGTAGCCTGCTTAGGTAGCTTGTCTTCAGCCACTGCTTCAACAACAGGACCAGCTTCACCACCGCAAATTTCAAGTACCAGTGCAGTAGCGCGCTCCATGGCTTTACGCTGAAGCTGTGGGTCTACACCACGCTCGTAACGGTGCGACGCATCGGTATGCAAACCGTACTGACGGGCACGGCCCATGATCGCATCACGGCTAAAGAACGCACTTTCAAGCAAAATGTCATGTGTTTCAGAAGTTACACCAGAGTGTAGGCCGCCGAAAATACCCGCCATTGCTAACGCTTTATTGTCATCAGCAATAACTAAAGTATTGCTTTGTAACTTAGCTTCGGTTTCATCAAGTAGTGTAAGCGTTTCGCCTTCATTAGCCATACGCACGTTAATGTTGCCTTCAATGCTGGCAAGATTAAACGCGTGCATTGGTTGACCAAGCTCTAACAATACAAAGTTAGTCACGTCAACAATAGGGTCGATGCTGCGAATACCGCAGCGACGTAGCTTTTCAACTAACCACAATGGCGATGCTGCTTTAACGTTAACGCCCTTAACCACACGGCCTAAATAACGCGGGCATGCGTCATCAGCGCTTAGCGTAATTGATAATTTATCTTCAATAGTTGCGTTTACCGCAGCTACTTCAGGCTCGCACACGTCAAGGTTATTAAGAACGCCAACTTCACGGGCAATACCACGAATACCCAAGCAGTCTGCACGGTTTGGTGTCAGGTCTACTTCGATTGCGTTGTCATCAAGTCCAAGGTAATCGCGAATGTCTGCGCCAATAGGTGCATCGGAGGGAAGCTCGATAATACCATCGTGGTCGTCGCTAATACCTAGCTCAGAGAAGCTACATAGCATACCGAATGATGGCTCGCCGCGAAGCTTTGCTTTCTTAATTTTGAAGTCGCCCGGCAATACAGCACCAACAACAGCAACGGCTACTTTAATGCCCTGACGGCAGTTAGGCGCACCACAAACGATATCAAGTAGCTCATCGCCACCTACGTTTATTTTAGTCACGCGCAGTTTATCGGCGTTAGGATGCTGACCGCACTCTACTACTTCACCTACTAGCACGCCTTTAAAATCGCCTGCCACTGGCTCAACGCCGTCTACTTCTAGGCCAGCCATGCTCAACTGTTCAGACAGCTCATGTGCCGACAGCGACGGGTTAACCCACTCTCTTAACCATTTTTCACTGAATTTCATGTGTACTCTCTGCCTTAGTTGAACTGCTTAAGGAAACGAAGATCGTTTTCAAAGAACGCGCGTAAGTCGTTAACACCATAACGAAGCATAGTTAAGCGCTCTACGCCCATACCAAAGGCAAAACCTGTGTACTCTTCTGGGTCGATACCCACAGCTTTAAGTACATTCGGGTGCACCATGCCGCAGCCCAATACTTCAAGCCACTGACCGTTTTTACCCATAACGTCTACTTCAGCTGAAGGCTCAGTGAACGGAAAGTAAGACGGACGGAAGCGAATTTCTAGTGACTCTTCAAAGAAGTGATGTAGGAAGTCGTGCAAAATACCTTTAAGGTCGGTAAAGCTAACGTTCTTATCAACCATCAAACCTTCCACTTGGTGGAACATTGGCGTGTGAGTTTGATCGTAGTCGTTACGATACACGCGCCCTGGCGAGATAATACGCAATGGTGGCTTCTCTGCTTCCATAGTACGAATTTGAACACCAGAGGTTTGCGTACGAAGCATCATGTCTGGGTTGAAATAAAAGGTATCATGGTCGGCACGCGCGGGGTGATTCGCAGGAATGTTCAGCGCGTCGAAGTTGTGAAAACCATCTTCAATTTCAGGGCCAGTTTTAACTGAAAAGCCTAGTTCACCAAAGAAAGACTCAATGCGTGCAATCGTGCGGCTAACCGGGTGTAAGTTTCCTGGCTTTTCTGTGCGACCAGGCAAAGTTACATCTACTGCTTCTTCTGCTAGCTTCTTGTTAAGCTCTTCAGTGCGTAAAAACTCACCTTTTGCAGAAATAGCTTGCTGAATAACCTGCTTAGCTTGGTTAATCTTTTGGCCTGCGGCAGGACGTTCTTCGTTAGATAACTTTCCAAGCCCTTTAAGTAAGTCGGTAAGTTTACCTTTCTTACCCATGAATTCGACCCTAACTTGGTCTAATGTGGCTGCATCTTGTGCAGCGTCAATCTGGCTTTGTGCCTGATTGATAATAGCGTCAAGCTCCATGTTTTCCTCAATTTACATGATGACTGCATGGCCAAAGCATAGGAAGAATTTTTCTGTGCGCTAAGGCTTGCCTGAAATAAAAGCGATAGTTTACACGAGTGACTGACATTACCGCTACCCTATATAGCTGATAATGGCGAAATTTTGGTTGTTAACTAGGCAATATGTCGTAAATAAACTAAGTGGGTAGGTAAACATTTAAAGAAATGATTTGGATTTGAATAGTGAGCTAGAACTTTCTCAATATCTTCACTCCTAAAATGAAGCACTTTTTATGTTTAACCGATACAAATAAACAAATGATAAATGGCAGAATTTTGCAAGATGAAATAAAATTTAGATGTGCAAAAATGGAGAAAGTAGATGAAGCGAGTGGTTAGTTTTAGGAGTAAGAAAAGCACTGGGAGTTCATATTTCGAGGTAAATCGAATTGACGAATAAAAGTTGCGTAGTCTTTGTTATCAATTCCATTCGTTTAGGAGGAGCGGAAAGAGCACTCGTCAATATATTAGGGCAATCACATTTACAAGAAGGATTAGATGTACATGTTTTGCTGTTAGATAATGAACCAATGGCGAGAGAACTACCTTCTCATGTCCGACTTACCATATTGGATTGCAAAGGCTCTACCTTAAAAAGCATCAAGGGTATAAACGAATATATTAAGAAAACGAATCCTAGTGTTGTGGCGAGTTTTCTCGTGAGAGCCAATCTTTCAAATGCCATTGTCAGAATGTTTTTAAAGAAACATAAAGCATTGCTGTTTGAGCGAATGCATTTAACAAGTCACTTAGACAACCAATTTAAAGGGCTAAAAAGACATGTTGCGGGCCTTTTACCGAAAGCTTTCTATCGCTTTGCTGATGCTATTGTGGGTGTTTCAAATGGCGTTACCATTGATCTAGTCGAAAACTATTCTGTGACAACCGATAAAGCATACACCATTTTTAATCCTTATGATCTTGAGTTCATTTCGAAAAAATGTGCAATTGAACCTGAATTTGAACTACCCGATTCGTTTATCATCAGTACTGGTAGGCTTACTCCAGCAAAAAATTTTAAGCTTCTTATTGATGCTTATTTGAAATCCGATGAGTCTGCTCATCTTTGTATTTTAGGCGATGGCGAACAAAAACAAGAGTTACTGGATTACATATACCAGCAAAACGCATCTAACAAAGTAACGTTACTGGGCTACGCAGAAAATCCGTTTTCCATTTTAGTCAGGGCAAAATACTATATTTCCGCGTCAAACAATGAGGGCTTTCCCAATGCGTTGGTGGAAGCCATGGCTATCGGCCTACCTGCTATTATGACTAATTGCCCTTCTGGACCTGCGGAAATTCTTGCAGCAGATGTTAATTTCCATTCAGACAAGGTACATATAGCAAAATACGGCATTCTTGCCCCACTCGACAACAGGGTTGAACTGACTCATGCAATTAATTTGTTCCAGAATGAGGCATTACGAAAAGAATACAAAGCGATGAGCCTAAAGCGCGCGAAAGACTTTCATATAGACAAGGTGGCCGAACAATACTGGTCTTTCATTCGCACCCAACTAGAGTAAGCTGTTGTAAAGTGACACATGTCTGTCGACATTCAGTTGCCATGTATTGCTCGATTGCAGTTCCTCTGCATTGCGACAACGAAATAAACTGTAATCCTTTGTATTAAGCTTTTTCGTTAAGGCATCTACATCACCCTTAGTAAAGTAACATGCGTCTTCAAGTCCAAACTCTCTGTGCGCACCTATGTCGCTGGCAATAATAGGAAGACATACAGACAGGGCTTCTGCAACAACTAAGCAAAAACCTTCCATATACGATGGGTTTACTAAAATTGAAGCATTTTTATAAAGGGTGACTAATTCACCTCCGGTTCTGGTACCGGCAAAAATTATTCGCTCACTTTCATTCTGCATAAGCGCCAGTACATAGTCATCCTGCTCATAATTGGACCCAACAATTACCAATTTCGTGTTAGTCAAATCGCTAGCCTCATATGCGTGAATTAGATCATCAAACCCCTTGGTTTTATCTAACCTCCCTACAGCAAGAATGTATTGCTTTGGTTTCAAATTAAGCGATGCTAACAATTGCTTGTCATCAGGCCAGTTTTCGTGAGCAATCAATGAACCTGCGTTTCTGATGGTGGTTCTTTTTCCTTTTAAGAAGCTAAACCGCTTATCAAGATCGTTTTTTAAAGAATTACTTACACAGATCACTTTGTTGGCAAAAATAACCGTGTTTAGCTCCCCTGCCATTAAAATCCACTTTCCGTACCAGCGCCATTTAGGTCTCTTGTAGTCTGGAGAGTGATGAGTAACTACGGTCTTGAATCCAAATAATCGAGATAAGAAGCTGAAAAAGCCCGGCCCAATACCGTGTAAATGCACTATTTTGGGATGGAGTTTTAGTCTAGCGTAAATCAACGCGATAAATGTGTGAATAAAGGTTTCTAACCCTTTAATGCTTGGCGCTTTTAAAACGCGCACCTCGACGCCTTTAAATGAGTAGGTTGTTTGTCCTTCAAAGGGAAGCCTGCCGAGAATTGTCACTCTATGATCTTGATGTTGACCTACAATTGTTGGGTAGAGGTTTTCACAGATAGTCTCAATTCCACCAACGAAAGAAGGCACGCCTCTTGTTCCAATCACGCATACATGAGCCATGTTGATTCCTTTTCACAAACCAAATTACGCCTTAGTATTTAAGGCAACACTTAAAGCTCTTGTTTCTTCTTATCTGTCTCGCTAAACATAGAAGCTCATAAAGAATGAATATTGCTGGTAAGCCTAGTCGACATAACTGCCATGCTACATGTTGATCGAATCGATTTAAATTTCTACAAATCAAAAAGATAGAAGTTATTGTTTTTATGAAAAATCAGCTAAACGATTTTTGCGACTTAACCGTACAAAAATCGTTGCAGTATTAACTTGCGCGTGGAACTTTGCAATTATAGAGTTTGCGAACAAATCTTAGCGCATTTTCTTTTTTAGCTGCCAGGGTTATCTCATGAAAAACTACTGTGTCGTTCCTCTTCTTATTATATTCATTTCGTCTGCGCTTGTATCATGTAGCATATCGAATAAAACCTCACCTTCTAAACAACTCTACAATCAACCAGGTACGTTATTCCATCGAATATTAGTTCCATTAGACAATCAAGCCACTGAGGCTAAAGTTGCTGCATTAAAAAATCACTCGTTTGGCAGAGTCAAAACAAGTAATTTGGTAGCGAAGCATGCAAATTCCATTGTTGAGCTTTACGAAGCAGGGCTTTTAGAAAATTACAAAACCAACGACTATGTCAATGCTGATAAAGTATTTAAATCAAAACCTGATTTGTTGGAATTATTGATTCAACTTTTCCCAATCGACAGTTATGCATTGCTGCGCAAGGTGCAAAGCGTGGAAAACCTAGATCAGGATTTAATACTGACTGCCATCGTGTCAATGAATCTTGACCCTACCCTCGTTTTTGATGAAAGCGCTAGTGGTCTAGAAAATTCTGTCACACCTCTGATCAACTCAGCCGGGATCGTTTTATACAATCAAAACGAAGACAGCACCAACACCGTCAGATTTAAAAAGTTAAATGAACTTCAATGGCGCGATGGATTGAGCTTAGTTTGGGAGCCTGTTTACGGTGCGCTTTCGGGCAGCTTAGTATATTTGGATGAGGATACTGAATATGAAGTTGAAATAATGGTCAAGAATGAATCCGATGAACAGCGTTATTCATTTACATTTAAGACTCGTGCAAACAGCCCTCCAATCGATCCAAATAAGGTGTACCACCTCTCAGAAATCTACAATGGCGGTCAACTTAACTTAGAAGAGCTAGATATTTATGGTAGTGAAGACGGTTATGCCAAAATAATTGGCGACGGAACCATCATTGACGCAGGTGATGAGTTTCTTTCTGCTGTACATATTGGCCGCCAGTCATACGTGATGTTAGAAAATTTCATAATAAAAGGTGGTAAGCGCTACGGAATTTTTGCAGACAGAACTCATAATATTTGGATAAAGGGATGTGACGTTTCGGAGTATGGTCGAAAAGCGGGGGTTTATAAAAATGGAAAGGCGTACGAGAGCGAAAACAGTAGCTCGCCAATAAACTATGATTCTGGTATTTACTTACAAAAGACAGGCGTTTCTGTAATCGAGAATTGCGAAATACACAACCAAAACCTGAGCGCAAATCACTGGGGAAACGGCCACCCCAATGGTCCTAGTGCCATACTGGTTTGGGCATACCACCCAGATGAGGCGTTGCGAGGCCAAATGATTGTGAGAAACAATCGCTTATATGGCTCTGATACAAACAGGTTTAATGACGTTATAGAAGGCCGACAAAATTCATGGCGTAATGGTGGTTTTGTTAGAGATTCCGCTATTTATGGGAACTATTTAGCCTTTGCTAATGATGATCTTGTAGAGTTAGACGGTGGGCAGCGCAATGTACTCTTCTACAATAATGAATTAACCCAAGGCTACACTGGTATAAGCGTAGCACCCAATCGACTTGGTCCAAACTATATTTTTCATAACTATATTCATGATTTAGGTGACGAGCGAGGCTCTGAATGGACCGCGATAAAAGCAGGAGGGCTAATATCTCAACCTGCTGGCCAGAACTTAATTCTTGAAAACTACATTTATACAAACCGAAATGGCCTTGCCGCTTCAAACTTCAATGGCGACAATACATTTTGGGTTCACATGCAAAACAATATCACCATCACAAAAAATATTGGGAATGCATCTGGCTTTTGTATTTATGACAAACAAAAATATTACAAAAGTAGGAGCATAAATGATCTTTGCTTCAACGAAAGCATTGTGGGTGCTAGATATGAATTCAATTTGGATGATATTGTCGAAAATGAACTTTCAGATGACGAAACATATATTGAAATGCTCAAAGACAATAGACCTACTTTGTTGGAATCATCTCCTACATCATTGATTCCCAACTTCTCAATCCAAACATCCACAGAGCCTATTCAATTTTCTATGTCACCTAAAGAGTTAGAGAACAAAACATGGCTATTGGATACAAAAGAACTGAAGTTCACTTCATTTTCTCAACAATATGAATATGGTCAGACATTTAAAGAAACTCGACACACTTTAACATTAACAGGAAACAATTGGATAAAAGCGCCAATTCATTACGAGATAACCGAGAAGACTGAATTGAAACTCACGTTGGAAATTGTGGGTGTCCCTGAAATAGTGGGAATCGGCTTTGAAACTGATAATAAACAAACCGCCAACCGGATTATCCAATTTTTTGGAACTCAAGCGTGGGGTGTGGACGCGCAAGGCTTTTTCAATGCTCCAGCTACAGAGATAACATTTCCCATTGGGAAATATATCCAAGGTCATGTTAAGTATATTGTCTTTGTATTAGATTACGATGATGTGAAAAAGTCTCAAAATAATGCCAGCGTGACATTCTCAGACATAAAATTGACGATATCTAATTAAAGCTTCACTGATTACACTTACAAAAAAAAGGAAGCCATCGCTTCCTTTTCTGTAAGTTATTAAATCTTATATTTTTTTCCTGCGACGAGTAACGCCCATAACGATTAGAGCGAGACTTGCAAGGCCAATATGTGCAGGTTCAGGAACCGCTATAACAGATGATTGTTGACACACGAGCGCGTTGTCACAAACCTCTACATTAGAGAAAGAAACTACTGAGCCAGACTGGTTTGCATCATTGTCTAAAATGAAAACCATACGGTCAAAAACACCTGTAAAATAATCGCCTACATTAATGGAGAAGTTCACTACACCATCACCGCTTGAGTAGCTTCCAAACGATGGTAGCGAATTCTCACTTGTTACTTGTGTTAGTTGTGTTCCGCCAAAGAAAACGAAATTGTCCATTTGACCATATTTATATGTATCGTTCGTTTCAAAAGCAATACCGTACAATTCTGCGTTCAAGCCTGTAGCTTCAACGGAAAAATTTAATATTGATGTACTTGTAAGCGTTACACCGTAAAGAATATCAACCCAGCGATTACCATTTAATGTAAATGTGTTTCCGGAATTAGACACTACTTCCGAACCTGTTTTGGATTGGTTACCATAGGCAGTGGCAGTGTAGTCACTAAAATTGATAAATGCTGCGTTAGCAGAACCACCGATAAGTAGCAATGTCGTTATTAGCGCACTTTTAATAAATTTCATGTTTTTTCCTTTTGACTAATGCATGAGGTCAAATACAGCGTATACAACACGTTAAAGCAAAAATTACGCCACAACCAAAAAGACCATATATTACAAAGCTTTGCCTTATCCCAGAAAAATTAATGTAAAAAAAGCAGACACTCTCTTATTGAGTGACTACTTTTATCATGTCTTTAGCTCTACCTTTTTCGGCTACGACTGCAACACGTACCTTTTCTCGCGCTTCGTCAATATTCGAAATACATTCCTTCACTTTACAAACGAGTTGCCCGTTTAAAAGTTCAGACAATGGTGCACCAAAAGAAGGTAAGCCTAGTTGATTCATAATGCCTTCGGACTTGTGTTCGTAGTTTAACGCAAATGCTGGTGTTCCAAAATTCATTGAAATTATAGCGCTATGCAAGCGTGTACCAATGGTTAGCTCACAGTGACTAAGCAGAGTACCCAACTCAACATCGTTTAGCTCATCCATAACAACCTTGTATTTTGAAACATCACGAATGTGCTTACTTAGTTTATAAGCGACCATTCGATCATCTTTCTGATATCCTTCTATTCCGGTACAGGTTGAACACGCAAGCACTTGGTATCCGTCTTCAATCAGTTCGTTGCAAAGCTCTGCAAAGCTCCGCTCATAATCTTCCTGGCTCACGCCTAGCCGTTTATCAAAAGGTTTTAGCTCTCTTAATGTAATCGCTACAGTTTTTCCGCCGGCGATAAAATCTAGTAGCGCTTTATTCTCGATATCTACATTGTTGTTATTTACTAACCATGCAGTATCCGCACCTTTGACATAACTTTTCGGTAAAGCAAACCTCTCTTCTAATAGCCCTTTACTTACTGATTCTCTGAGCCCAAATATTTTTGCGCGATGAAAGACGAGCTCGGAAATTTCACAAAACTTTTTATCTTCAAAAGGCCCAACTGAGTGACCTAAGATCAGTAGGGGTACCTGCGCAGCAAGCGCACATAAAGCGTGATGAAATTGTCCAACCCCATATAAATCAACAAAGAACGAGCCCCCTACCTGAATAACATAGTCGTAGCCTTTGAGTTCGTTTATGTAGCTTTTGAACTCAATGGGGAGACTTTTATGTATATCGCCGGTTTTTGCAGATGATAATAATCTCTCCAACAGAATAGGCTTTTGAATTTTGTTCTTAATTTTTGATTTTAAGCCACCTTTGTATGGCTGATATTTATACAACCAGTCATTCTTGAAAGGCCTCGAAAGTAATATTTCAGAACTTACGGGAAACCTCGACACCAAATCAAGTCCGATACTCGGTAACTGCTGCTCTAGCTCCTCAATTAATCCTCTTATGATTGCGCCATCACCTCTGTTTCCACAAGAATGGTTACCAATAATCAATATTTTCATTCGTTTGAAATCCGTTTTAATTTGTTAATATCGAGAGTAGTTGATTGCTCAACGTCGATGCATTAAATTCAGTTTCGACTTTTGCGCGAGCTGCAACTCGAATGGAAGAGAGTGAGTTGTGAACTACGATATCTTGCATTCTACTTTTAATCGCATTTGCATCACGTTCTGGTACCAAAAAGCCAGTTTTACCGTCTTCAATGAGCTCAGGTATACCACTGTGAAACGTAGACAATACAATAACTCCACTGGCCATTGCTTCCATAAGCGAAACAGGTATCCCCTCTTTATCACCTGAGGCATCTCGAACAGATGGAAGTAAGAATAAATCGGTTTGTTTCAACTCCTGAGCCACACGTTCAGGAGAACAAGCCCCGAGAAACGTAATTCGGTCTTTATTTTCATGCTCATCTACTATTTTTCGCAAATTTGGTAAAAGCTTCCCGTCTCCGATTAAAGTAAATTGACACTGTATATCCGCTTCAAGAACAGCTTGTATAGCATATTTCAACCCTTTTTTTTCTGTAGCCCTGGCAACAGAGAGAACTTGCAATGGAGGTTTTATGCTTTTGTCTATAAAAGAAAACTTATCAACATCCACGCCCATATGAATGACCTTAATATTTTCTTTTTGAGCACCAAAAGCAATCAATGACTCTTCCCAGTGTCTGCTTATAGGTAACAGTGTACCTCCAAGCTTACCGTATTCTTCACCCCAAATATTTAGTTGGTCATATCGACTTATTTCATATCCGTGAAAAACTGTGAATAAGTTTTCACAGTCAATAAGATTAGCGTTACGAAGATAATCAAGCACCACTCCATTGCTACCAAAGTGTGCTATGCAATTATCCATCTCAATTTTTCTTTTTCTCAAGAACCACGCTAAACACAACAAATCTTTCGCAAGAAAGAAATTTTTCTTTTTAACCAACCTTATTGCTAATCCAAGCACTTCCCTTCTTGGTTTAGCCATCACACAGTAAAAAACGCCTAATATCATTAAAAGCCATGACTTTCTCGAATGCGGCTTTGGTAAAATCGACGTGACTTTGTTTTTAGCCTCTGAACCAAAGATTGAAGTCAAAACAGACGAATCATCATTGATTGGGTTAACAGCTAACACATGTACATCCATACCTCTACTTTTGAGGTCTTTTACCTGATTTAGTACGAACGTTTGTGATAATACAGGGAATGTTCGTACGAAAAAGTAAACCTTTTTAGAAGCTGACATTTAAAATCCTTTTACTCTTTTGAGAGAGCCTTTTAACTCTTTAAAGAAAAACAACAATAGTGTAGCCAAAGCGAGTGTGAACAAAGCTACAGCAACCTCTTTCAACAAAAAGATGTTGGGCAAGAAAGGGAACACTAAATATTTCAATGCACAAAGAGGCAATACAAAAAACAACACGACAATAAACACATTCTTAAGAGAAAAACTGAAATCCACTTTGGTGATATATTGGATGAAATAGTAATTAACTATAGGAAACAAAGTTAACTGAAACAAAGCCATAGCCGACACAAGTGCAAGTACACCAAATTGAGAAGACAAGTAAATTACTAGGGCATTGGGCAGTAAAACGGCCACATTCCAAAAGAAGTTTCGTTTAGTATGACCAGTCGCTTGTACTAAAGGGCCAACTAAGTTCGAGCTGGCTACACGAACAAACCAGAATGTTGCAAGAAGAGATAGTATCCAACTATGCTTGGCATAAGATTCACCAAAAAATAACGTTGTGACCAAATCAGAAGTTATTATGACGGGCATGTAGATGCATGCCAAAACAAACAGCTGCAAAATAAAAAAATCTTTGTAAACTCGTTCAAAGCGCGACTGATCGTCTTTGACTTCTGCAAAAGCAGGTAGTGCTACTTTTCCGATTATGGGCTGAAACGCTTGAGCAGGTCGACTGGCTAGCTGCTTTATAACATGGTAAATACCCATTTCGTTGCTTGGCAATGTAACTGCAAGAATTATAACATCGAGTTGTCTTCTCAGGATGTTGAGTGCCTGAGAACCAAAATCAAAAATGCCATAATTAAATGCTTCTTTGTATATCGATGTATTTACTCTGGTGGAAAGATTTACATATTTTCCTAAGCACAGCATAAAACCAATTAACCTAAGAAGCTGGTAAATCACCACTGCACCTACAAGGCAAAGCAGCTCTAGATGCGTAAAGCTTATTGCAAATGCAAACGAGCCTATTTTCGCTACTATATCGATTTGTGCTACCTGTTGATGCTTAAAGTTTTTCATTCCTAATGCTTGATATTGCGAAGATAGAGATGAAACGACTAGTAACAACGTTGCTAATTTAAGTTCCTGCACTATGGCATCGTAACCGAGAAGATTAGCTAGAATCGGGGCGAGAAAAAAAAGTAATGTGCTGCAAACGACACCAATGATCAACGCTAAATAGTAGATTGCGTTGGAAGTTTCTTGGTCTGCATTTTTTTTATATATTAGAAAGTTTGAGATGCCACCTAACGCAAACGCGACAAAAATTTCTAAAATGAGGTTTACAACTGCAAACTGCCCAAAAATACTTGGTGACAAAACGCGTACTAGAATTGCTAGTTGAAGCATTGTCAGCCCAAGGTTGACGACAGTTGCAAGTGTCGTCCATGAAGTAGCCTTTACCAATCTACTCACTGAATATTCCTAATTAACTTCTTGAGCTTGTATTACCCACCATCAAACGGGTAATTTCTGCAAGTGAGACAACAAAAATTGCAATGACAACTTTCATAACAGAGAATTTTTTCTGAATAGTGGCTTTAGTTCCAAATAATGTAGTCAAAATACGTCTGATGAAGAGCTTAGACGCTCGCCAATACATTAAAATAGGTTTTAATTTTGACGAATTTTTATCCCAGGCACCGCCAATGACTCGTCGGCGCTTCTTCAATATTTCATCAAAACTTCTAGCCGGATGATTTACTATTGCCTCTTTGCAAAATACAACAGGAAAACCATTTCGAGATAAGCGTTTAGACATTTCATGATCACCGCCCGACTTTAAATTTGCATCGAAACAACCATGTTGTTCCAAAACCTGCTTTGCGGATAACCAATTGGCAGTGATACACGCCCCTTCTTTTGCATATTGTTCTTGTTTCATCGAAAAGAAAGACTCGTAATCCAAAGCATAGCGCTCTGCATTTTGTTCTTCATCAATGAAAAAGCTCATATCTCCAGCAATAACACCAAAACCTGGATTGGAGCGCGCGCTCTCGATTAGTTTCTCTAACCAAGAAGGCTCAGGAACACAATCAGAATCAGTAAATGCGACAAACTCCCCTTTTGCAATACTCAAACCTTTGTTTCTAGCTGCATAAGAACCCGTGCGAGTTTCTTGAACTGCAGTGATACCCTCAATACCCGAAATAACCTCAAACGTATTGTCAAATGACCCGTTGTCCACGACTATTACCTCAAATTGGTCAGCAGGAATCGTTTGTTTTTTTAATGCATCAATGCATTTCAATATTCGTCGACTGTCATTCCAAACCGGAATGATTACTGAGACTGTTAAGGCTGCACACATAATAATTCATATTTCCTTGAACTAAATTACCTTTATAAGAAGGCTTCTTTAAATCACTGAGGACTTACTTGATAACTTTCTTTTTACTGCATTGAGGAAGAACATGAATGTCGCTCTTACTCCTGCAATTTCGATAGCCTTTTTAATCCACGCCAATTTTGTCTTTTTGTGTTTAAGAGAAAATAGTACCTGCTCACAAATTCGTTTTTTGAACCAATATTCACCTAGAAACTGCCTATGCTTTCTTGCTGAGCCTAGACGCTTCTCGATATCACTTGGTTTCATTTTGCGGACTTTCGCCCCAATGCCATCTTCGTTTTGAAAGCGATATAGGAATATGGGAATGTTGATATTGATGAAAGACACACCACGCTCAAATAAACGAACGTACATGTCCCAGTCTTGTCCATTATTGAGTGACTCATCAAATGGCATATCAATCAGCAAATCACGTTTTGCGCTAAAGCCGCTCATACCACAATAGTGATTACCTCGAATAAGTGAGGTTTTAGACACCACTGTGTCAGAATTTATTCTAATTTTTGATTCATGCCCTAGATGTCTAAAACCTGACACCACAGCATCTGCACCATCAAGATACTTCTCTTGATGGTGATCTAAGTAAATCGGTAACCATATGTCATCATCATCAAGAAAAGCGACAATATCCCCACTTGATTCTTTTACACCTCGATTTCTAGCTACATTTGCCCCCCCGGACACCGGCTGTTTCAGGTAATGTATTCTAGTGTCATCAAATTTAGACAATACATCGTCATAGCTAGTCGCCGAATTGTCATCTACAACAATGATCTCTTTGGGTTGTACATGTTGGGCTAACACGCTTTTTAGCGACTGCTCTAAGTAATCAGGTCTGTTGTATGTGGTTATAACAACACTGAAGTCCATTATTAGATCCCTCTTATATTGTTGTATATTCGCTTCGCTGGCGAATAAATGTAGCGAGTATAAAGATGGTATGCCGCCCATTTGAGATTTGCTTGCCCTTCTATCTCATGTTTTGAATAGCCCAGCATGCTCGCTAATTGGAAAATGGAATCAGAGAATGTGTGCCCGAAAAATGAAGATTGTTTTGATGCTTTACTTTTTCTCGATTTTTCTTTTTGCACAAATTTGGATTCGACTCCCAAATCTTCACAAATTGCTCTAACGATCTCAGCTTGATCAGAAACAAGGTCTTCATATTTTATTAGTCTACAACGTTCAACCTGATCTTTAGAAAAGTTAAACCAATTCATGTAGTTAACCAACCACTGATTCTCAAGTGTGTCTAGTGCCACGTTCCAGCGTCTGAATTGAGATAGGAAAACATCTTTTGGATTTCGAACGATACAAACATAGTGACAGTTGAGTAAATCAGCATACTCGTGCTCAAATTCTTTCATCAATTGCAGCACACTTTGCTGCATTAGGTGATGCGGTGACTTTTCTATAAATACTGGGCCAAATTTTTGAATGATTTCATACCATCCTTTAAAAATTAGCTCTTTGTCATTGGTGTAGGGTGGTAGAGACCCCAAGTTTCTTTCTAGAAACTTAATTAGATCAGAATGTGCTCTTTCCTTGCTGTAAGGTACCGAACTAGCCAACATTTTTAGCTGTGGCATTTCTAAAATTGACGCAGCTTTCGTCCAGTAAAGTGTCTCCGATTCAAAATGCTGAGTCTCAGGGTAGTCCTTTATATTTAAAGCATCAGCTAAACTACGAAACAGAAAACTAGAACCAGAAGATTTTTCAGACAATATATAAACAATATTCAGTTTTTCCTTTGCCCTCATTGGGTGCCACCTGCTGCCTGCAGACGGCCTGTCGCTTTCATATATTGTCGTAACGTATTGACTGCAATTGCATCCCAATCGTACCTCGCCAAAAACGCTGATTGATCGATTTCGAGATTTAAATTGTCTAACTCATTCAACTTGTTGGTTAGCGAATTGACATCACCTACTCTAAAATAGCAATCAACCTGAAGTGCAATGTCCAAATTGGGTTGAATATCAGATAAAAGCACCTGTGTACCCGCGCTTATCGCTTCCAATGCGACAATCGGATGCCCTTCATGATAGCTGGGAAGAACAAATACTCTTGCAAATTTGTACAAACTCTGTAGCTCACTGCCACCGCGTCTACCCGCTATAATCACTTTCTCACTGGCTTTGGACTTTATCTTTCTCGAATAGTCGTCATTGTGATCTGCATCACCCACAATAACGAGTTTGTGGGTAGTTTCAGACTTATTGTAGGCATCAACTAAATCGTGTAGCCCTTTTTCAGGTACTAGCCTTGCGACGGCTAAAATATAGTTTCCAGAAGTAATCGCTAAGTCTTTAGGCAAGTCTTTTTCAGTACATCCTTGCCCGAAAGCCGCAAGTGTTCCATTGGGAATAAACGTAATACGGTCTTTTTGTTTGGGGTATTTCATCTTAAGCGTACTGGTTAATGAGCGCCCCACAACAATGACCTTATTTGCAAACAAGCAAGCCATTTTCTCACCCGACTTTAGGATGAATTTGGCAATCGCGTTCCATTTCTGACGGTCGTAGTCTGCACCGTGGTGAGTTACCACTACCTTCAAGCCTAAAAGACGCGCAAGGGGTGTAAATAGTGCGGGTCCAACAGCATGAATATGAAGAACATTTGGACGTATAAAAATCGCTGCATAAATAATAGCAACAAAGGTATGCAGAAACGTTTCTAAAAACTTATTTTGAATAGCCCACAATCCGATGACAGATATACCCTCATATTCACTGCGTCGGCTTTCCAAATATGGGCTTCTGCCAATCACGGTTATTTGAACATCCTCTTTCGCGATCCTAGGATAGATTTGCTGACAATGAGACTCTATCCCGCCCATGATGTTAGGGATGCCCCTCAATCCAACTACTGCAATTTTCATTTCTTGTGATCCCTATAGCTTTTGGGTCCATTTTCACTAATAACCTTTGCAGGCATACCTGCAATAGTTACATTACCCGAGAAGCTTTTGTTTACAACGGCATTAGCGCCAATACCTATATTGTCGCCCAAAACAATATCGCCATAAATTTTTGCACCTGGGCCAATGTAGCAATCATCACCTATATTCGGAGCCTTATTTCCATCTCTAATGTCTGCACCAATATTCACACAAACATGGATACGACAGTTTCGCCCGATTCGCGCATTTGCATTGACAACTATTGTTCCCGCATGTGCAATTGAGAGACCAGGACCAAATGCATTCGGAGGTATAGAGAAACCCAACTTTCTTCCTTTTTTCCGAACACGAAGCCTCAGCAGAACTGTATACACTCGACTTAACAGACCATGTTTACAGTTCAAATAATATTCCAGCTTTCTCAAGGACTTTTGAAAAGACCATATATCGTGAGTCAACTTGTTTTTAAGTGAAGGCTTGATATTCAATGCATCTAAGTCTGCACTGAGATACATTTTGTAATCAGATTTGCTTTCAATTCGCATTGAGTAATTCCCGATTGTCCGTAGAAACTTGCCTGCTCTTACTACTCTTTTTATGGCCAATTAGTACGGCATTTAATATGGCAAAGAAAATCAGTCCCTCGATATTCCACAATGGCATTGTAGCCATGTTCATTGCTAAGAAACCGACAAAAGAAAGCGCAAGAATTTTAGACAACTTTCTGTCTTTGAGTGTTAAAGCGTTGAGTAATACGCTTATACATACAAATACGAAACTCCCTACTCCTAAGACACCATATTCATAAATGTATGAAACAAATGTATTGTGAGCATATAAATTAAATCGACCTTTCCAAGAATCTGGACCAAAACCTAACAACTGGTTAAGTAAATCAGCATTCCTAAAGGCGTCTATATATTGGCTCCAAATGTAAACCCTTGCAGACATGATATCGCGCTCAGCGTCTGAAAAATAAATGGGAGCTTTCAGCATGAGGTCTAAATTGCTGAGTAAGAGGCCGATGTCAGCAAACCTTTCTTTCATGGTAAAAGACAAAGCGAGAAAGGAAGAAAGCAATACCATCGCAACTATCATCATCACAGGAGCTTTCTGCGAAGGCTTTAACCGTTGCTCTGCTAGCGTAAAGTAAAACACAGCTGCAATCGGAAGAATAGTGAGAATCGAAGTTCTGTAGTTAACTAATACAAGCAAGAAAACAGAAAGGGTAAACAAAGACGTTCTAAACGACAGTGTACCTCTTTCTATCAGGCCCACCACAAATATGAAGCTGACGATAATCATTGAGAAAGCGGCCTCATGGTTGTATCCACCGATGTAACTCGCCGAACCATCTGCTTCCGTAGCTTTCGCTTGACCTAACACAACAGAGAGAATCTGTAAGGCCACAGGCATAGTAAAGGCGACGAGAAGCTTCTTGAAGGTTGCATTTTGCCCCTGCACCCTTACGGATAGAATTAAAGCACTTGCGAGCACTAAAAAATAACACCATTTCACAAGTACATTAATAGTGCCTGGGATTTTCATATTCACGAATCCACTTATAGCGATGCACACGAAAAACAAAAAGAAAGGAAAGAATTTCTTAAGTGTAAAAACTGGAGTCGGAATCACTAACAAGCCTAGGCAAGCGACACTAATACTCCCAAGCGCATTGATGGAAAAGCCCACGATCAAAGGTGGATAAGTAATCGTATGAAATGCTGCCAAGAAAAACCTTAGCCATATTGCGCAAATCGCAAACGCTAGGTATTTATTACAATTGCCAGTGACAGTACGATACACCAGAATGAAACTGATCAGGCCAACGACAACTTTTAACCCTTCGAACATGCTTATTTACAAACCTTATCTATTATTGCAACCACCTTCTCCTGGAAGGCTTGGTAAGAGAATTGCTGTGCACAGCTTCTACTCTTGGCTGCATAGGAAGTGCGAACGCTGTCGTTTTCGAGCAGTTTTAAAGCGCCGCAAACACCCTGAACGTTATTGAGTTCACATAGAATACCGTTTTTCTCTTCGCTAGCACCAGACACGTGATAAGGATATTTCTCAGCAAGAATTTCAGCGGGACCTGATTCACAGTTAGTAGCGACTACGGCTTTCCCTAAGCACATTGCTTCAACAATGGCATTGGGAAAACCCTCTGCATTTGATGTGCTAACAAAAAATTCGGCGCTGCTTACATAAGGGTATGGGTTAGATTTAAACCCCAAGAAATGAACTTTGTCACCTACCCCCTGCTCTACTGCGAGGTTTTTCAGTTTAAGTTCTTCATCACCTACTCCCAGAATAACAAGGTTTTCTGAGATATTTGCTTTAGCGTAAGCGTTGATTAAAAGTGAAAAATTCTTGTTCTTTACTAATCGCCCTACACCAATAATGTAAGGTTTAGCAGGGAGGTCTAATACACTCTCCGCGGCCTGTTCCTTCAATTGTTCAATATCGTAGGGGTTATATAACACAGCTACTTTGTCTTTCGGCACTGCATAATTTTGGATTAAATCGGCTTTTACACCTTCAGAAACAGCCACTACACTATCGGCTTTATTATATAGCAACCTAACAAGTAATCGGCTTACCCTATCCTTTAAGCCACCTGACAGATGGCTGGTAGTATTAACCCTTTCACTAATAATTGATTTGAACCCTAAACGCTTAGAAAGCGCGACGTTTAGAAAATTACTTCGCGTTAAGAAACTGAATACATACTCAGGAGCAATCTTTTCCAAAACAGGCTTTAGCTGTCGATAACCCTCGACTAGGCTCCCCTGAGAGTCCAGTACAGTTTTATCGACGAACGCCGGGCATTGATGAGATTCAGGGAGATCATCCAAAAGAATAAGATGGACGGGAATCGTTTTTTCCTCGAAATAAGATTCCATTATGGTTAATAGTTTAACCATAACTCGTTCAGCGCCGCCGCCTTCAAGTGAATTTATTATAAACACCGCTGGACGCGCTGAGTACTTCATGAAAGTTCCTTTTCGTTGTAATAAAACTACAAGCAGTTCTAATGATATCAGGTGTAATTGATATTCGTACATGGTTTCCGCCCTTCAATGCTAATTAATGGCAAGTGCTTATCGAAGCTTTCGAGGGCGGTACATGATTTACCTAGCTTATAAGAAACACGAATTATGCCAATTATGATCACTTTTGAGTAAAAGATAATTCAGTTAAGCAAAAACCTTTCAAGTTATCACCAAGTTTGCCATCATAACGCAATCACAGGTGAGACAGCGTACAACGTTGTAGTGAAACATTTTTTACATTCGCCTTAATCTATTGCATAAAGTATCCACGTCTTGCACCAAAAAGAACGCTACGTCACGCGAACAAAGAACCCAGTCAAACTCCGCAGTTTAATTACTGCTTTTCGCGCTGGCGTTATTATGATGACTTGCGTATTTGTCGTCGCGTCTGGTATTGCTCAACAAAAAACGGTCTTTACCGAGCAGGTTTATAAGCGCATTAATGACGTATATGGCAGTAACGCTGCCGAAGATGTTGCTGATTGGCGACAACTGATCGATGAATTACAACAAGAGGCGATTGATGAAAAACTCTATTCTATCAACCGCTTCTTTAACCGGTTCGATTTTGTTGACGATCTTGTTCACTGGAACGAAAAGGACTACTGGGCCACCCCTATAGAGTTTATTGCCACTGGCGCAGGCGACTGCGAAGACTACACCATTGCGAAATATTTCTCACTCATTGAGCTAGGTGTACCAGAGAGTCAATTAAGGCTTATGTATGTAACGGCATTAGAATTACGTCAACCTCACATGGTGCTAGCTTATTATGAAACGCCTACCTCAGTACCTTTAGTTTTAGACAATATTAATCGGCGAATTTTACCGGCGAATAAGCGCAGAGACTTATCCCCTATTTACAGTTTTAATGGTAATGGATTGTGGGCTGCGAAAGCGATGGGAACAGGCCGCAAGTTGAGAGGTAGTGGCCCAATGAAAATGTGGGACGACATGGTAGAGCGACTAGACCGCGTAATGTACGGAGATAAAGAAAAATAATGAGACTATCTACCCAATTAAGTACGAGCTTAGCCATTTTTTTGGTTTTAGTATTTGCTGGCTCTTTCATTATAAATGTAAAGCTAACTCGAGAGTATGTAAACGAACAACTAGCGACTCACGCTCAAGATACAGCAACGTCTTTAGGCCTTTCCATCACGCCTTACATTGGCGAACCCAACGGAATAATTGTTGCGGAGACTATGGTAAATGCCATTTTTGACAGGGGTTTCTATCAGTATATTACGGTCTCTGACATGGAAGGTAATTTACTGATTGAGCGTAAAAACCCAAATACTCAAGATTCAGTGCCTGCGTGGTTCACTAATTTAGTAGAAGTCACACCACCCGTTCAACGAACTGAATTAAACGATGGCTGGACCTTGGCCGGAGAGCTAACAGTCCAAAGCCACCCAGGACTTGCAAATGAAACGCTTTATGAAAGTGTCAAACAAAGTGCCTTTATGTTTTTTGCCGCGTTCGTTGTAGCCTACATCGCGTTGCTTTTCATAATTACCGCTATTACAAAACCGCTTAGAATTGTGGTTCACAAGATTAATGACATTCAAAACCAAAAGTTTTCTCAAATAAACTATAAGCCATTTACCCAAGAGCTTACATTTATTACCCAAGCGGTGAATAAGCTGTCTTCATCTGTAGAAGGGATGTTTAAAGAACTTTCCCAAAAAGCAGAACACTTCAAGGCGCAAGCGTACGAAGACAGCCTTACGGGCGTTCAAAACAGAAGTGCCTTCACTCGTCACATGAACGCTTTATTAAGTTCGACAGCCCATTCAGATGAAGGTTATTTAGTTATAATACGATTAGCGCACCTCAACGCTATCAATACTTCTCTCGGTGCCCAAGAGGGCGACAATTACGTTACTTCAGTTGCCAACATTCTTAAGCAGTTCTCCAAAGAGTCGGCTGAGACTACACACTTATTCAGGCTATCAGGCGCCGACTTTGCACTAGTCACTGAAGCAATATCAAAGAGAGAATGTTCAAATAAAATCGAAGATCTAAGTGAAACTCTCGTACATTGCAATCCTCTCAAAGACGGAAATCGTTCGGTGTGGATGGGCGTGGCGCAATTTAGCGATAAGCAGTCTTTTTCCGAAATTATGGAAAATGCTGACAGCGCACTTATGGCTGCAACTAAACAAGCTAATGGATGGCAATTTGCTTCAGAACTCTCTCATATACACAGTAATACTGCATGGAGAGAGAGGCTCAATGTGATATTGGAGCAACAGTACGCTGACATGCTGATACAACCTGTCATGAGTATTGCAGAAAACACTCCCTCATATTTTGAGGCTTTCGCACGCTTCAAAGACAAAGAAAGCGGCAGTGTTATACCAATGTCGCAGTTAATCCCCGCTTCAGAGCGATTGAACCTTATTCCAGAGGTCGATAAGTTGGTAGCAACCCTCGTTTTTAAAAAGCTTTCTCAAGCAAAATGTGATGTGGCCATTAATATTGCAAATGCATCTCTAGCTAATTCCCATTTCAGAACCTGGCTAGTTGCACAATTGAACCAAAACACGGCACTTTGCACTAAGTTGGTGTTCGAATTCGAAGACTCAGCACTCATTCACCATAAAGATGACACCATATCTTTTTGCAAGACTCTAATGACATTAGGCTGCCGCGTAACAATTGAGCACTTTGGAGAAAATCTTGCATCACTTGCAGGGTTGAGGGCTATTCAGCCTCATTTTGTAAAAATTTCCGGCAAGCTTACGAAAGATATTCACACAGATAAAGATAATCAGTTGTTTGTAAGTAGCTTGTTGAGCATAGCTCGAGGATTAAATATCAACGTAATTGCTGAGCTTGTTGAGAATGAAGCAGAGTCAGTGACATTAACTCAACTCGACGTTGCTTATCAGCAAGGTTTTTATTTCGCAAAGCCTACGCTTTGGCAAAATTAAGTTACTTAGCCGAAAAGTCGTATAACAAAGTGAAGACCTAGCACGCTTATTTGTTATACAATGATTACTAATGGTGTTAGCAAGACGCTGACCCGACGTTTTATTTAAAAGGATAAGCTATGCGTAGCAACGTTATTTTATCTCTACTTTTGATTGCATTGATTGTGCTAACGCCTGTTTCTTCAGCGCAAGAAAATAGCGCACCGGGCACTCAAGTAAGAACGTTACTTGTTAATGAACTTGATAACGGAGCGAATATACAAGACGCCGCAAATCAAGTTAGTCAGACTGTAATCAATGAAGGTCTTTACTTCGATGCTGCAGGCACTGCGTATTTATCTGACAACCAAGATTCATTTGAATCTGTAGTAGGTTTACTTAACGAAAATGCCACAGGGTTCGAATTAGCCATCGCTGGATTTACACAGTTTCCAGATAAAGCATCTCAAATCATAACGATTACTGTTTTAATGTTTCCTGAGAGTGCCAGCGAGATCTACAATATCGCTCTTCAAATGCAGGTAATTAGTGAAGACGATGCACTGCTAGCAGTTATTAATGCTGGTGTGGATCCAAGCACATTAACAGCTACTGCAGCAGGTGGAACGGGCAATACGTTTTCTCCGCTTGGTGTCGGTACTGGGGCAGCGGGTGCAGGTGGTGGTGATACAACAATTTCTGCCAACTAACCAAAACGTAACTGCTTAAACTTTAACTATTTTTGTTGTAGTTGTTTATGGTTAATGTTCTGAAAACCGAAAAGTTTCTTTTCGGTTTTCTTTTATTCACTTTGTTCTGGCTTCCTCTGTCCTTGGGCGCAAACCGCCCGTGGGCTTGGGCGCTGATGCAAATGTCGCTGTTTTCAATTGGCGGCACCTTGGTTCTGCTAAACACTTCTCTACTTCATCAACTCTACACAAAATATCGAACATTCATTATTCTTTGGGTTATTTTTCTTGCTTGGCAGCTTATCAATATTGTTCCTCTACCCTTTGCGCTGATCGAGGCAATACGACCTGAGCGTGTAAGCTACCTCTTAAGCGAGCAATGGGGTAACCAAGAGAACGTCACTTCAAAGTGGCTATCTTTGAGTTTTGATGTAGGCCAGAGCGACGTAACTTTCTTCAAATCTCTTGCCTATTGTTTTCTATTTTTCATCGCATTAACCCTTATCAATTCAGCTAAGCGTTTACGCTACACCCTTATAGTCATTAGCGCAGCTGGCATATTTCAAGCTATCTACGGCGCACTAGAAGTACTTTCAGGTATTAAGTACAGCCTGGTGTTCAAACAGCCGGTTTCGCACATCGCCACTGGCAGCTATATTTACAAGAATCATTACGCAAATTTTCTAATGCTCTGTTTGAGTGCAGCAATCGGGTATTTGATAACGAGTTTGCATCAAGACAACACCACCAGTAAACGAGAAAGGCTGCGAAGGCTGGTGAAGTTTTGGCTAAGTAACAAAGTACTATTTAGAATAGGCATAATTATAATGGTGATTGCGTTAGTCATGTCCCGTTCTCGAATGGGTAATAGCGCTTTTTTTATAGCCATGACAATTACAGCCACGCTCGGCTTGATTTACTTTAGGCCCCGTCAAAAAAGCTATATCACTTTGTTTATCAGCATGTTGATTATCGATATTTTGTTAGTCAGTAGTCTTTTTGGCCTCAAGCAAGTGCAACAGCGCTTAGAACAAACAAACTTCGCACAAGAAAGTAGAGATGAAGTAATAACAGACGCACTCCCCCTATTAGGTGAATACGGACTAATAGGTACCGGAGGTGGAACTTTTTACACCGTTTACCCTCAATTTCAGAGTGAAAGTATTCAGCACTTTTACGATCACGCACACAACGAATATCTTCAATTTAGCATTGAGTTTGGTGTCGTAGGTGCCTTTGTTCTTGCTCTGCTAGTGCTGCTGTGTACTATAAATGCACTTAGCGCCGTTCGAAATAGACGCCACCCTTTACCCAGGGGCACCGCTTTTGCAAGTATTATGGCAACTATCGGCATGGCTTTGCACAGCAGTGTGGATTTCCCTCTACAAGCACCAGCAAATACGGCTATATTTATTGTTCTTCTAGCATTAGGAGCGCTAAGCAGAGATATTTCTATGGGAAGGCAATCACATAGATAAACTGCTTAACTCAATTTTTTCTCGATCGTTTTATCGTAAAAGGACGCAGTGTGGTTTTAAAAATTAAACGCCCCGTTAGAGAAGAGCCCAACGTTCAACACATGCTTGAGCGTATGCCGAAAAAAGTAGCTGACTCATTCTCTGATGAACAATTATCTCATTTAAATACTGCGCTTGCGGGAAGACGTTGGGGTAATCATAAAGTGGATGTCCGGGGCACCATTAGCCTCCTACGCAGCCGCTATTATTTCGTACTGTTAGCTGGAACAGATAAACGAGATTTATCCAGAACTGAAAGTAGAATTGGCAGAATTGCTATGGCAGCAACTGTTGCGCTTTTTTTCTGCGTATCGTTAATACTTGGTTTGGTACTTCTTTATATCCTCAAAAGTTGGTTAGGAATAAACCTTTTCGAAGGATTTTCACTGGGGCTTTGGGACTGGTTGAAAGGAAAAAGTTAATTTCGGTCGTTTTTAGTCGTATGTCACGCAATTAGGTATACGCTTTTTGACAGGGTAACTTGAAGTATTCAACCAACGACACACTACTTCCTCTGCGCTATGCTTTTGGATAGCTTCTAAAACAAAGTTTCTGCTAAGTGGATTTTGAATTCCTAAATCTAAATGGCGCTTTAATTGATCTTTCACTTTTACGTAATGCACTGAGCGTGCGGCAAACATGTCTAAGCCATATTCTACGATAAATTTGTGCACTATGGCATCTTGTGCTCCCACATCAACGGCACGCGTTACATAATCATAGAATGCACTATCTAATTCTCTCTGTTTCCACTTAACTGACGCTAGTCCTATCCAACTGCCGCTCCAATTCGGTCTTAGCTCTAGACTCTTTTCGTAGGCGATAAAGGCTTGGTATAAATTTCTCTTCGAATCAAAAACTGATGTTTGAGTGTCGCTCGACACGCCGGCTTCACCCACACTATATGCTTTCCATTCATATAATTGCCCTTGTACTTGATAGTAGAGTGCGTTTTTCGGGAAATAACTAAGCGCTGTTTCTATTTTATTTAGAGCTCGCTCTATCTTCTCTGTAGTCGCACGCTCAGGCCTTTGCTGCCACATATCAATGTTATTCTTTACGCTATAGTGCGCATTACCCGCAATAAAAAGCTGCACACTCCACACTAAACTCCATAACGCCATAAGCGCTACGATCCATTTAAGCGCTGTACAAAAAATTTGTTGGTTGCGAAAGCTAGCGAGATTAAACGCCTTCATTAAACACCTTGCCTAAGTGCTTTACCTATTATTTCACTAGGCTTGTTAATGAAAACGTCTTGAGCGAAGACCTTATCGAAGGCGGCGACAACGTCAAACGCATCTCTCATGTCATTAGGCCGTCGTACTAAATCATGGGTATCAGAGGCAACGACATGAAATGCTTTTCGCTGCATTAAACTTAATGCAAATTGTGCAACGTTGTCTCCAAATCGCCCTGTCAAAGCGCCAGCGGTAACTTGAAATAAACACCCTTGTCGTTGAAGCCAGCTAAATTTAGTTGGCTCTGCTAACAACTCCCGATTCCGTTCTGGATGCGCTATAAGAGGTTGAACGTTATTTCTTAATAACCATTTAACTAGGGTCTCAAGCCCCTGGGGAACATGGCTATGGGGCATTTCAAGCAGAAGTATTTTTTTATCGCTTAGTTCACCGATGAATGGTAGCTCCCCTTGTTTGAACCAAACGGGAATAAGCTCATTCACTCTCACTTCAGCTGCATAAGAAAGTGTTAAGGGAATCGCCGCTGCTTTGACAGCTTTCACAAACTCATCAAATACAGGCTTTATTGTGCTGGGAGAATTGTCGAAGTAGCCTTTATGGATATGAGGCGTGCAAACCATGTGACTTACGCCACAGTCAACAGCTTGCTGTGCCATTTCTAAGGCAATATCTAAAGACCTGGCACCGTCGTCGATGCCAGGCAATATATGACTATGTATATCTATCAATAATTACTGTTAGCTGTCTTTATGACTCGTATAACCGTATTGGTCGTAGAATCCAGCATACCTTTGTGCTGCACCAGATTTACGTAAGTCTACTTGATTTAGCACTACCCCATCAAGACGATGACCAACTTGAAGGAATCGAGACAAACCATTATTTATTAACTTCTCACTGGTACTGTCTGCACGAACTACGTAAATTACAGAATCACATGAGTTTGCAATAACCATAGAGTCACTAACAGCTTGAGTTGGTGCAGTATCAACAACAACGTATTTGTACTGGGTCTTGAGCTGGGCGATAAGTTCGCCGAAGCCTTTGTCAGCTAGCAATTCTTGTGGATTTGATGGGATAGTTCCTGCGGATAATATATCTATCTTAGATTCTCCATCCTGCACTAAGCATTCATCAAAAGTATGTGATTTTAAGATTAAGTTCGCAACACCGGGCTGGTAATTTGGAATGCCAAATTGCTTGCCAACGCTAGGACGACGTAAGTCGGCATCAATCAGTATGGTCTTATCCAGCTGCCCCAAGGCAAACGCTAAATTAATCGAAACGGTAGTTTTACCTTCTTTAGGCACGCTCGATGTAATCATTATGGCCTGCTGCTCTTTATCTAAATTCAATAATGATAGGCTAGTTCGCAGGGTACGAACCGACTCTGCAAATTGATGCTTTTTACCATCAAAGAACGAACGAATTGGTAAGTCAGTCTTCTTCTTGTGTGGAAGCCATGGGATAAGACCCAACATACGCTGTCCAAGTTTACGCTCAACATCTTCAACCGAACGAATACCGCTGTTGAGGGTTTCCATGGCAATGGCCAAGAAAACGCCAAAGCCCATACTAAAGACAAAAGCAGCACCTATTAACAGCTTTTTGTTAGGCTCGGAAGGCGTATATTTGGGTAACGCCGCGTCGAGTACTCGGGCATTTGCTGACTCAAAGCCGCCCAGCTCATCGGTTTCCTTCAAACGAGTAAAGAAAGAGTTGTAAAGCTGCTGATTAATATCAACTTCACGCTGCAGAGCTCGCCGCTGGTTGTCTAACGCTGACAGTGAACGGAACTCAGCTTTCGCTTGCGCGACTTCTTGCTCTAGCTGTACAACGCGGTCTTCCGACACTTCGTATTGCGTTGTAATACTCGTTATCAAATCTCTAATCTGACTACTCAGTGTTTCCCGAATAGAAGAGAGCTCTGCATTCGCAGCAATCATTCTAGGGTGCTTTGGGCCATAAACTTTACTCAGTTCGCTCACGCGCGTCATCGCCTTTGCTTCGTCACGTCGAACATCTCTGATGGTAGGGTGATTCAGTACTTCAGGAAGACGCGCTATGTCTTCTAACGAAACATCGTTGCGCGTTTGTCTATAAATAACAGCATTGAGCTTAAGTGCGGTTTGCGCATCGAGTAATTGCTTGCTCAGCTGCTCTAGCTCATCGGCCGCTAAGCCCACCACACCATCTATGTTAACGACCTGATTTTCTTCGTAAAACTTAGCAAGATTGCGTTCAGCCACAGTAAGCTTTTGCTTGAGGCCTTCTAAGCTATCTGTAAGAAAAGACGTTGCTTTCGCAGTCATATCAAGCTTAGCCTGCAGATAGTTTTCAATGTAAACGTCTGCAACTGCATTAGCCAGTTCCGCTGAAAGTGTAGGTGATTCAGTAGTAATGGTTATTCTCATTACTTGCGTATTATCGACCATTTCAACGGTAAGTGCGCTCATTAAGAGTGAAGTAGCTTTGCGCTTTTTAGCCGCTAAAATTTGCTCTTCAGTTAAATCTTTAGGCTCTTCCTGGGGAAGAAACGGTAAAGCTTCGACTACCCTAGCTTTTAGTTCATCGAATAGACTAGGGCCTTCATCAACTGGCATAAACTCTTCGTTGTTATAAAGCGATAAGCTTTCAACAGTGCGTTCTGCAATTTGACGGGACTGCAGTATTTCAAATTGCGTTTGCATATAGTCCTTACGCTTTGTATCAAGACCATATACTTCTTCTATTGAAACAACATTCGCCTTTTCTGCCTCTACTAAAATAGTTGTAGTAGAAGTGAACATGGGCGTCATACGCATGACTAACAATGCAACTAAGATCGTAAATGCAATTGCTAATGATACAATTCGAAATGCGTAACGCTTAATAATTCCCAAATAATGAGCAATGTCGATGGTCTCATTTTCAAACACACCAGCATTGAACTCTTCCCTGCCATTTACTGCCATTTTATTTCCTGCACGCTACGTAATTTAGAAGAAACGCTGATTGATGGTGATAATATCACCAGGCTGAATCATATCACTCACGGTTACGGTGAATTCGTTTGTTCTGCCGTCCTTTTCACGAATAATGGTAATTTTGTCGCGGGCCGCTCGCTCTGTGTAACCGCCGGCTAATGCAGCCGCTTTATTAACAGAAAGACCAGGTTGATATGGATAGCCGCCAGGCCTTTTCACTTCACCATCTATGAAGAATGGCCTGTATTCAACGATAGCTACTGAAACAGAAGGGTTAACCAAATAGTCCCCAAGCAAGCCATCATAAATTTTCTTTTCGACTTCATCGGCTGTTAAGCCAACCAATTTAATTTCTCCTAGGAATGGATAATTAATTGTACCGACGTCAGGTAGACGTACTTCCATCGAAAGATCATCTTGGCCAAAAACACTGATTTTGACTCTGTCCCCAGAGCCAAGTTGATACTGACTCATGCTCAAGTTTCCTTCCTGAGCGAAGGCAGAGCTCGTAACGAAAATTAAAAATAAAAATACTGTTTTAATCATCAAATGTTGCTTCACAACGTAACCTCTGCGGAAATTCCTACAACATTTCGGTCATAGCCAATTGAATCGCGGTTACTATCACGATCTGCCAACTGATAGAATAGGGAAAAAGACAAGTACCTACGAGCCTGGTAATTTAATGACGCCATGTAACGCATCAATTCGTCATCCCTATTTTCAATGCCATCTTCATCAAGAATGTACTCGTTTGTTTCACGCGTTATACTAATTGAAGATCTTAACCGGCTTAGCCACTCGTGATTCCACGCCGCAGTATAATCTCTACCTCTTATGAAATTACCTTCTCCGTTGGTTTCCCTAGTGTCTGCATTAGTAGAAAATCGAAACGTAGAATATGAAATAGGCTGCCACTCTATACCGACTTCCCAATCAGTTCCATAGAAAGTACTTCTTGTAGCGGCCTCGAAATCTTTTTCTTTATAACCCACTTTTGCAAAGCCAGTAGTCGCTGCCGTAGATTCCCATCTAACACCAAGTAAAACTCGAGTTTCGTCACTATCTCTAGTTGTAATACCCGTCTGGTTGTCATACCTCACAAACGTTTGCGTTACATCGAGCAGTGCTGTTGTCGCAGAGCCAATACGATAACCCAATTCAGCGCCGACTTTGTTTTTTACCCGATCTCTAATCAAATAGGCTTGTTCACTTCGATCATAATTTAACGTCTCACGGTTTGCTTTTAGCGTTACTACTCCGTCTGATGTAACAGCACCGTAGGAATACTCACCGCCAAAAGAAGTGCTTTTGTAACGGTCAGGTGTTGTGATGGCTGTACCTAGTCCTAAAGAAAAGCCAGTACCGCGCTCTTCATGTCCATCTTCGTATTGGGCAATTGCATTAACTCTATGCCTACTATTTAGTTCATATTCTCCTGATGCTTCAATAAAGTGGTCTGTATAGTCATCAGCGCTGCTTGAAAAAAATACACCTCTTTCTAAACGATAGCCTACTTGGAACGGATTGCCGTCAATCTGTGTAGCAGCAATTAACTCTGGAGAAATAGTCGCTCGCCAACTATAAATTTCAGGATCGTCATCTCGCGCATAAGCCACGTTGTCAACATACGCCATTGAAGACGTAAATGAAGGGATCAAATCAAATTGCCCAGCTTGAATTCGACCAGCCTCTTGGGCAAATAGAGTCGGTGTGGCGCAAATTACCGACATAGCTATTATGCTTTTGGTCCTTTTTAACATGTTATTTCCTTCCTACGATGGCTTGGGTGTATTAAAACGGTGCATTATTTCGATATAGCGCTTTCAAATACATCCTTACATAAACGCTATAAACCGCGAAACAGCCGGAATATGTGTAATTCTTACAAACTAAACAAGGTGAATGCCTTAATAGTTCATGGATAATCAATGTCGAGCAATAGGCGTGCCGCTTTTGCTGTATTAGGCTCTGAACATTACTAGCGAACACATTGGAGCGAAAGCCACTTTGCATTGTATTGTTTGACTCAACAGTCAGTTAACAAAGTACTGCAACTTATACCTAGGTATTGTTGCATCTATATGTCCAAGGCTGCAAATGCGGTATATGCTATCTTATTTATATTGTTCATGAAAAGCGCTAGCGCCGTATTCTACTCATTTTGCACCAAATTAGTACGGAATGAACTTTGTTTTTGTAATAAAATTACAATATCCATATAATACGCTGTTGCTAGAGCACTTAAGCGTTAGACGTGAAAAATTTCAACGCGAATATAATCAGCACGTTGTGATTAATCATCTTCCGCGCTTAAAAGTGGGCACAGTATTTGCCTAACTTCCATAAGTTGTCTTCGCTATTCTTCTTAATTCATGGCTTAGCTTGTTTTTGTTGTCGTTAGCTTTGGCTACAGGCTTCACTTTTTCACTTAGAGATTACTTAAATGGACAATAGAGTAGAATCTAACAAAGCACTTAAAGCTCACCCGGTTGAGTCTAATACTAATGGTGGTTTGGTAGTCAGGAACCAAAGTGGTTTTTCAACCATTTACAGACTCATTGATCTTTCGCTGGTAACGATTTTGTATTATTCGGCAGCAGCGTATTACGGTACCCAGATAGATACCACCAGCTTAATTCTTCTTTTTGTAAACGTTATTTGCTTTCAAATTTCTGCCGAAGGCGTTGAGTTATATCGGTCGTGGCGTGGGCACAGAACGCCTGAAATGCTAAGAGCGGCTGCAATCACATGGACATTGAGCGTTCTCGGTACCATGTCAATGGGGTACTTTTTCGTTCAAGAAATAAAAACGCCACCACCTGCAATATTGCTTTGGTTTGCATCTTCATTTGTCGTTTTGATTCTGTGGCGCTTTATTATGCGCAAGTTTCTCTTCCGCATTCGCAAAAGCGGCTTGAACACACGCCGTTCTATTATCATTGGTGCTACTCATTTAGGCGCGAATGTTGCTCTTCAGATACAACAGAACGAACATTTAGGTATTCGCTTTAACGGTATTTATGATGACCGTGAAGCAGAACGTCTCCCTCATGAGATGCAGGGCGCTGTGCTGGGCAACATTGAAGAAGCCATTGAAATGGCCAAGCGCAACGAAGTTGATTACATCTACATAGCATTGCCAATGAGTGCAGAAAATCGCATTCGTGCAATTCTTGAACAGTGCAGCGATACCACTGCTAACGTTTATGTAATTCCGAACTTCTTTATGTACAACTTGCTAAACGCTCGCTGGCAAACCGTGGGCAATGTACAGGCACTAAGTGTATATGACACCCCATTCCAAGGCGCCAGTGACGTATTGAAGCGGTTTGAAGATGTTGTATTAAGCAGTCTGATATTAATGTTGATATCCGTTCCCATGTTAGCAATTGCGGCAGCAGTTAAGCTCACATCTAAAGGGCCAGTCATTTTCAAACAAAAGCGTTACGGATTAGATGGTAAACAAATTACGGTTTACAAATTCCGGTCTATGACTACGCAAGACAACGGAGCAGTTGTTAAGCAAGCAACGAAAAACGACGCGCGTTTAACCAAAATAGGGGGTTTCTTAAGGCGCACATCGTTAGATGAACTACCTCAGTTTATCAATGTTCTGCAGGGTCGCATGTCAATTGTAGGCCCTCGCCCGCACGCGGTTGCTCACAATGAGGAATATCGTAAGATCATCACAGGTTACATGCTGCGACATAAAGTTAAGCCTGGTATTACAGGTTGGGCACAAGTGAATGGTTTGCGCGGTGAAACGGAAACCACGAACAAGATGGTACAGCGTGTAGAGTACGATTTAGACTATATACACCGCTGGTCTATTTGGTTCGATATTAAAATTGTATTCATGACTGTATTTAATGGATTTATTAACAAAAACGCATATTAGAGACTAGTGTGCAACGATTTGAAAAGGCGACTCTCACAGTGTCGCTTTTTTTGTGTCTGAAATACACCATCAAAATGCACCACCACCGCGCTGAGCATTGGATTGTGGTATCGGGCAGTGCCAATGTGACTATTGATGACAATACTCAATTAGTAACAGAAAACGAATCTGTCTATATCCCAATCGGTGCAGTACACGCATTAGAAAACCCCGGAAAAATCCCGCTAGAGCTTATAGAGGTGCAATCGGGCGCATACCTTGGGAAGATGATATAGTTAGGTTTTCAGACCGCTATGGGCGTGTAGAGAAAAAATAATAGCACTAAGTGCTAAGTTGCGAATATAAGCAGAGCTTCGGCTCTGCTTTTTTGTGTTTAAAATTCCACATGTAGAAGCCCCCCTACTCTTTTGTTATTTGCGCATGAAAACCTAGAGTAAAGCTAGAGAAGGCGCGCTTTTCTACAGATATTTGATAAATGGATGTAAGAAGGGCGTGTTAAACAATGGACTAAATAAGGTTAAAATAAAGTCTGAACCCCAAAAACGAAAAAAGGCGAGCATCCTGCTCGCCTTTTTCCGAAAGAACTTAAACTTAATTAGTTAATAATTAAGCTAATGCGCCTTTAGCCGCTTCGACTAATGCGCTGAAAGCTGCTTTGTCATGTACTGCGATGTCGGCAAGGATCTTACGATCGATTTCAACAGACGCTTTCTTCAAACCGTTAATGAAACGGCTGTATGACATACCATTTTGACGAGCAGCAGCATTGATACGTGCAATCCATAGTTGACGGAATTGACGCTTGCGCTGACGACGGTCACGGTAAGCATATTGACCAGCTTTAGTTACAGCTTGTACCGCTACGCGATATACACGTGAACGTGCACCGTAATAACCTTTTGCCTGCTTGAGGACTTTTTTGTGACGAGCACGTGCGATAGTGCCGCGTTTTACTCTAGCCATTAATCAGTCTCCTAAGTCTTATACGTAAGGCAACATGCGCTGAACCAATTTGGTATCAGAGTCATGAACCAGTTTTTTGCCACGAAGGTGACGTTTACGCTTAGAGCTCTTCTTAGTCAGAATGTGACGTAAGTGAGACTGTTTGCTTTTAAAGCGGCCAGAACCCGTTTTCTTAAAACGTTTGGCGGCACCGCTTACAGTTTTCATTTTAGGCATTGCTAAAACTCCGCATTGTTTAATATCGGTATTTTTCGTGTTGCAGTCACTTCATACCGGTTAATGTTTAGCAGCAAGGTGTTTAAGGGTGCAGATTCCTTAAAACTTTAGACCGTTACTACTTCTTATTTGGGGCTAGCACCATGATCATCTGACGGCCTTCCACACGACGTGGGAAAGACTCGCATGTAGCGATATCTTCTAAATCGGTTTTAACGCGGTTTAGTAGATCGATACCGATGTCTTGGTGCGCCATTTCACGACCGCGGAAGCGGATCGTAACTTTGGCTTTATCACCACCTTCAAGAAAGCGACGCAGGTTGCGCAGTTTGACCTGGTAATCGCCTTCATCAGTGCCAGGGCGAAATTTAATCTCCTTGACCTGAATTTGCTTCTGTTTTTTCTTCTGCTCTTTTTGAGCTTTACTTTTTTCGAAGAGGAATTTGCCATAGTCCATAACTTTACAGACTGGCGGCTCGGCATTCGGACTGATTTCTACTAGATCTAGGCTCGCTTCTTCAGCGGCACGCGTAGCATCTGCTAGCGAAACCACACCAACCTGTTCACCGTCTTTGCCAATTAATCTTACTTCTCTGGCTTTAATCTCATCGTTAATGCGGGCTTTGTCGCCCTGAGCCTTGTTGTTAGCGCCTTTAATGTGCTATTCCTCCAAACATTTAATTCTTTTGTCTGCTTCTGGGATGGTCGATTGACCTAAAGTAAAACCAAAAGCAGACACCTTAATTGTGTATTATACACAATTTGCTCAACTACTTAATCGTCTTTTCAACAACTTCTTGTTGAGCCATGGCAATAAAGTCTTCCAGGCGCATTTTGCCTAGGTCGTCACCGCGACGAGAGCGTACTGCTACTTCGCCCGCTTCCATTTCTTTATCGCCCACAACTAGCATATACGGAATACGCTTCAAAGTGTGCTCGCGGATTTTAAAGCCGATCTTCTCATTTCGCAAGTCAGACTTTGCTCTAAAACCTAATTCTTGCAGTTTTTTTACACAATCTGAGGCATATTCAGCTTGTTTGTCGGTAATATTCATTACCACAACCTGCTGAGGTGCCAACCAGAGTGGGAAGAAACCTGCAAATTCTTCGGTCAAAATTCCAATAAAGCGTTCTAGTGAACCCAAAATAGCGCGGTGAATCATAACCGGCACTTTGCGTTCGCCATCTTCCGCTACATAAGTAGAGCCCAAGCGACCTGGCATTGAGAAATCTAGCTGTACGGTTCCGCACTGCCATGCACGGTCTAAGCAATCGTGCAGTGTAAACTCAATTTTCGGTCCGTAGAACGCACCTTCTCCAGGCTGATAATCGAACTCGATGTCATTAGCTTTAAGTGCATCTGCAAGTGCAGCTTCTGATTTGTCCCAAATCTCGTCAGCACCTACGCGCTTTTCTGGGCGAGTAGACAACTTAACTTTGATGTTTTCGAAACCAAACGCAGCGTATGTCTCGTACACCATCTTAATACAGCCACTCACCTCTTCTAGGATCTGTTCTTCAGTACAGAAAATGTGAGCATCGTCTTGCGTAAAGCCACGAACACGCATTAAACCGTGTAGTGCGCCCGATGGTTCGTTACGGTGACAGCAGCCAAACTCAGCCATACGAAGAGGCAGGTCGCGGTACGACTTCAAACCTTGGTTGAAAATCTGTACGTGACCTGGGCAGTTCATCGGCTTAACAGCATATTCACGCTTTTCAGATTCTGTAGTGAACATGTTTTCAGCGTACTTGTCCCAGTGACCTGATTTTTCCCAAAGCGAGCGGTCCATCATTAATGGGCCTTTAACTTCGTCATAATCGTATTCACGAAGCTTCTTACGCACGTAGCTTTCTAGCTCGGTGTAAATTGACCAACCGTCGTTGTGCCAAAACACCATACCCGGCGCTTCTTCTTGCCAATGGAAAAGGTTAAGTGCCTTACCAATTTTACGGTGGTCGCGCTTTTCAGCTTCTTCTAAGCGCTGTAGGTAAGATTTAAGCTGCTTCTTATCTGCCCACGCAGTACCGTAAATACGCTGAAGCATTTTGTTGTCGCTATCGCCACGCCAGTAAGCACCTGCCACTTTCATCAGTTTGAAGTGATGGCAGAACTTCATGTTTGGCACATGAGGTCCACGACACATGTCTGTGTATTCTTCGTGGTGATAAAGTGCTGGGCGGTCGTCCTTGCTGATGTTCTCATCAAGAATTTCCATTTTGTAGCTTTCGCCGCGTGCTTCAAATGCATCGCGCGCTTCTTGCCAGCTCACTTTGTTTTTAACCACGTTGTAATTGGTTTTAGCCAGTTCAAGCATACGCTTTTCTAGTTTGGCTAAATCTTCCTGGGTTAGGCTTTCTTCCATATCAACATCGTAGTAGAAACCGTTGTCGATAACTGGGCCGATAGCCATTTTAGTGTTAGGCCAAAGTTGTTTGATAGCGTGACCTAACAAGTGCGCGCAACTGTGACGAAGAATTTCTAATCCTTCATCGTCTTTTGCAGTAATAATTTGAAGTTGTGCGTCCGCGTCAATCGTATCAACGGCGTCAACTAACTCACCGTTTACTTTTCCTGCAATGGTTGCTTTGGCTAAACCAGGGCCAATATCATTTGCAACATCTAGTACAGAAACAGCGTTATCGAAAGCGCGTTGGCTTCCATCAGGAAGGGTAATTACAGGCATTTTAATTCCTTTACAGTGGTGACGCCTACTCTGCGCCACATGCATATTTTTGAAAATTTAATCGTGCTTTATAGCACTCGAAACTTGCTTTATTTGAAGCGACTAAAGTACAGCATAAAAATACAGCGCATTGATACTGCAAAACTGTATACGTGTCGAACTTACTGAGTTTTCTCAGTATTAAAGCAAGTTGTGGATTATAACCAGTGTAGGGGCAACTTCAATATCGAAAAGCCTTTATTGGCTAATTTGTGAAGGTTTGATTTCGTTTAGGGAGATTTTGAGTAGGAATTTATGCATTTCACCGTTTTTATCCCATACTTTAGTGTAAGGCGATAAAGGTTGCTGGACTGGCTCTTCGCTGGTGTTCTAGTGTGCCATAGGAAAGAAGTCACTCAACACTCCAATCGCCTTGAAAAAAGCATTAAAACAAGCAGAGCGTTCAATATGTGGCATTTTATCAGCGAGCATATTTCAGATGAAACCCAGCAGTTTTTTAGCTGCCAAAAAGCCGAACAAGTAAGTGGCGGAGATACACACGAAAGTTACATCATAAAAGATACGACCCATCGCTACTTTGTTAAAACCCGCAAATATGATGATACTCAGCAATTATCTCATGAAGCCGAAGGACTTGCGGCCATCGCTAACACGCAAACCATTGTTACCCCGCGAGTCATTTGCCATGGAATTACAGCCAATGAAACGCCTAATATGGAATATTTGGTACTTTCTCACGTTCGATTTATTGAACCTACTGATAATGACTATTTCATTTTAGGGCAGCAACTCGCTGCACTTCATGCGGTTAACGCCTACACCAGCTATGGATGGCCGCATGACAATTACATTGGTGCGAGTGTACAAACCAATGGAAGAATGGCGTCTTGGGCTGACTTTTTTGCAGAAAAACGGATTGGTAGCATGTTAGAACGCTTGGCATCAATTGGTACATGGAAAAGCGGAGATGGCAATATAGACGATATTGTTACTAGAGTAAGACATCTCTTGAGCTTACATCAACCCCACCCTTCACTACTTCATGGCGATTTGTGGGCGGGCAATGCAGGCTTTAATAAAAAAGGACCGGTGTTATTTGACCCCGCTGTGTATGTTGGTGATGCGGAAACTGACCTTGCCATGGCCGAATTGTTTGGTGGCTTTCCCCAATCATTCTTTGAGGGTTACCATCAACACACCCCAATTGAAAAAAATTACCGATTAAGAAAACCAATTTACCAGCTTTACCATATTTTAAATCACGGGTTATTATTCGGCGCGCATTACATTACGCAAGCCAAACAAATAATAGATGACATTTACAAGCATTGATGTGACAAACAAATTCGCTTGCATTTGTTGCCCATCAGCCGTTTTACCTGCGGATTCAGAAAGAAAGCACCGCAAACTGTAAATATATATAAGTCGATTTAAAATAGAGAGTAGCTTTTATTATGACAAACTCAGGCCCTGTAGCACTCATTACCGGGGCAGCAAAGCGAATTGGCGCCGCCATGGCGTGTCAGCTTCATAGCGAAGGCTATCGCGTTATTATCCATTATGGGCATTCTAAAGACGAGGCACTTGCACTGGCTGAAAAGCTAAATAGTCTGCGGGAGGACTCTGCTACCTGTCTCCAAGCCAACCTTTGTAATTCAGGCGAAGTAAGTGCACTTGGGCAGCGAGCATTAGGCATTTGGGGTCAGATAAACCTTTTAGTAAATAATGCTTCTAGTTTTTACCCCACTCCGGTGGGCGAAATTTCAGAAGACGACTGGGTATCTCTGATAGGCAGTAACGTGAAGGGCCCATTGTTTTTGTCACAAGCATTGGCACCAGCATTAGCGGTAAGTAAAGGCTGCATTATCAATATGGTCGACATGCATATCGACCGTCCACTCCCCAAACACAGTGTTTACCTCATTGCTAAATCCGGTCTTGCCTCACTAACCCAATCGTTAGCTATAGACTTAGCCCCCAACGTTCGCGTAAATGGTATTGCGCCAGGGGCAATTTTGTGGCCAGAACGGGAAATGGACGAGAACGAAAAAGACAAACTGATATCGAGTATTCCACTGGGTGAACTAGGTACACCAAATGATATTGCTAAAACATTGTCGTTCTTGGCATCGGCCCCTTACATCACTGGACAAATCATTTATGTCGATGGCGGGCGCGGACTTCATACTGGTGCCTCCGCGTGAATGTTTCTGAAGTGAAACCATGGCTCCCAAAAGTTTCGCAACTAAGAAACGCTTGCCGCGCTGGTGTCATCAGCGTTGCCATGTTTGCTTTGCTAGGCTGTTTTGGCGGAAGCACCGTAAAGCAAAGCATTGACGATTACGCCGCACGACTCTCGCGTGTACTCGATACGCCCCTCCCCGATTCGTTTAACGATAAGATTACCACCCCGCTTCCCAAACTTGCTGACTCCGCCACGCTTAAACACACTATTGAGGGCGTGAGTATAAACTTGCGTGAGTTTTATGCGTTGCAAGATTGTGAGTTAGGCACAGTGGTTGCCGAACGCAATACGTCGCTAGGAAAAAGTCAGCTGCCATCACAGCGGCTTGTTTATGAGAGCAAGCTGCTTAATGTACTCAAAAGCTGTGAAGCAGCGCTCACGAAAGAAAACGAGTCTAACCAGAGAAACGCGGCACTGGCAGCAACCATCGCATCGTGGCGTGAACAAAAGACACAAGACTACAGTAAAACGTGGGCAAACCTAGTCCAAGGGAGCCAAGAGTTGCGTCTGGCGCTTAACACACCTGAACGTCTTTTCTCAGTTGAGAATAATAAAGACGCACTTTCTAGCGTAAACGCGCTTTATTACATCAACAGCTTAAGTAACAAAGAATTGCTCTTGAGCGATATGTATTCTTCCAATACAGCATCGAGCGATACAGAAACAGAGGCTACGAATGAAAATAATAGTGAGAGTATTGTTGAGAGCAGCGAGCTTGAACAACAGTTAAAAATTATACGCTCAGCCAGGTTACCCGCTACACTTTGGCATACACAACAAACCTTAACGCAAAACCTGTCATTGCTTACGAATATGCTTGAAACCGAGCTTGATGCTGTAAGCTGCCCAGAAGGCCGCGCCAGTGACAAAGCAAAAATATTGCGTAATGTATTCTATCTTTTTTTTATTGAGGAAATACAACCTGTAGGAAGTTTGGTAAATCAATACCATTACAAACTAGCGCCATTATGGGAAGACTGGCTTGCGCAGCCGTCGCTGCACGAGGAGTTCAAACGCTACATCAGGCAACAGTCACAAGACGGATTCAATCAATACAGCAGCGCCATGAAAGCGCATGTCAACTTATGGCAAGGGTTCCTTGGTAGATGTAATCTATCGCCCGTCGCGCCGGTTTAATAGCGCGACGAGCAAATCCACCAGCCCAGCTTTTACTTAACATCTCCTCACCTCTGGCTAGCTGTGCTGCAGCACGTTCAATATGTTCGGTTCCCTTCTAGATTTGAAAAGAGGGCAAATTACAGATTCCAGTAATCCTTCACATAACAAATGTTAAAGAATATTTTCTCCTGCTTCCGGATCTCTCGAATTCCGGGCCTGCTCTCGTATCTCATGGGCTTCGGAAGACACATCATCATTGATTTTCGATTCTTGTGGGCGCGAATTTCCAGCCCCTTTAGCACTTGACCTTTCGTTTCGATTTTCTGTGGCTCCACTATTCTTTTCGCTATCCAAGCTTTTTACTTTCTTTTGGCCTGTAGTTATTTCACTTAACTCATTTGCTTCATTTTCAGAAGGACTAGCGCTTGAAGCGTCTTTCTCGGAAGCGTGGTAAATATGCATACCCTCAGGGAAAATGCGCTCTCTCGCATCATCAGGCATACTGATATTCGCCTCTAAGAAGGCTTGGGTGATTTTACGCATCAGCACCGATGCCATTTTTAGTACACTCGTTTTCTCTACATCCACCCAAAAATAAACCTTGATGTTGTAGGTCGAGGGGCCTAATTCGTCGATGAGAATTTGCGGTTCAGGGTCGGTTAACACGTTGTCTTGTGCTGACGTAATTTCCTGTGCAATTTGCTGCGCCTGTTGTATGTCAGCATCGTAGCCAACGCCAATAACAAACTGACCACGCATTAGCGGGTTGGCCGTAAGGTTTTTGATTACCCCTTTGTAAATAGTCGCGTTAGGTATTTGAATATGGTTGCCGTCAAAATCCACCAGTGTAGTCGCACGTGCCGTAACTTTCTGAATGATGCCGGTGAAATCGTTGATTTGTACGATATCGCCTATTCTAAAGGGGCGTTGAATAGTAAGCAGTAGGCTTGAAATAAAGTTCTCGGCGATGTCGCGAAAGGCGAAACCAAGAATAAGCCCTACCACACCTGTACCACTCACCACCGCGATTGCAAATCCGGTGAGGCCAGCTAAGAACAAAAATAGATAAATACCGAGTAAAATTAAGACTAAGCTGACACTTCTTTGAATGACTGAGCGCAGCAGTGGAGATGTGGTCGTACGGGTTAACGGTTTAACTAAAACCTTTGCAATATGCGGCGCTAAAAGGATAAACGCCGCCATGATAACTAAACCTAGCGCCAACCCCGGTAATCGATAAACAAAGTTCTCCCAAAGCTGAGAGAGTAGCGACTGTGCACTTGATAAACTGCTTATTGCGCCACCTTCGTCACTTTGTTGAAGCAAAGTTTGTATAAAAAGTTCGCTGTCGGTTTGCGGGAAAGAAAGCCCCGCTCGCTTATTTAAAATAGAGGGTTGTAATATTTGTTGCGCACTGAACATCACCTCACTCCTTGGCGTTCATGTGTTTCGATTTTTAATACAAATAACTACGACGCGATAACTAAATAAGATCCCAGCCCGATGGTAAATAAAAAACTGCCCCATATAGCGTGTTCTATAACCACCACGGGCGTCGAATTAGTTTGCATATACCGATAACCGAAAATGCCACCACCAATCCAAGAAATGACTACAGCAATCCAGTTACCGTACACTAAGTGGGCTAAACCAAATAAAAAAGTACTTAAGGCCCACCTTGCATATTTCGAAGGCAGTATTCGCTTGTAACGGTGAAAAAAGTACGTTCGAAAAATGATCTCTTGCGGGATGACCGACACTAACGGATAAATCAATAATGTAGCTACCCACATCCATGGCTGGTTCATAGGCCAATGTAGGAACAATTCCGGTTTAAAAAAGTAAACTACCAGCGCCAGTAAACTCGCCCAAGGCAAAAATAACCTTAGCGTACTTTTTAAATGCGTGCGATAGTCTTCCCAATGCCACAATTTAATGCGTTTAAATTGCTTATCTGCTAACAAGATAGCTAAACAACAAAGTCCCATAACACCTAAAATAGGCATGAGATAATTTGCAAAATGCTTTATCCAGTAGAGAACGGCAAAGGGAATCACCACAAAGAGCAAGATCAATTCAGACCACAGCTTTGCCACAACTCACCTCTTTCTCTCAATCATGCTAGGTTCGCTGATCGATTCCCCAAATGTCTTTACTAACTAGAATCGATGCTAAACCAACAAGATAATTACCAACCGATGACACTTTTGTGAATTTTTACAGTTTATGTCTATGAAAGTGTAGTGCCAATTTGCAAAGCATGAGTGATTAATTAAGTGCTACTTTAGCCCTATGCTTTGCTGCGCATTCGTAACTCTCTATATAGATAAGATTTTTTAAGAGCAGTGGAAACTTGTGAGCGTTTTTTAGTAATAAGCAACAACGCTTATTATAGTGTTCTACTTCAATAGTCGGCTTCGAAAAACCTATTTTGAAGTACGTGAACGCGTTGAATTCAGGTAGTGTTTGTATATCGCACAAAAGTCGTGAAATAATTGCATAAGATGTATAAGGCGATACCAATGACAAAAAATAGCCCTAGCGACGTTTTACAGCAAATTGAAAACCACTATGCCTCTTTGTCCCCTTCGGGCAAGGCTATTGCGCATTATATTCAGCAGAATCCTATCGCAGTATTAAGTCAATCTACATCTTTAATTGCAGAAAAAACGGGGACGTCAAAGGCCACAGTCAGTCGCTTCTTTCGCCAGCTGGGTTTTGACTCGCACCAGCAAGCTAAAGAGGCGCTTGTTCAGCTACGTGAGCAAGGCGTGCCTGTTGTAAGCCCTTCAAGTGGTGTACTTCAGCATGAGAATGATAGTAAGAATTTGGCCAATACATTTGAAAGCACTTCCTCAGAGGCGTTAACAGATATTGCTAAATTGCTGGCATCAGCTGGCCAGGTCACCTTGATTGGTTTTAGAAACGCCTACCCCATTGCACTTCATTTTAGGCAGCAACTCAAACAAATTCGTGCGTCGGTCCGTGTGCTTCCTCAGCCCGGTCAAACACTTAGTGAAGATATTATCGATTTAACCGAAAATGATCTTGTCGTACTTTTTGGTTTTCGTCGTAGAACCCGACAATTCAAGTTTGTTTTAAATAGCATTAAACACTGTAAAACCGTATTAATTACCGATCCAACGGGCCAAGGATATCGTCACGATGTCGACCACCTGCTGGTAACCCACATTGGCAGTGACTCGCCTTTTGATAGTTACGCGGCTCCAATGAGCCTAGTTGCATCACTGTGTAACCTTACCTACGAATTATTAGGAAGCCAGGCCGCAGACCGCGTCGACGCGATTACTGACATCTACATTCAAATGGATGAGCTAGAAAGTCCAAAGCGTTAACCCTTCCCACAGAACACTTTTTAAGCAATACTATAAAGAGAGCGGATAGCAGATAATTGTTATTTTGCAAGCGTAAAGGGAACTAAAGCGCTTAAAAATGGGTATAAGTATTAATTCACAACGCTTAATTTGGGTTTTAATGCATAAAAACGTACCTGTTAATTTAATTTCACTGCTAAAAGCGTGTAGTTGGAGTTGATATGGATAAAACGCAAGTAGTCATGGAAGAAGCTAACGGTGTGCTCGACTTTTGGTTTGGAGAACTCTCCCCAGAGCAATGGTTTAAGGAAGATGCAGCACTAGATAAAACGATCACTTCGCGATTTTCAAAGTTGCGTGCAGCAGCCATAAAGGGCGAGTTGTGGCCTTGGCGAGCGACGGCTACCGGTCGTCTTGCCGAAATAATTCTTCTCGATCAATTCTCGCGAAATATTCATCGCAATGACAAAGATGCATACAGTGCAGACAGCATGGCTTTGGTTCTTGCGCAAGAAGCGGTAAGTGTTGAAGCCGATAAGGTACTAACACCGCAGCAGCGCGCGTTTCTGTATATGCCGTTTATGCATAGTGAATCACTCGCAATCCACGACGTCGCATTGGAACTATTTTCACAAGAAGGCCTTGAAAGAGAATTCACCTTTGAAAAGCGCCATCAACAGATAATTGAAATGTTTGGCCGCTACCCTCACCGCAACCGAATTTTAGGGCGCGAGTCGACACCAGAAGAAGTTGCATTCCTGAAGAAAAATCCCCAAGGTTTCTAGCAACTTACTTAGTTTTTTTATCGATTTACTCAGCGCTTTTCCAATTATGCATAACGTACTTACTAAAGTGTCCAATGAAGTAACGTTCGTTTCTCTTGACTTTTTAATGAAACAGTTGTTTCATTAATCTAAAGACGAATAAAGAAACAATAACGAATAAGTAACGCGCTGTGAGCTCTCCTTTTGTACTGAAGCCCTGTGATGCCAAGTTCACACAGGCAATTAAAAACCTAGAAATCGCATTCAGTCTTGACGGTAGTGTTAAAGATTACGCATTTTCGGCGTCAGGAAAAGCGCTGAATCAGGCAAAAAGTCAAAGTAAATTGCCGCTTAGCGGACTAGGTCTGGCAGTAAAAGATTTGTTTCACATTGAAGGGTTGCCAACCGCAGCAGGAAATCCTGATTGGTTAGCCACACACTCGATTCCGAAAAACACAAATCGCTGCGTAGCAAAGATGCTTCAAGCGGGTGCCGCGTTCAAAGGCAAAACCATCACTGATGAACTTGCCTACAGCTTACACGGGCAGAATAAGCACTACGAAACACTGGTAAATCCAGTGGCACCAGCTCATATACCTGGTGGTTCTTCGTCAGGTTCAGCGGTGGCCGTTAGCGCGCACCTTGCCGACATAGGGCTAGGCACCGACACCGGCGGGTCTATTCGCGTACCGTCTAGCTATCAAGGGTTATGGGGGCTTCGCACCACGCACGGCGTTGTGGCCTGCGACAATATGGTGGCACTTGCCCCGTCGTTTGATACCGTGGGCTGGATGACACGCGACTTAAACACGCTGACTAAGGTTGCCAATGTCTGCATAGATAGCGCAACACAAAGTGAAATATCAGGTTCGCCTCGATTTGGCATAGCAGCGCATTTATTTGAGCAGGCCGCTCACAAATCGCTGTGCAAAACATGGCTTGCAGCGCTGGCTGATAACAACGACTGTATTGTATTGTCAGAGACACAGCTAGATTTAAAAACCTTACAAACTGCCGCTACCTTTCGTACCTTACAGGGCAATGAAATATGGCAGCAACATGGCGAATGGATTGAATACACTCAACCCGATATCGCCAAAGATATAATGTTGCGCTTGAATTGGTGTAAAACCATACCAACGCAAGAAGTAGAGCAAGCTAAAGCGCAACAATCTGTGGTAATCAATCATTTAAACACGCTGTTTGAAGAAATAGATGTATTGATTATTCCCACGACACCTGGTGTAGCACCTCGATGTGATGCCGATGAAACAACGCTGGCAAATGATAGAAATGCTCTGCTCGCACTCACGGCGATAGCTGGGCTTGCGGGATTACCCCAACTTCATTTGCCGTTGTTTACCCTACACAACGCCCCATGCGGATTGTCGCTAGTGGGCAAAAAAGGCAACGATCTTGCACTTCTCGCGTTAGCAAAAAAGCTAACCACTCGCTAAACGTGTAAAGCGCGCCTGTTTTTTTTAAGTTGCACTTAAATAAAGCATTAGCGCCCTATCGCATTCAAGTTGAAACTAGAAAGCGGAAGTAAGACCTAAGCGCCCGTCATTTTGCCTGATTTGGGTTTAACCTGACTGTGCGGTTGCCGAGTTTTTGAAGGAATTAAAAATGAGTGAAAAACCAAATATAGCGTTTACTGCCCCTCACTTTGCGGCATCGCAAGTGGGCTTAAACATATTAGAAAAAGGCGGCACCGCTATTGAAGCTATGGTAGCTGCTGCAGCATCTATCGCGGTTGAATACCCTCACATGAATGGCATGGGCGGTGATGGATTTTGGCTAATCAGTGAACCTGGTAAAAAGCCGATTGGCATTGATGCATCTGGCGTAGCAGCAAAGGGCGCGACACCTTCTTTCTACGAGGATAGCGATGCCATACCTAGTCGAGGCGGAAAGTCAGCATTAACCATGGCAGGCGCAGTTGCTGGTTGGCAAGCCGCGCTTGAAATAAGTCACAAATGGCAAAGCGGTTTACCGTTGAGCACACTGTTCGATACGGCGATTAGTCAAGCTAACTGGGGGATTGAAGTTACCCAGAGCTTGGTAGATGCCAGCAACAAAACCTTTGACGAGCTAAGTGCGGATGAAAATTTCGCTCAGTTTTTGATTAAGGGGAAAGCCCTTAAAAAAGGTAAAATTTTAAAGCTAACAAAGCTCTCTGAAACTTTGAAGCATTTAGCAGAAAAAGGGTTAGATGATTTTTATCACGGTGAGTTAGCTTCACAGCTGGCTGAAGATTTAGAAGCCGCCGGCTCTCCTATTCGTCTTGAAGATTTCAATAATTACAAAGCGACAATTGTTGAGCCATTGTCAGTATCCACCAGCAAAGGCAAGCTTTATAACTTGCCCGCGCCCACACAAGGTGTGGCGTCACTCATTATTTTAGCCTTGTACGACAAAGTTCAGCATTTAGGCTGCACCGATGCTGACATGGTGCATTTACTTATTGAATGCACGAAACAAGCCTTCATTGCACGTAACGCGAACGTAACCGACCCATCTCGTACGCCTGTTAGTCTTCAAAGCCTTTTAAGTGATGATGTGATTGATGAAATGGTGAAGAACATTTCTTTAGATAAAGCACTTCCTTGGCCGCACGAAGCCAAGCACGGCGATACTATTTGGATGGGTTGCTGCGATTCTGAAGGCCGAATGGTGAGCTACATACAGTCACTTTACTGGGAGTTCGGCTCGGGCGTAGTGAGTCCGCAAACAGGCATTGTTTGGAACAACCGTGGCACTTCGTTTTCACTCGATCCAAACAGTAACCAATATTTGGCCCCAGGCTTGAAACCATTTCACACACTTAACCCCGCTTTCGCTGAGCTTGTTGACGGTCGACGCATGAGTTACGGCACCATGGGTGGTGAAGGTCAGCCTCAAACCCAAGCGGCGCTGTTTGCTCGTCATGTCTACCACGGCCAACCTATCGCCAAAGCTATTTCCCTAGGCCGTTGGTTACTTGGTAGAACATGGGGCGATCAGAGTCACAACTTAAAAGCAGAGCGTGACTTAGTTGAGTATGTGGGGGAAAGCTTACTGGCACGGGGCCACGATATGGTGACGGTTGATCCTTGCAACGAACTCATGGGTCATGCTGGTGCAATCATTCGCGACACAGAAGGTACGGTGAGTGGCGCAAGCGACCCAAGAAGTGACGGCAAAGCCTACCTTGGACATCGCTAGTTTATTCGCAGTGGCTAAGACGCAGCACTGACAAATAGTTAAACCAACAAACGTTAAAGAGAAAGAAATCACATGCAGTTTTTAATGAATAACCTAACGGTTATATTATCGCTAGCAGGAACAGGCGTGTTCGCAGGCATATTAGCAGGTATGCTTGGCGTAGGTGGCGGTATTGTCATCGTGCCGGTACTGTTCTTCTTGTTCCAAGCCCTTGGTGTGTCACCCGAGAGCGCAATGGTTATAGCCACGGCAACGTCTCTGGCAACCATCGTTCCTACTTCAGTAAGCTCTATTCGTGCTCATCACAGTAAAGGCAATGTAGACTTTGCATTGCTAAAAGCGTGGGCAGTATTCATTCTAATTGGCGTGCTTGCCGGAAGCTATGCGGTGACGGCGGTTAACCCGACGTTCCTTACCTTGCTGTTTGGCATTATTGCAACCTTGTCTGCCATTAATATGCTCATTGGCAAGAAAGACGCGCTATTTAAAGGACTACCGGGCCGCGCGGGTCAGTCGATTATGGCAACCTGCATTGGGCTATTCAGTTCTATGGTAGGCATTGGTGGCGGTACGTTAACCGTGCCGACTCTCACATTTTGTAACTACCCGGCACACAAAGCGGTGGGCACCGCTGCTGCAGTCGGTTTAATTATTTCGCTTCCAGCGGCACTCACGCTGCTATTTGTTGGTACCACTCCTGTTGATGCGCCCTTCGCTACGTATGGCTATGTAAACTTGCTGGGGTTTGTCTGCATCGTTCCGCTCACAGTGTTATTTGCGCCTGTCGGTGCAAGCATAGCCAATAAGCTAGACGCTGGCTTACTTAAGAAAATCTTCGCCGTTGTTCTCATCATTACTGGCTTGCGCATGCTAGCGCAAGTCCTTATCTAGGAGTGCCCACATGTCTAAAGAAGCCTCTAACAGAACGTTTGCTCCACTATCGCCGCCGCCTCGCTTGCTAATGGGCCCGGGCCCAATTAACTGCTACCCACGTGTGTTAAGCGCCATGTCTACCCAGTTAGTGGGTCAATATGACCCTGTAATGACTGGCTACATGAACGAGGTAATGCAACTTTACCGCGATGTTTTCAATACGAAAAACCAGCAAACCTTCTTGGTTGACGGTACGTCGCGCGCTGGAATTGAAGCTGTATTGGTATCGGCAATTGAGCCAGGCGATAAAGTCCTCGTGCCTATCTTCGGGCGTTTTGGGCATTTGCTTGCTGAAATTGCAGAGCGCGCCGACGCTGAAGTTCACACCATTGAAGTGCCTTGGGGCGAAGTGTTTACGCCCGAACAAATTGAAAAAGCGATAAAAGACGTAAAACCAAAACTGCTTGCCATTGTTCAAGGGGATACGTCCACTACCATGCTGCAACCGCTTGCAGAAATTGGCGCGATTTGTGAAGCAAACGATGTGTTGTTTTACTGCGATGCAACAGCGTCAATAGGTGGGAATCCGCTAGACGTTGACGCTTGGAAATTAGATGCGGTGTCAGTTGGCCTGCAAAAGTGCTTAGGAGGGCCATCAGGCAGTGCTCCTATTACACTAAGCGACAAGTTTGTTAAAACCGTGCGTAACCGTCACCACGTTGAAGCCGGCATTCGCGATGCTCACCATGAAGCCGCGCGTGGCCCTAAAATTCGTTCAAACTACTTCGACTTGCCCATGATCATGGATTATTGGGGCGAGGAACGACTAAATCACCACACCGAAGCAGCCAGTATGCTCTATTGCGCCCGTGAATGCGCGCGCCTGCATTTAGAAGAAGGCCAGCAGAACGTGATTGCTCGTCACAAAGTAGCGGGCGACGCCATGCTAGCCGGTATTCAGGCCATGGGACTTGAGCCCTTTGGCGATCTGAAACACAAAATGTACAACGTTGTAGGTGTTCATATTCCCGAAGGTGTTCATGGCGAAGAGGTACGCGAAACCTTACTTCTGCGTTTTAACATTGAAATAGGCACTAGTTTTGGTCCGCTAAAAGGAAAAATTTGGCGCATTGGCACTATGGGCTATAACGCCAGAGAAGATGCCGTGTTACATACCCTCCAGTCCCTTGAAACTGTGCTTCGTATGCAAGGGTTTGTGCTACCTGCCGGTAAAGGGGTAGATGCTGCGCTTAGCGTTTATGCGAAGGCTAAAGCGGCGGGAGTCGCGAATGGGTGAATTCGCAGAATTTGCTGAATTAGCTACGCAAGTTATGGCAAGGTGCGAAACATTAGGCACCTTAAGCCAGGACCCAGCCTGTTTAGACAGGCGCTATTTGACCGAACAACACAAACTTGCAAATCAACTAGCCTCAGGGTGGATGATTGAAGCCGGAATGACCACCTGGCAAGACGCCGTTGGCAATATATGGGGGCGCTATACATCAAGCGTGCCCAACGCACCGCGATTAATTCTGGGTAGCCACCTCGACACTGTGCCTAACGGCGGAAAGTACGACGGCATGCTCGGCGTGGTCGCCGCTATTTCGCTGGTCGCTATGTTTGACGGCACGCAAACCAAGTTCCCTTTTCATATCGATATTGTGGGTTTTTGTGATGAAGAAGGCACGCGATTTGGCACCACCCTTTTAGGAAGCCGCGCGCTCACCGGTAAGTGGCAAGAGCAATGGCGTCATTTAAAAGATGAAAATGGCGTGAACTTAGAGCAAGCCATGGCAAACTTCGGCCTTAATTTCGATGCAGTAAACAGTGCCGCTATTTCCCGTACCGACATTTTGGGCTACATAGAGCTTCACATTGAACAAGGCCCTGTTTTAGAGCAAGAAAATCTGCCTGTTGGCGTTGTCAGTGCTATTGCAGGTGCAAAACGTTTTAATTTTTCAGTAGAAGGCATGGCGGGTCACGCTGGCACTGTGCCAATGTCTATGCGACGAGATGCGCTGTGCGCAAGTGCAGAGATGCTATTGGCTGTAGAGAGCATTAGCTTGCAGCGTCCGGGCGTTGTAGCCACGGTAGGTAAAATTGAAAATGCGCCAAACGGCGTTAACGTCATTTCTGGTCGCACACGTTTTTCTCTCGATATCAGAAGCGAAGATGATGAATTGCGAGATTCTGTATTGGCAGAAATATTGCAAAAGTTTGATGCCATTGCGCATGCAAGACAAATAACGCTAACACGGGAGCAAACCCACAGCGCACCTGCGGTGCATTGCGATAGCCAGCTGAAAGAAGCGCTAGTTCGAGGCGTAGAAGAAAGCGGAATTAAGCCAAGAGTACTTGCCTCGGGTGCAGGTCATGACGCTATGGCCATTGCAGATATTTGCCCTGTGGCCATGCTATTCACACGTTGTAAGGGCGGAATAAGTCACCACCCTGCAGAATCTATTACCATTGATGACGTGGCCGCCAGTTTGTCAGTGCTTTATAAAACCATTAGCAAGCTCAAGCATACGTAGTGGTCAAATCAGTAAAGTTTCAATGAAGGGTTAATAATGAAAATAACAAGGATTTACAACGATGAAGCAGGCAAAAGTCACTTTGGCGAAGTGGAGATTGCGCTAAAAGACGGCGGTCCTATCGGCATGCTTTCAGAAAAATTTGGAGCCGATAAAATAATTTTTCGCGAAACGCCTGCAGATTATGATTTTAAGTGGCATCCAGCGCCGGCGCGACAACTCCTTTTCATTATTAAAGGGCGTGCTGAATTTACGGTGTCTAACGGTGAACGCCACGTGTTTGGAGCAGGTGACGTACTATTGCTAGAAGACACAGAAGGCGAAGGCCATTGTTCCCGCGCAATGTACAATGAAGTACGCCACTCAATTTTTGTGACGTTAGATGAAAGCGTAGTCCTATAAAACGACCGTTCGCACTGCTCTGAAAAAATGCGCTAATTTAGCGCATTTTTTTGTTTAGGCACCAAAATGGGGCTTACGAATTGCCTAATTATTTGCTCCTGACCCAAATCCACATAAAAAACACTTTAAAACAACAACTTAAAAACACATTACTAAGCAGACCAACTGGTCAATATCTTGCAACCATAGAGCAACTATTGCTAAGAAAAATTGCTCATGTCATTTGTTGTACGAACCCTGTTCATTTTGTCTTTATCCTTTGTTGGTCTTTATTCCGCCGCAAGCCCCTTTCCTACTGAAGAAGACGCAAACAGTTGGTTTAAGCAATATACACAGTCATTGACCGACTCACAGACCTATCAACTACTTAAACAGTTTCCAAAAGGCGGTGACTTGCACCATCACTTATCAGGCTCGGCGTACGGCAAATGGTGGTATGAGCTAGCAACTAATCAAGCGCTAAACGGCGGCTATCAGTACTTCACTAAGATAAATCATAGCGAGTGTGACTCGGCGCCGTTGTTTCATACTATTTCTAACACTACCCACTCTAAACTAACGAAATGTGAGCAAGAGCAATATAAAGCGCTGAATGCCCTAAGTAACAAAGAGCAAGAAGCGTTTATCCATAGTGTTGAACTTGATAAGCCAGAAGAAGGTCGAGAGGAGTTTTTTGAGTTTCACTGGCAGCGTTTAAGCGAGCTTACTCAAAACCCCTATATTACAGCGCAGGTTCTGCTTAGAAACATGCAGCTGTATCAACAAGAAAATGTGCGCTATTTAGAAACGCAAATGAACGTTAGGTTTATGGATCGCGCAGATGGGAGCCGCTTTCCCCCTGCTGAAGCACTTAAAGTTATTACAGACATGCTCGATAGCGAACCAGCAAAAGCTACTGGTGTCACCGTTCGTTTTCAATATGCCTTGGTTCGTTTTACTGACAACATTGAAGCTCAACTAGACTGGATCTTCAAATTCGTAGACGCCAATAGAAAATGGTATGTAGGGATAAATTTGGTTGGCAGGGAGGATGATCCCCGAGGTCAACCCACGCGCTTTTTAGCGCCCATAACGAGACTTAGAGCTCAATATCCAGCTATTCGCCTCTCCTTCCATGCAGGTGAGTCTGAGCATGCAGATACCAATATTCGCGACACCTTATTGTTAGGCGCAGAGCGAATAGGCCATGGCATTAATCTGCTAAAAGATCCTTCAACGTATTTGCTCATGCGCCATAACCGCTATTTGATTGAAACCAATTTAATTTCAAACCTAAAGTTAGAATACATTGATGATTTGAGCGCTCATCCCTTTCCTCAACTTTTGAGAACCGGTGTACCCACTGCACTTTCAACCGACGACCGAGGGATGTGGGATGCCACACTCACAGATGAATATTACCTGGCATTTACCCAGTTCAATCTAAGCTGGAGTGAGCTAGTTACATTAAGTCAAAACAGTATCAAGTACAGCTTTTTACAAGGCGAGAAAAAAGAGCAACTACTTACTGAGCTAAACCGAGATCTAACACAGTTTTTAGCCTTAGTAGCGGAAAGCGCTAACCAAATACCTTCTGCAAACAGCAAAGTACATCCTCTTAACAGCAACGTGGAACGCTACAGTGATTTCATCTGCGAGTTTGCCGCCTCGGTCTGCGCCAATGAAGGAAATAACAAGGAAATAACAAGGAAATAACCATGTCTTCAAATCACAGCGAACTACTTTACGATTTACATGATAGTCCGGCATTTCTTCCTTCACTTACCGCGGCATTTCAACATTTACTTGCAAGCTTTGTCGGTGTCATTACCCCGACTCTTATCGTTACATCAACACTGCGCCTTACTGAATATACGCCTTATCTTATCAGTATGGCCTTGTTTGTAAGCGGCTTAGGCACGGCAATTCAAACAAAGCGTATAGGCCCGGTAGGCAGTGGATTGGTAGCCATCCAAGGTACCAGTTTTGCGTTTATTAGCGCATTGATACTGGCAGGAAATCAGGTCAAGGCGGATGGAGGAACATCCGAAGATGTCTTGTCTTTGTTGTTTGGATTAACTATGGCGGGTGCCATGGTCGAAGTGGTGTTTAGTCTATTTGTACATAAGCTCAAACGTATCATTACACCATTAACTACAGGAATTGTAATAACTGCTATTGGGCTAAGCTTGATAAACGTAGGCATGACTGATCTTGCGGGAGGCTTTCACGCCGCTGACTTCGCCAGCACAGAAAACTTAGCCGTCGGCCTAGGCGTGTTGCTCATCATTGTTTTCTTGAACGCCTCAACAAATCATTGGCTGCGTTTAAGCGCCATCTTTATTGGTATGGCGATTGGCGCAACTTATGTTGGCATTACAAAAGGATTAGATTTCAGCGGCCTTGCTTCGCTTTCCGTCGTAGCGATCCCCACCCCTTTTGCCTTTGGCATTGCATTTGATATCACTCTCTTTTTACCTATCGCGCTCATCTATTTGTTTAGTGCAATAGAAACGGCCGGCGACTTAACCGCAAATAGTCTTTTCTGCAAGCAGCCTGTGAGCGGTCCGATTTATCTTGCAAGAGTGAAAGGCGGGATTTTGGGCGACGGCGTTAATTCGTTACTTGCTGGCATGTTCAACACCTTTCCAAATACTACATTTGGCCAGAATAACGGGGTTATCCAATTAACCGGCATCGCCAGCCGTAAGGTCGGCTTTTTTGTTGCAGCGCTATTCGTTGCTATTGGGTTCTTCCCCATTGTAGGTGGTGTGCTGCAGGCTATTCCCAAGCCAGTTCTTGGCGGTGCTACTCTGGTTATGTTTGCCATGGTGGCCGTGGGCGGTTTAAAGCTATTAGCCAGCTACGCGCTTGATAGGCGCAGTAGTTTGGTGACAGCGTGTGCGCTAGGTATGGCGATTGGTGTAATGATGGTACCAGAAGCCCTTTCTGAATTGCCTTCATGGCTTGAAAATATCTTACTTTCCCCAGTAACCTCGGCCGGCCTTACCGCCGTCATCCTTGATTTAACCTTACCTGGAAAAAAGCCCCTTGCTTCCCCACACGCTAGTGCACAAAAAATTGAAAGCAGCACTGGCGTTGCTCAGGACACCCCTGCTTACGAGCTTATTCACAACCCAAAGCCAGAAGGTAACCGTAGGGCGCCGAAAGCACTCAATGAAAAAGCCGTTGTAAACCATGAGGTTGTTAAGCACTCAGCTCACTCGACATCCATTTTAAGTATAGACGGGCAACCGGGCGTAACCTCTGCTCTTTTTAGTGCAAAAGCTCGCTAAAAATCACCTTATAAGTGCATGCATTTATGCGATTGAGTTTATTTACATAAAAATAACAATATAAGAACAACATTATATATTTTTATCCCTATAATTCAGCAACTTAAGAGAAGGTTAAAAGTTGACCAACTGGACAAGTAGTTGGCACTCATCCTGCTAACTCTCTTGCCAATAACAAAACGCATATAAAAATGCGTGAAAAGAGCCCTAAAAAGGGGCAACTAAAAATAACGAGGAAACCATGAAAAACACTACATTCAATTTATCTCCTCTAGCAAAAGCTTTTGCAATGACTACCGCGGTCGCGCTATCGTCGCAAGCTTTTGCTCAAGAAGAGACAGAGGTTAAAGAAAAAGATGTTGAAAAAATTCAGGTAACAGGATCCCTTGGGAGCCTTCCTGGCCAAGACGTTGAGTCAGTTTTTGGCTTTGGCAAATCTATTCTCGAAACGCCTCGCTCAGCGTCCACGATTTCTCAAGAGCAAATGGAGCGCTTCAACGTTTCAGACATTGATGAACTCGTCGCGTTCGCACCAGGTACATTCACACAGTCGTTCTTCGGTGTTGCAGGCTCTCTGGATGTGCGGGGCACGCCCGGGGAAACTTACTTCCGCGGTGTTAAGCGCTTAGACAACCCAGGTAACTACCCTACGCCTATTGGCGCGTCCAGCCGAATCGACATCGTTCGTGGTCCGGCATCACCTATTTACGGCCCATCAAAAATTGGTGGTTATCTGAACTTTAGTCCCAAGTCTGCCCGTGCGTCATCGGGGCAGTATTTAGATGCACCAACAGGCGCGTTGTCTTACACAACGGGGTCGTGGAACAAGAGCATTTTAACCGCAGAAGTTGGCGGACCGACTAGTGTTGCCGGTAAAGAAATGGGCTATTACATATACGGTGAGCTAGAAAACTCTGACAGTTACTACGACAATACCCAGACTGATCAAACCGTACTTCAAGCATCATTTAATATCGATATTACCGATAACCTTCGTTTCGAATTTGGTGGTATGTACCACGACTACGATGGTAACCAAGTGGCCGGCTGGAACCGATTAACTCAGGAGTTAGTTGACGACGGAACCTATATTACAGGTACGGCTCAACCATTAGATACGGACGGCGACGGTCAAATCAGTCACGAAGAATATGCTGAAGTCGCCGACTTGATTTCACCGTTTATTTTCACGCCAGCTGTCCCATTAGATTCGGTTACAGGCGACTTTTTCGATCCTCTAATGGCATTACAAAACCCAGGTACTACGACCTTAAGTGGTAGCCAAACTTTGGTAGCACCTGATGACCAACTTGGTAACGAAGCCATAACGCTCTACTTCGACACCATTTACTACACGGATAATTGGGAAATTCGCAACCAGCTTTTCTATGATGCATACGACAACATAAACGAAAATGCTTATGGCTTCTCACAATTCCATGACAGCTGGGTTATAGAAGACAAACTAATTTTTGCGACAGAATATGAGAACGACGGACTATTAGCGCAATTTCAATTTTCTCCATCTGTGCGCTATACCGACTTTGAGCACGGCGATGACTTCACTTACGAGTTCTTTAATCGTCGCGACCTAACCATGCCGTCTTCAGCGCTCGATCGCCGCCTTTTGTCTACCCGCTCGGGTAAAAACTACGACAACTATGACGTAGGTAATTACTTAGACTTAGGCATTGCTGCAATGACCGATTTAACTTGGGACTGGGGTTTAAACTTAGTACTAGGTTTACGATACGACACTATTGATATTGAAAGCACATCGCGCACGGATTTACTTCTGGGTGCTACTGGAGATGAAACACCAGTTTATGCTGAAGAAACCGTAGATGGATGGTCTTGGAACGCTAGTATTTCATATGAATTTGAATTTGGCCTTATTCCTTATATCACTGCAGCAGAGCAAGCTACCCTTGTTGCAGGCCAGGGCGCCGAGATTGGTGTTGGCCAACTCAATCAACCTGGTGGTGGTGGTGCATTCGACACGTCTGAGCTGATGGAATACGGTATTAAAGGTTCTCTCGTTGACGATACACTCTATTTTGCCCTTTCATTCTTTGAGCAAGAGCGTACCGACTTCAATACTCAGAATACGGTTACCAACAACACAACCAATAACGAAGGCACCGAATTTGAACTTCGTTGGGTAGTCAATGAGAACCTTGTTGTTTCTGCTGGCTATACAAATATAGAAGTTATTAACTTAACTGCACTTGCCAATGGAAACCAATTTGGATTCTTAGGTGCTGACGATTTAGTTGCTCTTGATGATCCTTCGTTAATTTTTGGCGGGAACGTAGTAGGTCTTAACCTTGTTGGTGAAGGAGAAACAAACTCTGACGGTCGAAAGGCCGGTATTCCTGAAAATATTTACACGCTGACAGCAACCTATGACTTCCAAAATGGTTATGCTGCCAACGTGAGTATTGTGGATGTGGATGAGGTCGCGTCTGGCTACTCAGCTGCAGTGACACTTCCAGCCTACACGTTAGTCAATGCTGGCTTGTCATATCAGGCAGAAGATTGGTCGTTGAACTTAACCGTTAAAAACTTAACTGACGAGCGTTATTTCCGCTCTAACTTCCCTGATCTATTTGGTAGTCAAATTGTACTACCTGAACTACCGCGTCACTGGAATGCTAAATTTACTTACTCATTCTAAGTTCGCATACTCTTTGAGCGTGGTCGTGCTTCATGTGTAGATTGAACGTTCGACACACGCTCTCAGGCCTGTAAGTTTTTTCGATAAGAAGCCCAGTTTGATTATGCTGGGCTCTTTTTTAGGAGTACTAAATGCATCTTTCTTTTTATCCACTGCTTAAACAAAAACGGTCTGCCTTTTTCAACGCTTTGCTTATTTTGGCTATCTTTTTGGGTTTCTGTAGCAGTAGTTATTCTGCCAATGTTAAAGCCAATGACGCTAATCCGCCAATGAAAGTGAAGGTTGTTGTAGTAAGTATGTTCGAAATTGGCAACGACGAAGGCGACGCGCCTGGTGAATTTCAATTGTGGAAGGCTCGCCAGAAACTCACAACCCAATACCCTTTGCCTCATGGCTTTCACGATATTTACGCCAATCCTGATACAGGTGTAATCGGTATGGTTACGGGAATGGGCATTGCGCGCGCTTCAGCAGCAATAATGGCACTAGGTCTTGATCCTCGCTTTGATTTATCCCAAGCCTATTGGTTGGTCGCTGGGATCGCGGGAGTCGACCCAGCGGATAACACCATTGGAAGTGCAATTTGGACCGATTATGTAGTCGATGGCGACCTAGCACATCAAATTGACGCTAGAGAAATTCCGTCTCAGTGGAGTACGGGTTATTTCCCCCTCTTCACTCATGCGCCCTTTGAAAACGCTGACGCTGTAGACGTAAACAACAGCCCAAATGGCGAGGTGTACGCGCTGAACTTACCGTTAGCAAAGTGGGCCTATTCGTTGACAAAAGACACCAAGCTTTTAAACAACGAAGCGATGGATGCACTGAGAGCAAAGTACACCAACTCAGCTAGTGCTAAAGCACTTCCAAATGTGTCGATGGGTGCGCATTTATCTGCTTCTACCTTTTGGCATGGCGAAAAACTAAATGCGTGGGCAAACGATTGGGTAGCATACTGGACGCAGGGCAAAGGAAATTTTGTTACCTCGGGCATGGAAGACTCAGCAACACTTCAAAGCTTGAGCTACTTGGACAATGCAGGGGTAGTCAACAAAGACCGCTTACTTATTCTTAGAACAGCGAGCAATTTTACCATGCAGCCACCATCGTTGAGCGCTGCGGAGAACTTAAAGTTAGAGAGTTCTGGCGATGGATATGCAGCAATGGGAGCCGCTATAGAAGCCGCCTATAATGTCGGCTCGCAGGTTACAGACTATATTGTAACGCATTGGGAAACCGTAAAAGATACGCCCCCTTCAGCGGAATAAACACACATTAACCTCTACGCTGTCACTGATTTGGCCTTTAGTGCATGGCGCACCTGAAGGGTAACGTCATTTTGTACCACGGGCTTGGCAAGAAAATCGGCCATGCCCGCATTGCTACAATCAGTCTTATCTTCAGGTGTAGTATTTGCCGTTACAGCCACAATGCGGCCGTGCTTAGGCAATAAGTTTTCTTGAACAATAATCTTAGTCGCACTTACCCCATCGAGCACTGGCATAGCGCAATCCATAAATATAATGTCGTATTTTTTAGCTCGGGCCATTTGAACGGCCACTTCGCCATTTTCGGCTTCATCTGGAAGGTAATTAAACTTCTCTAGCATGGATGCGAGCACGAAACGGTTTATATCGTTGTCATCAACAACCAAAACGTTAAGAGGAATGCTAAGCAGGTCTGAAGAGAGGACAACGTCACTCTGCTTTTCTTTATTTAAAACTGCCATTTCTACAGGTATAGCAATATCGAAACAGGAGCCTTTCCCTGCGCTTGACCGCACTTCAAGCTCGCCATCCATTTTGCCAACAAGTTGATTGACGATAGACAACCCTAAACCGTTTCCATTTAACTCTTCAGAGGCACTGGCGGTATCGTTTTGAAATGGTCTAAAAATACGTGACAATATTTCATCACTCATGCCCACCCCAGTGTCTTCAATTGACGCAAGTAAGATAGGCACATCGCCTTGATGCTTTAACGTAACTTGCACCGAAATATACCCTTTCGGCGTAAATTTAACCGCGTTCGATAGTAAATTTGTAATGACTTGACTGATTCGGGCGGCATCTCCGTGAACATAAGTGTTTTCGTCAAAAGACAGCACTGCGTAAAGCCTTACGCCTTTCTCTACGCATTTTGTTTTAAATACATCCAGGATATCTTCAATTAACGAACGTGCACAAAAGTCGCTATATTTTAGTGAGAATTCGCCGTTAATGATGGAGGTGTAATCCAAAACATCGTTTATAAGAGACAATAAACGGTCTGCGCTATGAAGCGCCACATCCGCTTTGCGCATTCGTACATTTTCTTTATTTTCGAACTTAATCGCCTGCAACATGCCGGTTATGCCATTGAGCGGCGTCTTTAACTCGTGGCTTATACGAGATAACAATATGCCACGTTCTTTAGACGCAGCTTCGGCTTCTCTTCTTCTCTCTTCCAATTCGAGTCTAAGTTGCACCGACTTGTTAACGTTTTGGCAAGTTCCAAACAAACGAACACACTTTCCGTGCTTCATCTCAGCCATGCCGTGGGTTTCTATCCAAACCGAATTACCTTTGGCGGAGACAAGTTCAAGCGTTGCACTCCACGGTTCACCCGTAGCCACCGCGTGGGAGACAATGCGGTTAATCTCATCCCTATCAAACCCCTCTTTATAGAAGTTGATAGCTGTTTCTAATGTGGGTTCAAAGTCCTCTGAGACTTCGTGAATACGCCGAGTTTGTGAAGACCAGCTAAGTGCATTAGTGGTCAAATCAACTTCCCATGTGCCTATGTTCGCTACACTTTGTAACTTTTCGTACAACGTGTTTTGATTGGTCTCTGCTTTTTCGAGATGAAACTTATCCAATATCACGCTCAGGCAATCGTCTAACAGCGACAGCTTGTCGAGGTTAACCGGCTGTTCCGGGCACGCATTAATAAAGACCAAGCACACTTGGTTTCCATCTAGGGTATGAACACGGCCTCGGATGTATTTTTCGGCATTAAAATAAGTAGAAAACCATTGTTTAAATGCAGTAGAACACTTAGCGCTGTTCACAGGGAAACAGTTGTCTACAGGTACACAGGTAGAGAAAGAAGGGACCGACTTAAAGTTGGGTGCATACGCCGACGAAGCTTTAACCAATACATTAATTGTCTCTTCGTCCAGCTGTAAAAGTAAACCTTGAAACACGCCAAACGAATCGCAGCCTCGCTGCACCAAACTGGTTAGCGATGCCTTCAACTGGTGTTCCAGTTTCACATTCAAACTCGATTGTTCGTCAAAATAAACCATGGTTCGCTACCCAAGCGTAAAGACCACAAAATTCTTGCCGCCTTGCTCAATTCATGCACAGCGGCCCCCCGCATTTATAATGATAGCTTGGAATTTGAATACGAGATATTAAACAATAGGCTAGAAATTCTATTTTTATGACGGGATATTGGACGGTGGCCTCAGCCTTTGGCTTGGTTTCGCCCTAGTTCTTTTGCTTCAAATAGTGAAACGTCAGCGTCTTCTATAAGCGCCGCTACATCGTCTTCAACCACATCCGTAGCTTTCCAAACTGCAAAGCCTGCACTTATTGATACGCGGTTTTCTATCCCTTTACCATGTGGAATTCTTGCATCGGCAACAGCCTCAACAAGCTGATGTGCAACTAACTTTGTGCCCTGATGGTCGATATAGGGGAGAACGACTAAAAACTCTTCGCCGCCAAAGCGAATAACGGCATCTTTCGGCCGTTTTACCGTATCCGATATGATTTGTGCCACTTTTTGAAGGCAAATATCGCCTTCAAGATGCCCGTACGTATCGTTGAAAAGCTTAAAGTAATCGATATCGATCATTATTGCTCCAACTGTACCTTTGTCTCTCGCAACTTGCTTAATGAGTAACGGAATTTCCTTGGTTAAATACATTCGATTGTACAAGCCCGTTAGCTGATCGTGAAATGTCATAATTTCAAGGAATTCGGTGCGAAGCTTATTTTGCAGATGTGTTTTGATGCGATGCGTTAACGTAGAAGCGTTAACCGGTTTCATGACAAAGTCTGACGCCCCTACTTCCCAGCACGCATTTTCACTCTCAATATCCATTGTAGATGTAACGAAAATCACAGGGATATGATTCGTTTCAGGCGAGGCCTTCAAGGCTGTGCAAACATCTAAACCATCAATATCTGGCATGTTCATGTCAAGCAGGACTAGGTCAGGAAGGCTTGCCTCGCAGTAAGATATGGCTTCTTCTCCCGACTCGACTGTAGCACAGGTAAACACCGACTCTAGAATGGATTCAAGCAGCATACGACTCATCGGCTCATCGTCCACAATAAGTACGTTACACTCTGCGTAGGGTTTTATTTCTTTTTGATTCATCGGGTACATTTATTGTTACTACATCAAGGTGACCATTCTCGCTTGCGTTGTTTCTGCTTTTACAATATCAAAGTAATAACAACGTTTTACGCAAGTCTACCACCTTACATCCAAATTTGTATCGAAAAGTCAGCTAGTTTGCTTCTAAGTAAGTATGGTTTGAACGACAAGGTTATAAAGAAGAGACTATCGATTAGCACTCTACTCAGCGTCCAGTGAACCTTACGCAACTTGGCAATCATCGATGAACTTTGTGAAAAAATCCGCCATCGCCATGGGACGACACATAAAATAACCCTGCCCTAAGTGACACCCAAGAGCTTTGAGCGCAGCTAAGTTGATGGGCCTTATAGTCTATATTAATGGGCTCTCTACCCGCCTTTAAAAACGCCATAGCAATACTGTCTGCACTGTAACCCGAACCAATTTCAGTAAGTAAGCAGGCAAACTCATCGCCACCCACGCGGGCCAGCGTAGCGCTATAAGACATAGCACCGGGTTAACAAAAGTTTCATCGCCTGAGATACGTAAAAAAATATTAGTCTTTCGTCTAGGTTTTGCCGGTTTATGAACCGTTGTATGCTAAGCGGCTGAACTTGCTGTTTTTTGTTTAGAACATTTATTGTACACTGGCTTAACGCTTCAATTACGGTGGCACATATGGACACATCTAACCCAAACGATACGCCCACTCGAGAACAATTATGGAACCGCGATGCTGCAATAAGCAGGTTGGGTGGAAATGAGGGGTTATTGAACCGTATTGTTGAAATGTTCCTCGCGCAAATAGAACAAAAACAACAAGCACTTCAAAGTGCAGCGACCGCATTAGATGTTGAAGCCGTTAGATTCAACATTCATGCTATGAAAGGTGTGTCGGGCGATGTAGGTGCCGATGCCATTCGGGAAAAGGCATCGTCTATTGAAAACAAAGCCAAGCAAGACGATTTAAGCGAAATCGTTCAAGACATCACAGAATTAGACAGTTTGATTAAGCAAACTATTGCAGTCATGAAATCGTAAAATCACATTAGCTTCTCGCATTAATCGCCAGAAGCTAACGCGACTATCTTCCACTCCTCGCCTTGCTAGGGCCTGTTGACCTTTGTTGTACATTTTTGCAGCGGTCTGTGTGCCATCTAGACAAGGCGAATGTTTGACGGTTTAGTGGTTCTAAATCGAGAACATTCAA
>NZ_VTYM01000016.1:0-169838 GCF_013113925.1 Alteromonas sp. 07-89-2 | reverse complement strand
ATGTGTATTAGTATAAAAGTTCATTGAGTTTTCTCCCTTGGTTTGGTCGCCTATTAGGATAAACTCTGTTTATGCTGATAGGGAGGAGGCTCAATGATTATCAAGCCAATAAACTCACACACCTCGTTCGCTAGGACGCTAACTCGCGGGGCCGCTTCGGTATTATGCCCTACGTGCTATCGCCCCTTATTTAAAAGTTATGCTCAAGGAAGATTATGAAGATTTATCCAGAAGTACTCGACCCAGAACAAGTTGGAAACTATCCCGCAGTTGCCAAGTCCGGAGGTGGGTATGTTTGGGATGAAGTTCTCGAATATAGGGTATGGTGTCATCCTCACGATGGCGCGCCAGACCTCGAAGGTGGAAGCGACTATTACTATGCTTTCGCCACTTTTGAAGAAGCATTGGAATGTAGCAACGATATTCTAGGTGCAGAAAGACCAATGGCTCTAGTTCTTCAACGCGAGTACATAAGCGAACCAATCACCGGCCAATATGAACACATAAAAGAAGAAAGAATAACTGAATGGCCAGTTCAATTTTTAGGGCGCCCTAAAAGAAACAATCTAACCATTCCTAACTTTATGTCTCCAGATGCTCCGGACAACAAACTGGACATAATTAGAGGCCTTGCATAACTTTGGCGTAAGGCATAACAAGCCGCTGTGGACCCAAGCGGAGCATACTGGGACAAAAACACGCAGGCATGTTCGCCATTATGTCCCACGAGCCTGCGCCCGTCATTGAAGAGCTATGAAGTGTTGAATCATTTTAGAGGACTTTTTATGAAACTCTACCCTTATCAAACGATACAAACTGTAAACCTACCAACTCTTTTGTTCGCAGCTAGAGCTCTTGGTATTTTCGCCTATATATTCTCTTTTTTTACTGTTCTACTATGGGGCGCAGCTTTCGCTGTCGATCCTAGAGTCAGAGAAACTTGTTTACTTGTTAGCATGGGCACATTTTCCGCTACTATTTGCTTTTTAGTTATTAGCGGGTTATGCGCTGCCGTTGTCTCTTGCGAACAAAAATACACTCAAGGATAGAACGCTACACAACAAACCAAGCCAGCGGGATACAAGCACGTACGTTCCCGTAACTTCGCTTTGTATTTTAGCTTACGTATTTGTGTCCCTGCATGGGATATTCTACTCACAGGAGAAGATAGTGCTATTTTCTCCTGTGAATAGAAGAAAGGCGCTTAACACGTTCACGCCGTTCATTGGAGCAGAAACCCAGCGGCGCTAGGCTATGATACCGCTACGTTGCTGCTCGTTAGCTTAGCGTTAGGTACTACAAGGAACTTTATGGCAAAAGCCGAAATAAAAAGATTCATTAAAGACATACAGTCTCGTTTTCCGGATACTGTACCTTTAATGGAAAAACACGAGAGTTGGGCGCTAACCTTTCGAATGGAAGAGTTTGCAAACTCAACAACTTTTGCGTTGAACGAGAATAGACTAGCGGAAGCTGAAAGACATTTATCATACATGAGCCAAAAATTAGACTCGGCAACTTCAATTGAATTTGAGTACATCGACAAATATTACGTCGAACACTTGTTTTGGAATGCAACACCTGCAGGGATAAAAGCTGGTTGGCCACTCGTTCCAAACAACTTAAAAAAGCTCTACATAGATTTTCACGGTAACGAACCGAAATCGAGGTCATAGAGGCACGCACCTAGCACCCAAATAAACGCACTCGCTAGGCTACTTTGGACAAAAGCACGTAGGCTCCCTACCCTTTGCTTGATATTCTAGCCTACGTATTTTTCCCATAAGCAGGGTGTTAGCCTCACCATCAAAGGAATTGAACAATAATGAATGAAAAAATACTAAGCCTCGGTGAAAAGTGCCTTAGGCTTATTCCCGCAGAGACAGAAGTAGTTAGTTTTCTTGGTGGAAAGCCAGTAGTACGTTCACCTTTCGACTGGCCTCGTAAAAATAATAAACCACTTGGGTTCATTGCTCAGCTAGACTTGGAAGAAATTAACGTAAATCAAAGTATCGAATGGTTACCTGACAGTGGCCGATTATTATTCTTTTATGATTTTGAAGAGTGGCCTTGGGGGTTTGACCCAAATGATAAGGGTGGTTGGGCTGTAATTTATGAGAATGGTTCTGGAGATCTGTACTCTCATGAACTGCCCGGAGATCTCAGTGACGAACATGTAGCCCCTTCAATTAAATATTTGAAAGCAAAAAGTTTTACTAGCTATCCAGATGCGCAAAGAATTAGCTTTGAAGAAATTGGCTTATCTGAAGACGAGGATGATGAATACTACGACTTTATCGATGAACAGTACGGAGTAGAACCTCGCCATCAAGTTGGGGGCTTTCCTACACCAGTACAAAATGACGATATGGAAGAAGAATGTCACCTTGTGAGTAGTGGAGTAAATTGTGGCGGTTCAGAAGGATACAATTCAGAAAAAGCCAAACAGCTTCGAAGGCAGGAAAACGATTGGCGAATGATTTTCCAATTTGACTCTGATGATGATATCGAAGTTATGTGGGGGGATATGGGTATGCTTTATTTCTGGGTTAGAGAAAGTGACGCTAGAAAACGTGACTTCTCTGCTGCTTGGGTGGTGCTACAGTGCAGTTAATATTAACCCATGTATTACTTCTACTTATTTGAGTTGCTATATTCTTTGACAATTAGGAGGTCATTGTGAAGAAGGTTTCGATATTTCTATTTCTGATTTTCTCAAGCGGTTCGTGGAGTCAGACATATGAAGAGAAAGTCGCAGCATCTAGGGCATTCATAGGAAAGCCTGTTCAAGAGCACACGTTTTATACTATAGATAAACTGCCCATCACCTTTCAAAGCCTTGAAGGTGAAAATGTTGTTGCTTACTTTTTCGCATCCTGGTGCTCGCCTTGTTATGAAGGATTAGAAAATTTACAGTTAAGTCAAAGAAACTGGTATGCAAAATAAAACAAGTATTCTTACGCGCAGTAGTAAAGGAGTTATTGCTGGCGTTTGCTCAGGCATCGCTGAATACTACGGTCTGCGAAAAAATGGCCTTCGTTTAGCATTTCTAATTACCAGTTGTTTCTTTGGAATTCCAGTTCTCGCCTACATTATTCTGTGGATGATTTTACCAAGCTACCCTATATCCCAAGCTATGGCTCGCGAACTAAGCCGTAAAGCAGAACAACGGCGGGGTATTAAAGGCAAGTGACTCGCCAGCTTCGGTTTTACCTCTCTTTTATAATGGAAATTATGTATTCAGAATGTTTTTTCCTTTTATTTCATACAATGCGTTAAGTGGTATCTACCTAATGCAGAAATCGTGTTAGCGTAGAATCTAGGAAATATGTCAAACAACACAAGGAAAGTTATATGTTTTATAAAGCGTCGCTATTTTCACTCTGCTTACTGTCTGCCGGCTCCTTTGCCGATACCATTTATGGCACGGTAGAGCTTACGCACTTAACACCCACTCAAGCAGAAAGTACGTGGCAAAGAGAAAATCAGGTTGTGCCTCGCTATCCAATGAAACTAGCACAAAAAGGCATTGCTGGGTGCGGCATTTTTAAAGTTAACGTTGATGCTGAAGGTACCACTAAGAGCATTACATTAGTTAATTCGGTACCTAAAAGGGTTATCGAAAAACCTGCTGCTAGAGTCATAGAGGAATGGGACTGGACGCTGGCAGAAGGAAAGTCGGCTGCGAGCGAAGAAAAGCTGATTCGATTGGATTTTTGTTTGGGCGCAAGCTCTGAAGAAGAAGCCCATCAACTGTGTAAGCAACAAGCCAGCATGGCGTGCGAGTAGCACTTTAATGCCCTTTTCAAAAGGTATTATTTGCTTACCAGCAGTATTTCAAAAGAGGTCTACCCGTTGGAATTAAAAACCATTGGTTTGTTTGTAATTACTGCACTTGCTGAAATTGTTGGGTGCTATCTGCCCTACTTATGGTTGAAAGAAGATAAGTCCATATGGTTGTTAGTACCAGCGGCTATATCGCTCGCGCTTTTTGCTTGGCTGTTATCACTTCACCCGACCGCTGCCGGGCGCGTATACGCGGCTTACGGTGGTGTTTACATTTTCATGGCTATTATGTGGCTTTGGCTTGTTGATGGAGTGAAGCCAACGTTATGGGACTTGGTGGGCACCTTTGTCGCTATGATTGGTATGGCGATAATTATGTTCGCACCAAGAAGTCATGGATAAAAGTCTTGCTTGCAATAAATAACGAAGAAAACGCGATGAAGATTACCTTTATTCCAAGTACGAACCTACCAAGGGCTGCTGAGTTTACCTTTAATAACATGCGCGATTATTACGCTCAGTTTGCGCCTGATTGGGACGCCGACAAAGTACTTGGAGTTACCGCAGAGCTCATTAATTACGACATTCAAGTAGACAGCGAAACGGTGGGGGTTATGCGCCTTCAATACGACGGTAACACCTGTATATTGCGCGACCTTCAGGTCATACCCAGCGCCCAAAACAAAGGCATAGGTAGTGCTGCCATTGAAGAAGCAGAAAGACTTGCGTTAGGGGCCAATATTAACTCGCTTGAACTACGAGTTTTCAAAGTTAGCCCTGCAGTTTCGCTTTATAAAAAAGTGGGATTTGTCATTAAAAGTGAAGACGACCGCTTTTTTAACATGACTAAACCCTTAAGCACGTAGCAAACAGGCTTGTACCGCCGTCTACTCAGAATATACCTAAAGGCCAAAGCACATGAAGATTATTATTGATGATCTCACCGGAGGAGAAGTTCTAGCGCTTTTAGAAGAGCATTTGTATGAAATGTATGCTACATCGCCACCTGAGAGCGTACATGCATTAGATGTTGAAGCACTAAAAGCTTCGAACATTACTTTTTTTAGTGGCTGGAAGCAGCAACAGCTTGCGGGCTGCATCGCTATTAAAACCCTTGATACACATAGCGCCGAGCTAAAATCTATGCACACCGCCAAACCGTTCAGAGGTTGCGGGGTAGCGTCTCAGTTATTACTTTTTGCCCTAGAACATGCGAAAATGAAGGGGTTCAGTTCGGTAAGTTTAGAAACGGGAACGCAAGACTACTTTTTAGCGGCCAGAACCCTATACAAAAAGTTTGGCTTTGTTGATTGCGGTCCATTTGGCAGTTACTCAATCGATCCCAACAGCCACTTTATGACCCGAGCGCTTTAATTTAGTACTTTAAGAGAATTCCACATGTCGTTACCTCCTTGCCCGCATTGCCAATCAGAATATGTATACGAAGATCAGCCTCTACTTATTTGCCCTGAATGTGGACACGAGTGGAACCCGAACGAGGTAGAAGAGGAAGTCTCAGCAAAAGACTTCAACGGAACACCGTTAGTCGCCGGCGACAAAATTACGCTAGCAAAAGATTTGAAGGTAAAAGGCAGTTCGTTGGTACTTAAAATTGGCACCAAAGCCGTTATCCGACACGTAAAAGATGCCAAAGACCACCAGCTAGACTGTAAAGTAGATGGCGCGGGTGAAATGATGCTAACTGCACAGTTTGTTAAAAAAGCATAAACGGCACCTTATTTTAAAGCCTTTTCTCCTTTCAACGCGCTTGCCTTTTTGTTGTTCGGCAGGCGCGCTAGCTATCCCCTGCTATCTCCTCTTAAAAATTTGCGACTTCGTTGGTGATGGTTTCAGTGAGCAAGCTAATCGCTTTCGATGACACCTTCTGAGGATTAACTAAACAAACACCCACATGCCCAAGCTCGGGTAAACTTTCTGAATTAGATAGAACGTGTAGACCAGGCGGCACCGAACTTTTTGCAAGAACGGTTATACCCAACCCTTCGTTAATGGCCGTTTGTATGCCGTTTAAGTCAGCAATGGTATACACCACCTGCCACGGTTTTTTGATAGCCGATAACAGATTGGTTGCTCGCTTGCGGTAAATACACGGCGACGGTGCAGCAATAATAGGCAGTTTAGCAGGCACGCTATTTACAAAGCGCTGACTCCCCACCCATACCAATTGATCTGAAATGATGTAGCCGTCTTGCTGAGGATCTGGTGTTTCTTGTAGCGAAAGAATTAAATCGAACTGACTTTTAAGCGGCTCACTAAGTAAGTCTTTACTTAGCGCACAATGCACCTCTAGCGATATTTCCGGATAGGTTTGCGTGAACCGTCGAATAATTTTAGGCATAAGCGTTGTGCTAAATTCGCTGGGAATGCCTAACCGAATATTTCCCGTAACCTGCGGCTTGCCGAATTCGGCCATAGCCTGATCGTTAAGAGCCACTATCTTTTCACCATACGACAATAAGCGACTACCAGCGCCAGTCAGTGCCAAGCGGTTTTTGTCGCGGGAAAATAGCTTTTCCCCAATCATTTCTTCTAGTTTTTTTATCTGTAAGCTAATGGCAGGCTGTGTGCGCTGAAGCTGCTCCGCACATTGTGTGTAGCTACCCGTCTGTGCAATAAGCACGAACGAACGCAGAAAATCTATCGATAAGTTTTTCATTACTTTGCTGTACACCTCTCTATTAGCTTTGCCTGCTGTTTTGCCTTACTGATGCCAAACTTGCTCACAATTCCATTTAATAAAATTATAATGCCATATTTTTTATTAATTTTATTTATTCTTTTTACACTCCTAGTATCAGATACAAAATAATGACATTTAGGAGCCAGCATGAACCCACTTAACCAGCACCTTCACGAACAAGACCCAGATATCGCAGCATTTATTGCGCAAGAAAACGAACGCCAAGAACATCACATTGAACTGATTGCATCGGAGAACTACACCAGCAAAGCTGTTATGCAGGCGCAAGGCAGTCAGCTAACTAATAAGTATGCAGAAGGCTATCCGGGCAAGCGCTATTACGGTGGTTGCGAGGCGGTGGACAAAGTAGAACAGCTTGCTATCGACAGAGCTAAAGCATTGTTTGAAGCTGACTATGTGAATGTGCAGCCTCACTCTGGCTCTCAAGCGAATACTGCAGTTTATATGGCGCTATTAAACCCTGGCGATACCATTCTTGGGTTGAGCCTTGATCACGGTGGGCACCTGACACACGGTGCAAAGCCTAACTTCTCGGGAAAACTATACAACGCGATTCAGTATGGCTTGAACACAGAAACTGGTGAAATTGACTATGACCAAGTAGAAGCCTTGGCAAAAGAGCACAAACCAAAAATGATTGTAGCGGGCTTTTCCGCTTACTCTCGCGTGGTCGACTGGCAGAAGTTTAGAGACATCGCTGATAGTGTAGGCGCGTATTTACTCGTAGATATGGCACATGTTGCAGGCCTTGTTGCGGCCGGTGTTTATCCCTCGCCAATTAACGCGGCTCACGTGGTTACTACTACCACCCATAAAACACTACGTGGTCCTCGTGGCGGGCTTATTATGTGTAAGTCAAACCCCGAGCTTGAAAAGAAATTCAATTCATTAATTTTCCCTGGTATTCAGGGTGGACCACTTATGCACGTTATTGCCGCAAAAGCGGTAGCGCTTAAAGAAGCCATGACAGCAGAGTTCCGCGCTTATCAAAAGCAGGTAGTTATTAATGCACAAGCTATGGCTGATGTGTTTATGAAGCGTGGCTTCGACGTAGTATCTAATGGAACCGACAACCACATGTTCCTGCTAAGTCTTGTAAGCAAAGGAATGACGGGGAAAGAAGCCGACGCGATATTAAATAGCGTGAATATAACGGTAAATAAGAACACAGTACCTAACGACCCGCAGTCGCCATTCGTTACAAGTGGTATTCGAATTGGCACACCTGCGGTCACTTCACGCAATTTTAGTGAAGAAGACTGTGCTCAATTAGCCCATTGGATTTGTGATGTGTTAACAGCGCCAGAAGACAATGCAGTAGTACAGCAAGTGATAGATAAAGTGGCAACGCTAACAGCGGCTCGCCCCGTTTATACTAAGTAAAACCTAGTACTATACCGAGCGAACTCGTGCGTTGCAGGTAGCCACCATTACCCGCCACACGAGTTTGGCTCGTTCATTAAACTGCACTATTCCCACTCCCCAAGCGTCTTCCATGGCGCCTTGCCACACGCTACACGTTTCAATGGTATCGCCGTACAAGGGGGCTAACGATAAGCTAATGCGTAGCGACTCCAACCATTCCCTAAATAACGGGTCCTGATTACCTGCTTCACGCATTTGAGAAAGCTGTAGCGAAGCTTGTTGCTTAATACCTTGAAGCCTTTTGTAGATTTCTCGAGGGTCTTCTTGCTGCCCTAAAAGATGAAGTTCGCGCTCAATGTCGTAAGCATTGTGCCAGTGGATAGTTTGCTGCGGTTCTTTTGAACAGCCCCACATTGCCGCACTCACAAGCGAAAGCAGCATGATACGCTTACCCCATAATAAAAGGGTGGAAGGAAATAGTTTTTTGCCACGCACCAAGCTGCGAACTCCTCAAACGATGTCATCTACAGTATAGATGAGTATTGCGCTAGGGCTCGCATAAGTGCGCGTAATTAAACTAATTTACTAAGGCGAGACTTGCGAAGCACCTAAAGTGCTCTGCGCTCTCGTTACGGTAGGAAGTGGCTAGCTAAACCACTTCCACCATATAAACACCATTAGAAACCCAAATAGATAGATTAGGCCTAAATAGCTAAGCAGCTTCACTACCACGTTTGGCGCCGCGTCTTGATGAAGCTTGGTTTGTGCCACAAGCTTATGGTTAAGCCAAGCAAACATTGGAGTAGTAACAAAGGCCAGCGTCATCGCAAAGCCTAACATTGCCAATAGCGCAGATTTAAAGAACAACACAATGATAAAACTCGCCACTGCCATGAACAGTAACACCGGCGTTACCAGCGTATTTCGTGCGTTTTTATCTTTGTTAAAAAGAAGCGCTATTGCTTCAGCAACCACCCTCGCATAACCATCATAAACGGTTAGCGCCGAACCAAATATGCACAAAAATGCAACCAGTGCGATAAGCCAATGCGCCCACTGGCCAATGGTTGATGAGTACATGCTAATTAGCTGATGGGAAAAGCCGATACCGCTAGTACTTAGCTCTGTACCGCTGCCATACAAAATTAATGCACCTAAGCCCAAAAACAACAATGCGAGTAGCACCGTCACTGCATAACCTAAATTAAAATCGAAAAGGGCCGACTTTGGCGTTACGGCTTGCCCCTTGCACTGCCGCTTTAACCAAAGTGAAGTAATGGACGATATTTCAATAGGTGCGGGCATCCACCCCATTGTGACTACTAAAAAGCCTAATGTAGCGAGCGTCCAAGGTGAAGGCGGTGCCACGGCAGGTGCTGGTGAAGCAGAATAATTGCTTAGTGCCACCACGAATACGGCGGCTGTCGCCACCACAAGCACGCCCATTATGCCTTTGGCGATATTGTCCAATCCTTCAAAATGGCCAGCGAGTAGAATGATTAAAATAAGTGCCAAAACCACTGAAGCAGACAACGTTATGGCGATATCGAAAGGAATAAAATACGACAATAAACTTGCTGCAAACAACAACAGCGCTGCAGCATTGACCACCGACGCAATGGTATTCAAACCCAAGGCAAGGGCCAAATATCGTCTCCCCATTCCCAAGTACCCTTGCTGAAGGGTTTGTTTGGTACTGATGGTGTAGCTAACGCCTGCTCTAAAGAATGGGTATTTGAGTAAGTTAACTACCAATATAAGCAGCGCTAACTGCCAACCAAACTTCGCCCCCGCTTGAGTTGATGCTACTAAGTGACTACCGCCTACCGCCGCTGTTGCCATAAGCACACCCGGGCCGAGCAATTTTAATAGTGCAATACAACGGGCAAAAAACGATGTTTCAGCTGAATACGACAAGGCAACCTCTAAATGGGCATTTCAAAATAGCCGTTAACCATATCAGTAATATAATAAACAGAAAAGAGAGTACGCGCTCATCTGCAAGGCTTGTGGTGTAAGCAGCTGTACCCAGTTTACGCGGGCTATTTAGCCGGAGACTTTAAAAGGTATACAAAGCGCCAGTGAATAAAAAGGCGCTGTTGTCGCTGTAATCTCCACGCGCAAAACCCCCTCCTTTTTTGAGGTAGGCTCCACCTAGCACTAATCGCAACTCGGGTCGCACTTGATAACGCCAGCGAGCTTCCACTTGATGGCCAATGAAACTGTCCACGTCTTGAGGTGCTTTTTGGTACCACATGGCTTTGTAACCAAGCATAATATTGTGCGCTTTTGCTGGCTTAGACACGCTTCGAAGCCCCACTGCTTTTAGGTTTCTACGTGGCATAGCCTGATATACATCAGTAGGTCCGAAATCAAAACGTCGCACGCCGTATAAGGTATCAAAGTCAGAGATTGTGTCATCGCTTGTGTCGTTGTCGCCACTGATATAGTCAACTTCAGCTCTAAGAAAGGTGTTGTCTGTAATCTGTTTCCCAACATAACCAAATAGCATATATGCACGAACGTCTTTCTCGTTTGTATCGTTCGCAGATGCGGTTTGATAAGAAGTTCCCGTTTGCCCCACCACCTCTATATTTGTTATTAGGCCATTATCGAAAGGCTGGGTATAGTCTACACTCAATGTGTACAGATCACGTTTTTTGGTGGCAAGCGCTTCACTATCGTCTTCTTTTAACCAGTAGCTTTGCAGCTTGACGTTGTTGTCTTTTGACGCAGCGTACACACCAAAGAATTTTCGTTCGCTAAAGCTTTTGTCGAACGCGCGTTCGTTCCCATCCAGACTTTCATTGTCAGAAGGAAAGCGAGATACCGGCAGCACGTACACGCCGTGTACTTGCCAATCTGCAACTCTTGCTTCTACCACAATTCCATCATAGCTATTGGTGGCATTGCGATAGGCTGTTTTGGCCAATAGCCTGCGACTGCCGTAGTCGAGCTCCATACGCCCTACCTTTACCGCAGACACTTCGTATAAGTCAGATGCTCGTTCGGGTTTGTAGGTGATAAAGAACTGTGTAGGCTCTAGTGTATTAACCTGATTGGCCGTTAGCGTTGGATCGTTTTCATCCAGAAACACTCGCGAGTCACGAATTTCGATCGTTGCCGCGAGGTTTTGATAACTTACCGTAGAATTCACGATAAAGCGTGTTGAAAGACGCTGATTACTTTGTTCTCGTGCAGCTGAAGATGTTGGAAATATAGGGTTATTCAACGACTCGTAGCGCACTCTAAGCGAGCCAGAGACATCAAAGGCTATTTCATCACTCGACGCGTTGGCTAACGGGCAAACAACAACGAGTATTAGCAGAAGGCATGTGCTCAACAGCGAGCGAAAACGACCACGCCCGTAAAGTCGCACAAATAAAGGGCTGCGCATTAGGAAATAACCATTACATCAGTATCATGTGCACTGAAGTATATAGATTATTTTTATTATCGCACTGCCCTTTTAGTTTAATTTATTATGCCTTTGGCGTTTAGCCAGCGGGGTTTTGTATAGCCCCTTAGGCCTGAAACGCCAGCTAGCGTCTGTCAAAATTCACTTTTTTCTGCGGATGCTGATAGTAGCCTTCTTTTAGAAGGCGTTTAAAGCGGGTCAGTTTTCCGTCCAGCGTTAACTCTTCTAACCCTTTATTAAATAGCGACAGAATAAGCTGACTGTCACTTTCGCCTTTAGGCACTAACAGATGCGTGGTTACAGTTGAGATAAACGGCTTAATGGGCATCACATCTCTGCGGTCGCCACTATCGAAATCACGCTGAAGCAAGTACCATCCTGTTAGCTCATCAATGGGAAAAACGTCAATTTTACCGTCAATCAGCGCCTGTAAATTGTCTTTGTCTGTGGCACTTTCCACAACATTACTGCTGCTTTTAATGTAAGCGGCAAGTTCATCGTTATATAAGTACCCTTCTGTTACGCCCATCTTTAGGTCTTTTAAGTCGCTTAATTCAGCCCAAGTATCAGGGCCCTTTTCAGCATTAACATAAAACACCAAGCTTTCCGCACTAATAGGGTTACTGTGGAAAAACTCACTTTCCCGGGCGCGCACAAAATTGCCGTATGAGATGGCGTCGTATTCGCCTTTTAGCGTTGCTTCAAGCGCTTCTTCCCAAGGTAAAGATACAAACTCAACCACAACGCCCGTTTCTAAAAACGCATCAGCGATAATGTGATTGATATAACCGTCGTGCTGCATGTCAGTTGACGTATAAGGGGCATACTCTGTGGTGGCTATGCGTAGTTTCATCCATGAATGGGCAAAACTTTGCATCGGAATTAGCGCTAATAAAAATGTCGCTATAAGTAATGTTCGCATGTCAAAGTCCTGTGAGTGATTAGAAGTAAATACCAAGGTTTATGTTCAAACGGTGAGTAGTTTCTTGTCTGCCACCTAAGTCGAGTCCCACGCCCGGGCCACCTGAAAACCACATGTTTTTGCCTTGGATACTATCTACATATACAAACAATTTATCCCAGCCAAAGCTACAGCCGTTTATCCACTGCGACGAGTTTTTCCCTTCGCTTCCTTCACCTTTTGCCACGCTGTACTCTGAGTAACAAGTAAGTGATTCTATGTGAGTAAACTTATAAGGCACAGAGTACACAAGGTTTGCTGAATAGGTTTTACCGTCGGCCGCGGCTAAGAACGGGAAGGTGAAAGAGGATAGCGCTATGCGATCGTCTGCTTGCCCTTCTGGTGCAGCCAAATCGTATTCATAATCGATATACTGCAGTTCGACTTTTAGGTCGCCTTGGGTATGGCGCATATGCACGGCATAGGCATTCATATCGCCATCGTCCAGGGTATCCAGGTTTAAGATGTTGCCGTATTGGTAAGACACGCCAATATCGGTAGTGCCTCCGCGAATAAAGTTTGCCGTGTAGTTAGCACGTAAATTGTATTGGCCGTCTTCTTTATTTCGATATTCACCGTCGTCCGCCACGTCGAACGAATAGCGCCCAAACTCAGCGGCATCGTTGTACTCGTCGTTCATAAAATAGGCGGCTTGAAAATCCCAGTTGCCCCAATCGTGGTTTATTTTCACCCCAGCATCGTAATCATCTTCGAAGCCAAGATAATAATTTACCGAGAACCAAAAGTTGTTACTGGCAAAGGGCTGCAAACCAAACGGTGTTTGGGTTATACCTGCTGTAATTTCGGTTTGCTCATCGAAATGATAAGTCAGGTCGGCGAACCTTACTGTGTCGAAGTCGGTATTTTCATACCATCGATATTCGGCTTTATAGCTAAATTGATCTGACTCACCCGACACGCCAAGTTTGAATGATTCAAATTCGAAACCATCTCTAAACTCGGGAATTTGCCAGTCTTGATGCCCGTAGTTAACCCTAACATGACCGCTTAAATTAAAGGGAAGTTCGTCGGCATTTGCGAAGCTTGAGGTGCACGAGGCTATTGAAACTAAAGAAAATGCGGATAGTAGCTTGTTCATTACTGTTCCTGTATTGAATTTTTGGCGGGAACCCTTTGCTAAAAAATGCCTCTAAGAAACATGAGGGGCGTTCAAGCGCTTAGGTGTATCGCGCACCAAAATAAATCCTTCAGTACTAACAATACTGAGCAAACCTTAAAAAAAGATCATTTGTTAAGGTCAGACTTCTGTGAAGTGAAGCGCTATGTATGCGCGGTAAATGCGGAAAGTTTTGCTGTGAACGTTAGGTCTACTCTACTAATTGGTCGCCACTTGAACAGCGAATAGGGGAATATGTGAACATAGCGTGCCAGCTTTACGACTACATCGAAATTGCCTGCATGTATGGGCTTGAGGTGAGCGTAGTATTAAAAGACGGGAATACGATAAACGGTACAGCACTGACCACAATTATCGATAAACGCAACGACGTGGCCACAGAGTGTATTCAAATGTCCATCGACAAAACCACGCAAAATATTGCGCTTAATGAAATCGCTCAACTTCACGCAATAACTGACAACCCGCATTTCAGCTCAGTCAGCTTTTAGGTAGTATGCGCAGCTAACTTAGCTTAACTTTCAAAGTGATCCTGATTTATGACGCAAAACCTCTCGGCCATTACTTTTTTTGTAGACGACTACGACAGTGCCATTGAATACTTCTCCACGGTTTTAAACTTTACCTTAACCGAAGACAAAGTAACCGGCGAAAACTCGCGTTTTGTTCTGGTAACCCCACCACACAGTGCTACGAGCTTGTTGTTGGCGCAAGCAAAAAATGACACAGAAATGGCACTCATTGGCAGCCAAGCCGCCGATAAAGTATTTTTAATTTTGAATACTGACGACTTCTGGCGCGACTTCAATGCCATGCAAAGCAAAGGGGTGGCATTTTTAGAAACCCCTCGGGAAGAAGTGTATGGTACGGTAGCCATCTTTAGAGATAAGTTTGGCAATAAGTGGGATTTGATCCAAACGACCTAATTGCACTTTATATAAGTGCGCCTTGTCGTTGCGATATTTTTTGCGGCAAGGTTTTAAATGAATAGTGTAAGGAAGTAGAGGAGAAGTAGCACGTGCAGGCCATGAAGCGTTCCATTATTGCTGATGTTGTTGCAATAGCGGCAATAGCACTGTTGATCACTACGACGTTTTATTGGATAGAAGCAAGGCGCGAAGTCATAATTCTCTGCGATAACTTTACGCCTGGCGTATCGAAAAAAAGTGTCGAACGCCAGCTAGATACTGCAAACTTATTGTTATGGGATACAGAGTTTGTTGCAAATGGCAGCAAAATCGAAGCATATAGCCCTCTACACTTAGGCATTATGAAATGCAGTGTAGAGTTTAATAAGCAAGATACCGTTGTATTCTCTATTGTTGAGTAATCAGACTCCCTAGAAGTTTCCTCTACTTTTTGCGATTTATGTGAACCAGGTTGGTGCAACGTTTACATCGACGCAACACCCTATTCACCGGTGCGCTAAAAGTCGTAAAGGCAAACTTACCTTCCGCCATTTATCGCACCGAGTTAACTTTTCATCTCGCTGTAACCTACTGTGTTGTAAACGTATAATTACGCTGTGTCTTCTTAACGCAAACTTTTTCTTATGCAAAAAACAAAACACAGTGTCATCGAGGATGTTTTCGCCCTGATAAGCGCCGGCTTGTTTGTTGCTTTTGGCGTATATTTATTTCAGTCTCAAGACTTAATGGTAGGTGGCGCGGCAGGCTTAGCACTGTTAGGTACTTATGCCGTAGATATGGACTTCGGCTTGCTATTCTTTCTGATTAACTTACCGTTTTACACCCTAGCTTGGACGCAAATTAGCAAGCGTTTCACCATTAACACCTTTATATCCGTCACCACGGTTTCTGTACTGACTGAGCAAATTCCAGCGTTTGTGGATATTAGCCACGTAAATCCATTTTTCGCGGCGGTATTTGGCGGTATTCTAATTGGTGTAGGTATGCTGATGATGTTTCGTCATAGCTCAAGCCTTGGTGGCATTGGTATTATGGCGTTCTACTTACAACAGCGTTTCAATATTAGAGCCGGTACATTCCAGCTGACCGTAGATAGCTGTATATTACTTAGTGCTCTGTTTTTCATCGCTTGGCCTTTAGTGCTAATTTCAATTTTAGCGGCATTTTGTTTGAACATGGTTATTTCGCTTAACCATAGACCAGAGCGTTACTTCCCAGTGCAAGGCGAATCTGAATCAAAAAAGGCAAACGCTGAGTCAAACAATGCCGATACCAATCACATGGAAAATCGTGCTGAAAACAGCCTAGAACAGTGCTTAGACAGCGAGCTTCGCGCACAAAACGGCTAAATTTACTCAGCCAGTCTTTGCCATTCGGTCATAAATTTTCGCTGTTACTCCCCTCAAAAAGAGACAGCAGCGATGATTAGGGCAACAAATAAAAAGCCCGGTTAGGCACAACCTAATCGGGCTTTCTTGTATCTTTTATTTGTATTCCTAGACGCCTACAACAAACCTATTGCTTCTTCTGAACAGGTCTTGACGGTCGACTTACTACTCCACGGTTCACTCTTGGACGAGAAAACGAAGTACGCATACAAACCTCACTTATGAGTTGTTGCTCAGCACAGTTGGAGGCGAAACATTCACCGCAATCCCGCAACCAAGCCGATACAGTATAGGCTCAAAATGGGGGTAAAAGTCTCATTCTTTTAATGAATAGTGCTTTATTAAAACTTATATGAAGTCTAGCCAAATTGGCACTGCTTTGAAAGTTAAAGGTATTTTACAATGCGCGGCACCCGTTGAGAAACGCGGGTCATTAATTCGTAGTCGATAGTGTCAGCATTAGCCGCAACTTCCTGAATTGGCACATTCTGCCCCCAGAGTTCAACTTCATCGCCCACCGCGACGTTGTCGATATGAGTTACATCGATTGTGATCATGTCCATAGAAACGCGGCCAGCTAAATAGGCGCGTTTACCTCTAATCATTACCGGCGTACCGTTTTTGCAGTGTCTTGGATAGCCATCGGCATAACCAATGCCTACGGTTGCAATTTTGCTGGGCTTACTTGCTACCCAGGTTTGACCATAACCAATTCCCTCGCCTGCCGGTATGGTTCGTACCGCTAATACACTGGAGCGAAGTGTCATGGCAGGGTAGATTTCAATGTCGAGATTTTGTGAGGTAGAAACGGCACCGCCATAAACCCCCACACCTAAACGGTTCCAAGCATTTCGACTTGCAGGCCAGTTTACCGTGGCGGGAGAATTAGCCACGCTGGTTGGCAAGTCCAATTTACTCGCTACTTGATTGAACGCATCGATTTGCGTGTTGGTAAAGTTATTATCTACATCGTCAGCGCACGCAAAGTGCGTAGCAATAACCGTTTGCTCGCTAAGTAAATGATTGTACTTAGCAGCAATCCCTTCGATATCGGAAAGGGCAAATCCCAACCGGTGCATGCCGCTATCCACTTTAAGCCAAATATGCGGGCGCTGCTGTTCGGGGCAGCTTTCTAACCACGTAAGCTGTTCTTCGCAGTGCATAACTAATATACAGTTATGCTGAAATGCCATTTGGCACTCTTTTGCCTGATGTGCCCCTTCTAACACCACAATAGGCGCAGAAATTCCCGCGTCGCGAAGCGCAATGGCTTCTTCAATTATTGCTACGGCAAAACGCGAAGAAACATGCTGAAGAATGCGCGCTACATTTACTGCTCCATGACCATAAGCATCGGCCTTTACTACCGCCATAGACTGACTTGAGGGCGCTAAAGCAGCAAGGGCTTTAAAATTATGTAAAAGGGCATCAGCATGAATGATAGCTTGCGTTTGTCGGCTCACAGAAAAACACGTTCCTTAAATGTTTAATGAGAAAGAATATCGAAAGCCACAGTGTACCACGAGAAGCGTATTAGCTGCGCAGGATTAATAATGAAAAACGTACCATCTAACGCAAGGTTTCTTATGGCATAAAATACCGTTATGCTTTGCGCTAGCTCATTATTACAATTTCGTTGCCCCAAGGTTTTCAATGTCTTCGCACAATTCTTCTACTTCAGAATCATCCGCCAACGCCAGTATTGAAAATACAGTCAGTACTGACAATCAAGCGGCAGGTAATAAACCCACCGTTAACGAATTAGCCCAGTCACTGAATAAAATTGTGTCAGAAGGCAGAAACCCAGACACCCTCGATATAGACACGCTAAGCACCGAAGGCATTCTTGCCCGCATTAACAATGAAGACGCGAAAGTGGCAAACGCAGTTACCTCGCAAATTCCGCAAATCGGAAAAGCGGTGGATGCTGCAACCACTAGCATTAGAAATGGTGGCAGGCTCGTTTATATAGGCGCGGGGACCAGCGGCAGGCTGGGCATACTTGATGCGGTGGAGTGCCGCCCAACGTTTAGCGTGCCTGATGAACTGGTTGTTGGCGTGATAGCTGGCGGTGAAAAAGCCATTCAGCACGCCGTAGAAGGTGCAGAAGATGACGTCGACGCGGGGCGTGCTGATCTTGTAGCGCTGTCCTTAAACCACAACGATACCGTTATTGGTATTTCGGCAAGCGGTCGTACACCCTATGTAAGTGGCGCACTGGAATATGCCCGTTCGCTTGGCTGCTTTACCGGCGCTATTGCATGTAGCCCTAACGCCGCTATTTTTACCCATGCTGATGTAGCTATATGCCCAGTTGTTGGCCCTGAGGCACTTACTGGCAGTACGCGCATGAAGTCGGGTACGGCGCAAAAGCTAATTCTTAATATGATTAGCACCAGCACAATGATTAAGCTGGGGAAAACCTATCAAAACTTAATGGTAGATGTGAATGCCACTAACGAAAAACTAAAAGCCCGTGCGCTTCGCATTGTTATGCAGGCTACGGACTGCAGTGAAAATGCTGCTATAGCAGCGCTTGGTGCGTGTAATAACAAAGCTAAAGTTGCTATTTTAATGGTATTAACCGGGCAATCTGCCGAGCAGGCCACCGCTCAATTAGATGCTAGCGGTGGGTATTTACGTTCCGCCGTGAATAAAAGCGAATAACCACGGTAAACTAATGCTATGAAGGTTTTAACTTCGGTCACATTGAGCAAGGTATTCAGACGCCTAACGTCAAGCGCATTCATTGCTGTACTTTCTCTAGCATTAATTAGCTTATCGCTTAACGGCTGTGCACAACAAAGCTTATCTACACATGTATATACAAGTGATACTGATGGCCCTGCGAATCACTCAACATTAATAAACAAGCAACCTGCGCTAGGGACTAAGCAGCCCGTATCAAGCACCAAGCAGTTTACTGTAGGCGCTGAACGCTATTCGAAATACCTGCCCTTGCTAGCAGGTAAACGGGTTAGTTTGGTGGTAAACCAAAGCGCGTTGGTTTCGAGCCACAGCGCTTTGCCTTCTAGCAAAGTTGAGCCTGAAGAGCGCGAATCGAGCAACAGCTTGGCTGCACAAAAAAATAAGATAAAGACAAGCCAGCGCAATCAGCATCTGCTTGATGCCCTTCTTCAACGCAGTGTTAATGTTGTAAGTATTATGTCGCCGGAGCACGGATTTAGAGGAGACAAAGGCGCCGGCGAAAAAGTAGATAGCAATATTGATGCTAAAACCGGTATACCTATTCACTCCCTTTACGGCGCAACCAAAAAGCCTACCCCCGACATGTTGGATGGCATCGATGTGATTGTTTTCGATATTCAGGATGTAGGCGTACGCTTTTATACCTATTTAAGCACCTTGCACTATGTGTTGGAGGCGGCCTTTGCGCGTAATATCGACGTTATCGTGTTAGATAGGCCAAATCCTAACGGCCGTTATGTTGACGGCCCAGTACTTCAATCTGAATTTTCGTCGTTCATTGGCATGCATCCTATTCCCGTCTTACACGGTATGACCTTGGGCGAACTTGCTCAAATGATTGTGGGGGAACAGTGGTTAGATATTGACGCGAGCAGTTATGACAACGCTCAGCTTACCGTTGTCCCGGTGCAGGACTATCAACGCACTGCACATTATTCATTGCCCGTAGCGCCTAGCCCTAACCTGCCAAACGATTTATCGATACGCCTTTACCCAACGCTGTGTTTTTTTGAGGGCACCGACGTGAGTATAGGTCGCGGCACTGACTTTCCCTTCCAACTTATTGGCCACCCGTTTGTTGAATTTGGTAAAACCAAGATACCGGTAAATACAAATAATGCAGCGCCCCACCCTAAACATGAAAATACTCTGCTAAGTGCACATGTCTTTTCTTATGCTGATCCTACGATCTTGGAAGGCTCTGACTCTAAGCAAACAACTCACAAGCGCTCACCAATTAGTGGCTTAGATATCGCTACATTGATAGATGCCTATTCTCGCTTTTCTGAATATAACAAGGTGATCAGCGCCAGTGATGCCTCTGAAGAAACCTTCTTTACTCGCCCAGATTTCTTCGACAAATTAGCGGGTAACGATGCGCTACGATATCAAATTCAAGCCGGTAAAACGCCTGCAGAAATTCGCCAAAGTTGGCAGAAAGATTTAAGCAAATTTAGAGAAAAACGAAAAGCATACCTGCTTTACGAAGACACGGATTGATGTACAGATAAACGCCTTTACCCTTGAGGATTTGAGGTATCTTATCAAGGTAAATGTGGAGGAAGTGTTAGCGATACTAAACTTACCACATAATGTGTAAGTAAATACTCACACCCGCATAGCCCCAGATTTAATGGAAGCTAAAAAAGTTAGTAAAAACTAACCTTCTTCATTTTTTGTTTTTACCAAAGCTGCGAGCTGAGCTTCAGCGGTGGCTTTTTGATGTTTAAGCTCATCTCTGTTTTCGCCGTCACTCTCAGCGATTTTTGCATCAATATCGGCGATCGTCTGCATCAGCGTTTCTTTACTTTTTTCTTTTTGCTCGGCCTCTTCAGCTTTGTCAAAAATAACGTCTTCAGGAGATGCTTCTTCTTGTTTAGTGTGTCCAGGCGATTTAGCTATCATTTTCAAGCCGTCAGGTTGGGGGCGTTGATTCATAAAGCTAGGAGAAACAATTTCAATATCGGCATTATGCAAAGCGTCGAGTACGGCTTTGTGAAGTCTTGAACGCGCGCTCAGCAAACTCTTTACTTCGGTTAGTAGACCTGAAATGCGATAACTTACTGAAAAGTCGCCTAACCCAACTACTTGTACAAATGGCTCTAACAGCTGAGCATTTTCAGCTGCAACAAGTAAGTGCTTTTCAATAATGCTGTGATGAATATCGTAACCTAAGCTGATATCCACACTAACAATTGCGCCAGACGCTCTGGTCACAGAAACGGGCGAATTCACCATCAGCGTATTGGCAAAGGCAATAAGCTCTCTGCTCTCAGTCTGAATTTCCACATCGAGCAAGCCCATTTCGGTAACGCGACCGCTGTAGCCTTCTACCTTGATAAAGTCACCCACTTTAAACGGACGATTTACACGAAGTACGATCCCCGCCATCAAATTCCCTACCATGGTGGTAGAAGAAAAGGCAATCACACCTGATATAAGTACGCCGATAAGTGCAATAACCTGATTTCTAGTACTCTCACTTACAGGGAGCGTCATTGCAATTACAACAGCGCCAATGATAGTAAGTACCAACATTCCAACTTGGCGAGGTAACTTCTGCTCACTAGTAAGATGGCTCTGCTTGGCTAGCAGAAGGTAGTGCAGTGCGATGAGCGCACTTATTACCAATACAATAGCGACAAGAAGCGGAACAAAAGGGAACAACGCACTTAATGCCGTATCGACTAATGAAGTTTGCGTAGCACCTGATGTATTTGTTGTATTCACGATAACTCCTTTTAAAATGGCTTTTGAAATGGCTTTTGAAATGGCTTTTGGCTTGGCTCTTTGTTCGCACTTAAATGGGCAATATCTTTGGTTTTGGTCTCTGCTTTCGCGTGGCCACCTATTTCAACGAAACAGGTGAACGTCCCTCAGCGAGCGCGCTACCAAGTAATACATCAACCAATGCATTAAGACTATAGCTCGTAACGTGCTGATTTTCTTTGTCACTTTGCTGTGTAATGTTCACCGCATAACTAAATGTAGCAATAGCAACATCGGCTAGCTCTTTCACGTCATGCGCTTTATATGGCATGCGCAGTGGAGCAAAGACCACGGTTTTATTCTGTGCTTTCGCAGCAACCATTATTTTTTTGCTAAATGCCATCACCTCAGTCTCGCTTGCGCGTCGTTTCACATGCTCAGGTAAATCGACTCCTCCTAATTCATAGTTAGCATGTAGCGGACTAATATTACCAACCACTAGCACGTCAGCTTGTTTTAGTAGATTCATTGCTAATTGGGTTTTAGGTAACGCAGTTAACGGCAAACACGCAAACTCAAGAGTCTTATTGTTGAAGTTGGAACGTGCGCGTGTAAGCGCGGCTTCAAATGCTAAACATCTTGCTGCGTCTGGCATAAGCGCCAACCAGCGATTTGAAGTTATTGGCAACTCATCCTTCCCGAAGAGTACAGATACTGACGATTTAGAAAGCGCTTTCTCAATTTGAATTCCTCTGTTTTTCAAACTGTTAGGGTTATTCATTGAAGCATTTTCTTTCGCTTCATTGAGCCACCATGACATGGGCTTGGAAATAAAACTTTGCAAAGCAAAGCGCTGTTTTGCCTTAATAATACGATTATGAGACGCTTTCAAGAAAGCGCTTTCTGACATTCGACTTGCTGCATTATCCAAAAGTAACGCGAACTTTTTTATGTCGTCTTGGGTTCTTATGGTGAACGGCATAAGCGCAATGTCAGCACCTGCGCTGAATGCACTGACTAATGCTTCTTCATGGGAGAAAAACTGAGTAATACCTGCCATGTCTAACGCGTCAGTAACGATAAGGCCTTGATATCCTAATTGGTTGCGAAGCAAATTGCTTAGTATTCTCTTCGACAAAGTAGCAGGAACTATTTGTGACTTACCATGCTTATCAATAATTGTCGTATCGTCTAAAGACGGGTACTGAATGTGTGCACTCATTACCATTGCAGGAGGCGTTGCACTATTAATGATATTCGCAAAAGGAAGGATGTCACCCGCCATAGCTTGCGCTTTGCTATGCGTTACTTGCGGCAAGCCACTGTGGCTATCTACATGGGTATCACCATGGCCTGGAAAATGTTTGATAGCACTCATTACACCTGTACTTTGCATAGCACTGACAAATGTCTGCCCGAGTGCGGCTACCTGCTCTGGATTTTGCGAAAAGCTGCGTACGTTAATAACGGGGTTCTTCGGCTCGCTATTTACATCAACCGACGGCGCAAAATTGGTGTTTATTCCCAGCGGTAAAAGCGTTTGGCCAATATGCGATGCCACACTTTGCGCAAATGCGCTGCCTCGCTGATGAAAAGTGGCGCCAATGGCCATGTTACCCGCAAACGGCGAGAGCATGTCTGAAGGCAACCTTGCTACTCTGCCCCCTTCTTGATCGACAGCAATAAACAACGGCTGACGACCTGCTTTTACCATATGCTGCTGCATGGTGTAATTGAGCGTAATTAACTGCTCGGTATTTTGAATGTTCTCTGAAAACAAAATAACACCGCCGATGTTGTGCGTACTAAGCACATTTAAAAGTGACGGTGGAATTACGGTCATGGGCGTACGACAGCGCGAAGACGGCGTATTGTCTTCACAGAAATAGCGAAAATCCAAAATGATTTTTTGCCCGAGCATGTTTTTTACAGCGCGAATTGTTTCAGCATCAGCGCTGGGCTTAGGATTATTCGAAGCGTTAGCACTTCCAGATTGAGCGGTTGCGCTAGCAGTAAACAGTGAAGCACTTAATAAAATGAGTATGCCTGACAAGATAGCGCTCAGGCCCATCAATGAAGCACGTTTTTTACAAATAACTTGCTGGAATAACAATGTTTATCTAATCCTTGGTAACACGAAGCACAATACGGTACGCTAGCATAAATGAGAGAAGCATGTTCGCCAACTTTGAACTGCAATCACACATTCTCTTACGCAAATAGACATACCTATAGGGCAAGTAGAGCGTAGTAACTTATCAAAGCTCAACAAGTCCTAGGCACACATAAATTTAAGTTTGGAAAGAAGTATGGATTGGATGTCAGTCATCCCCCCTCTTGTGGCTATTGCCGTCGTCTTTTGGAAAAAAGAAGTCATACTCGCATTAGCGCTGGCTGTTTTGTGCGCGGAAGCGTTAATTTTGATAAATGCTGATATCGCTAGCAGCTATATGGCGCCCATTAATGCCATAGAGCGCGTGGTTGATACCGCCGCGAGTCCTGGCAATACACGGGTGCTTATTTTCTCTGTACTAGTGGGCGCGTTGCTCGCATTTATACGTGACTCTGGCGGAGTAACGGCAACGGTCAACTTTCTAGTAAACAAAGGGGTAGCGAAGAGTCGCAAACAAGTTGGCGGCTTGACCATGTTCACTGGCATCGCTGTATTCATAGAATCAAACTTAAGTGTGCTCACTGCCGGCATATTCGCCCGAGGCCTGTTTGACCGTTTCGGCATGAGCCGCGCGCGCTTAGCCTACATCATCGACTCCACCAGCGCGCCCGTTTGTATTTTGATTTTATTGAACGGCTGGGGAGCATTTATACTCAGCCTGCTCGATGCATACGAGCTACCAGCTTCGTCAGCCTCAATTTTATGGGGCAGCGTATTTTTTAACTTTTACGCTATCTTCACCTTACTTATTGTGGCCTACACTATTTCCGCTGACAAAGTGCATGGCCCCATGGCTGAGGAAGAAAAAGCACTCACGCATGCAGAGGTTAAACAAACTACGGAACCTGCCACCAAGGCTCGTTTCATGTTGGTACCGCTAATAATAATGGTATTAAGCATGGTTGGCTTCATGTTCTGGACAGGTAATGGCGTATTGTCTGAAGGCAGCGGGAGCAAATCTGTACTTTACGCTACGGCTCTTGCCACTGCCATTGCCTATGGTCTGCTCTTAATCCACAAGCGTTTTACCCACAAGGAAGCGGTAGAAATTGGTTTTAAAGGGATGGGTGAACTACTTCCTCTAGTAACCATAGTGTTACTCTCGTTAACCTTAGGCAATAGCCTTAAGGTGCTTGGAACAGGCGTGTTTGTCGCGGGCATAGTGGGAGAGTATCTTCCTTTAGTGCTTATTGTTCCCATGCTATTTGTTGCCGGAGCGATCATGTCGTTTACCACAGGCACGTCATGGGGCACATTCGCCATCCTAATTCCTATTGGTGTGCCGCTGATTCAAAGTTTAGGGTTACCCCCTTCACTGGTCATTGGCGCTATTTTGGGGGGCGGCATATTTGGTGATCACTGTTCGCCTATTTCCGACACTACTGCCGTATCTTCGCTAGCAGCAGGTACTGACGTATTAACGCACGTTAAAACTCAGTTTCCCTACGCACTATTTGCGGGCGCACTTACGCTTATTGCCTATTTTGTAGCAAGCTTGATCATGCTTGGTTAATGCCGTTGATTAAAGTTTGCTGGAAGTCAGTTGCTAATCGCAAAGGTTTAGCAATGTCTGTAACAAGGAGTTTGTAATGAAAAAGCGGATAGCTAACGTCGGGTTTATCTCGGTAATAGTGGCATTTATTTCAGTAGTGGCAGCGTGTTCCCATGCGCCAAATCCCCCTGTTGATAGTGCTAGCAACAATACAGTAGGGCTTAGCCAACAGGCCGTTGCCATGCCTGACAGCTACAGTGCCGATGCTGCAATGCAGGTACTCCAAGAAGGTGGTAACGCAATTGATGCTGCTATTACGGCACAGTTTGTCTTGGCTGTTACTCTACCTGAGGCGGGCAACGTAGGCGGTGGCGGCTTTATGACAATAAAGTTTGAAGATAGCACCGACTTTTTAGATTACCGTGAAATGGCACCTGAAAATGCGCATCGCGATATGTATCTTGACGAGCAAGGTGACGTAAAACCGTACGAGTCTTTGTTTGGGGCTAAAGCGTCTGGCATTCCTGGTACCGTTGCTGGTATGTGGGCCGCGCACAAAAAATACGGCACATTGGATTGGGAGCGTCTACTCGCACCAGCCGTTGATTTGGCCGAGCAAGGTTTTGTGGTTCACGAGAAGCTGGCCAATAACATTGATCACTATATTGAACGTACCAAAGAAGCAGCTATCAATAACAATTTTAGCGAGTATTTTGCACACGCTAAAGCAGGCACTACCTTCAAACAGCCAGAGCTAGCGAAAACGCTTAAAGCTATTCAGCAACAGGGAAAGGATGGCTTTTATAAAGGCGATGTAGCAAAGCATATTGTTGATTTTATGCAGCAAAACGGCGGCCTTATTACCTATGAAGATTTACTGGCTTACAAAGCAGTGTGGCGCAAACCTCTTCACCTAAACTGGCAAGGTTATGAGCTGGTGACCGCACCTCCTCCAAGTTCTGGTGGTGTTGCCGTTGCCCAGTGGATTGGCATGCTAGAAGCCTATGACGCAACGCACGATTTGCCAGCGCAAAACAGCACTGAATACATTCACGTTATGTCAGAAATTGGTAAGCGCGTGTTTGCCGATCGCGCTGAATACATGGGCGATCCTGATTTTGTTAGTGTTCCGGTAAAAGCGCTCACTGACGCTAACTATATCACTCAACGCGCAGCAGATATTCAGCCTACCAGCATTTCTGATACCCCAAGCGTTAAGCCTGGTTTAAAAGAAAGCGAAGATACAACACACTTCTCTATTATGGACAGATGGGGTAACGCGGTTGCCAATACAACGACCATCAACCTCACTTTTGGTAGCGGTGTTGTTGTGACTGGCGCTGGCTTTTTGTTGAATGATGAAATGGACGATTTTAGTGCCAAGCCTGGCGTGCCTAACTTCTTTGGCGCAGTGGGTGGTGAGGCGAATGCTATTGAACCTTACAAGCGCATGCTGTCTTCTATGACGCCAACGCTGGTCACTAAAGACGACCAAGTGGTTCTGGTAACAGGCTCTCCTGGCGGCACTACCATTATTTCGTCAGTCACTCAGTCGCTATTGAATGCCCTGCTTTACGATATGAGCGCTGAAGAAGCCGTGAACTCACCACGTTTTCATCACCAGCTATTGCCCAAAGACACCATTCGTATGCACGACGGGTTTACAGAGGCAACGGTAAATGAGCTTAAAGCAATGGGCTATACCATAGATAACCGTCGCTTTGGTGATGTACATTTAATTAAGCGCACTAAAGAGGGTGTAGAAGCCGCATCTGAAAAAAGCGGACGAGGTAAGAGCCTAGTACAACCATATTAGTACAGCCTTATCAGCACAGGGCTGTTAGCTGAGCCACATTAGTGGAGCTTTGGGGGCTCAGCGTTATTAGTTCAGCCTTGAACAAAGTACAAGCTGAAAACTACAACAACAGCGTGGTGTCGATAGGCACGTACTTAGACGCCGCTTTTTGAATACTTTCAGCCGTTAATGCAGGAACACCGTACACAGTTACGGTTTTCCCTTTTGCTTTAAGGGCGTTTACAAGAATATCGAAATCGCCGTCGCCCGACACCAAAATGATCTCATCGACATCGTCGGCGTGTTCAAGTGCATCTACTGTTATACCTACATCCCAGTCACCTTTCGCCGAGCCGTCAGCACGTTGAATGAAAGGCTTTAACTTTACTTCAAATCCAATAGCACGAAGAATGTTTTGAAATTCACGCTGCTTGCTGTCACCCCTGTCTATGGCGTATGCGAAACCATGGGCTATATCCAAGTTGTAGGTAAGTTCACGCCAAAACTGGTTGTAATTAAAGTTGCGTTTGTACGCCTGACGGCAGGTGTAATACACATTTTGTACGTCTACCAGCACTAATGCTTTATTCAAAACCACCCTCTTCTTCGGTTTACTCGGTTATTGTTTTCTGATGTTATAGCCTTTTGATAATAAAACCAAAAAACCTGATGATGAAATTTATGCGCAAGGCGCACAACTATTTGGGCTTAATTCTATTTATTCAAATAGGCCTATGGTTTTTAAGCGGCTTGGTTATGGCCTGGTTACCCATAGATGAAGTAAGAGGGAACCATTTAAGGAACAGGGTAACCACATCATGGCACAGCGCTTCCGTTACTCCTTCTGATATTTTGCGTAACCACAGCAGCACTGCGGTGCTATCACTCACCCATCGCATAAATGAAGTAGGCCTCGCAGAACCGGGCTCGCTCAATGCTATTCCTGTTTATCATGTCGTGGATGACAACATTGCCTATCGCTACAGCGCATTAACAGGTGAAGCTTTGCAAACCATGCAAGAAAGCGCTATTCGTAAAGCAGCAAAAGGGCAATACGCAGGTACTGGCGATATTGGTGAGACCCAGCTATTAAGCGTGTTACCTCAAGAAGTGCAAAACCTGTCTGCGCCATTATGGCAGGTAAACTTCGATGACGACCTTAATTCGCGGTTTTATATCGACCCAAACACAGGCAGTGTTCTGCGCGTACGTACCGACACATGGCGGCTGTTTGATTTTATGTGGATGCTGCACATAATGGATTATAAGGACAGAAGTAACTTTAACACGCCGTGGTTAATTGCTTTTTCGGGCAGCGCCTTTTTGTTCACCCTTACAGGTGTTGCGCTTTTATATAAGCGCTTCAAACCAAAAAAGAAGAAGCGCTAGCCTAGTATCAGTCAGCTCTTTGATGTACGGCAAAGAGCAACTGCCCCCATTATTATGAAGCGAAAAGCTGAGAAATATCGGCGAACGCTTTGAACTCTAAGGCGTTGCCGAAAGGGTCTTTGAAAAACATAGTGGCTTGTTCGCCCGGCTTTCCTTTAAAACGAATATAAGGTGCGATAACAAACTCGGTATCGGCAGCCTCTAATTTACTTGCCAGTGCTTGCCAATCGTCCATGGTTAGCACAACGCCAAAGTGCGGCACCGGCACAGCATGATCGTCTACCCCGTTATAGGCAGGCGGCGACGGCATAGCCTCTACACAATGGGTCACTAATTGATGGCCGAAGAAGTTCCAATCTATCCACTGGGTATCACTGCGGCCCTTTTCACAACCCAACAACTCACCGTAGAACGCTTCTGCGTCGGTTAAATTAGTGACCGGAATGGCAAGATGAAAAGGTTGAACCATGGAAACTCCTGTTATAAAAACTTCTTAAGCAACGACAGCTTAAACTTAGAAAACGGCGCATAACGGAAGAACACGTCGAGGGCGAATGAACGTTTCATTACCGTTTTAATATGGCTGAATGTATCAAAACCTGCTTGGCCATGATAGCTACCCATGCCGCTATTTCCTACGCCACCAAACGGCAACTCAGGGTTAGTCATAAACAGCATAGTGTCGTTAGTACACACACTGCCTGAACTGGTTTTGCTGATAATATTATCAAGCACATCGTCCTTATCACTAAATGCATAAAGTGCGAGTGGCTTAGGCCTGCTGTTCACAAACTTAATGCCCGCCTCCATGTTGTCGACAGTGATAATAGGTAGAATAGGGCCGAAGATCTCTTCTTTCATTAGCGGGCTATCTAGCGGTGGCTCCAGTACAAGGGTAGGCGCCATTGCTGGACGAGATTCATCTAGCTCGCCTCCATACACCACATTGACGTTTTCAAGATAACTTTCAAGACGCTTTAAGTGACGATGATTAACGATATTGCCGTAATCTCGTGACGATAAAGGTGCTTTGCCGTATTGCTTTTTCAGCTCTTTTTTAACCGCATCAATAAGCTTTTGCTCAAAGCCCTTTTCAACAATGACATAGTCAGGCGCAATACAAGTTTGGCCCGCATTCATCCATTTACCCCACACTAAACGGCGCGCGGTTACAGCAAGGTTTGTGTTTTTATCAACAAAGCAAGGACTCTTACCGCCAAGTTCAAGGGTTACTGGCGTTAAATGTTTGGCCGCGGCGCTCATGACAATATTGCCCACCACTTCACCACCGGTGTAAAAAATATGATCCCATTTGCAAGCAAGTAGCGCCGTCGCTTCATCTTTACCGCCTTCTATTACGGCAACGCATGAATTATCCATATATTGAGGGATAAGCTTAGCCACCAGCGACGAGGTTTCTTCAGCCAATTCAGAGGGTTTCAATACCGCACAATTGCCCGCTGCAATAGCGGCGATATAAGGGGCAAGCAATAACTGAAGCGGATAATTCCACGCTCCGATAATAAGCACAGTGCCAAGCGGCTCAGGCTTGCGAAAGCTTCTCCCTGGCCATGCCACCATGGGCGTTGATACTTTGCGTGGCTTTGCCCATTTATCCAAGTGCTTAAGCGTATGCTTGATATCAGAAAGCAGAAACCCTTGTTCCGCCACCATGGCTTCGGTCTTACATTTGCCCAAGTCATTTTTAAGGGCCTGTAAAATGTCGTGCTGGTTGTCTTTCAGTAAAGTTTCTAATGCCTTTAACTGGCTTTTACGCCACTCCAGGGACTGGGTTTTCCCTGTATCGAAACTGTCGTTAAGCTTGTGAACAACGTCAACGAAACACACGCCAGTTTCCACCGCGTGAAGAGAAGGTCTATTTGGCATAAGAAGGCTCCGATAGCATAACACCCACTGCAACAATTCTATGGCTCATCTTAAGATTGTTGCCGGGCCAAGCAGCGTAATAATTAACTGATACTACCTTATATTAATAGGGATGTTCGAAGACAACGCAACTAAATTGTTAATTAATGTTTAACGAGCTCGTATTTTAGGTGCAAGTGGCTGACGTTACACTTAAGAAGTATAAACAGTTAAGGTTGAAGCAATAACAAGATTATATAAAAGTAAAAGGTCGAAAAATTACAAACAAAAAAGCCCAGTGAACACTGGGCTTTTAAACATATTTAATGTGAAACTATTACGCGTCGTATGGGCTGCGTAAAACGATAGTTTCGTTTCTGTCAGGGCCTGTTGAAACGATATCAACCGGCACACCTGTTAGCTCTTCAAGGCGCTTAATGTAGTTTTTCGCAGCTTGTGGAAGCGCTTCAAATTCAGTTACACCAAAGGTGTTGTCTGTCCAACCTGGCATTTCTTCATATACTGGCGTTACTTTCTCGTAACCGTCAGCCGCCATAGGAGGAACGTCTTTCACGTTACCGTCTGCATCTTTATAGCCTACACAAATTTGAAGGCTTTCAAGGCCGTCTAGTACGTCAAGCTTAGTTAAGCAGAAACCTGTAATAGAGTTGATTTGTACTGCGCGTTTCATCGCAACTGCATCGAACCAACCTGTACGGCGCTTACGGCCTGTGGTTGCGCCAAACTCGTGACCTTTAACACCTAAGTGTTGGCCTACTTCACATTCTAGTTCAGTAGGGAAAGGACCTGAGCCTACACGGGTGGTGTACGCTTTAACAATACCCAGTACGTAATCTAGCTTAAGTGGGCCAAAGCCAGCACCCGTTGCTACACCACCAACGGTAGTGTTTGACGACGTAACATAAGGATAAGTACCGTGATCGATGTCTAGAAGTGTACCTTGTGCACCTTCAAACATAATAGGCAAGCCAGCATTGTGTGCTTTGTCTAGTTCGTCAGTTACATCAACAACCATTGCTTTAAGAATGTCAGCAACTTCCATTGCACCTTTTAAGGTTTCATCAAAGTCTACTGCTTCTTCGCCATAGTACTGAGTAAGCGTGAAGTTATGCACGTCTAACACTTCTTTCAGCTTTGCTGCGAAGTCTTCAGCATTAAATAAATCGCCAACGCGTAATCCACGACGGGCTACTTTATCTTCGTACGCTGGACCGATACCACGACCGGTTGTACCAATTGCTTTTGCGCCGCGGGCTTTTTCGCGCGCTACGTCTAGTGCAATGTGATAAGGAAGAATAAGCGGACAAGCTTCACTAATCTTTAATCGCTCGCGCACTGGAACACCACGCTCTTCAAGCATAGTCATTTCCTTCATTAGTGCGTCTGGGCTAAGCACAACACCGTTACCAATAATACAGGTAACATTATCGCGTAGGATGCCTGATGGGATTAAGTGAAGTACGGTTTTTTCACCGTCGATTACTAGAGTGTGACCTGCATTGTGTCCGCCTTGGTAACGAACAACATATTTTGCGCGATCAGTGAGTAGGTCTACGACCTTGCCTTTACCCTCGTCACCCCATTGAGTGCCGAGTACCACAACGTTCTTTGCCATGAATCATATGTGTAAGAAAATTAGGCGGGGATTCTACAAAATTCTAGGGCAAGGATCATCTTTTTTTCGAACAAAAATACGACTATTTTATTTTTATTTTTGAAATCACAAAGATGCCCCACTGCCGCTCGAGCCTTTTTGAAATAAGGCTTGGCTTCTTATTTTCCAGCACAAACATTCTAAGACGCTAATTTTTAAAGCTTTCTAAACATTACCTGGTATGAAAGCTGAACAGACGGTCTACCGCAGTCTGCACTACGCCCATTTATATAACGTTTTGCTATTATTCGTGGGCATTCGGTACTTAAGAGCTAATGAGGTATTCAAAGGGCTGAAAATATACCTCTGAATGTTGAATACAGGTTTAAGAGCACACTTTTCAGTCAACGGTAAAGTCGCGCTCCTTTTCGTACTATGTATTACGGTAAAGCGCGTGGCAGTGTTTGATGAGGTCCGTTTTCACACCGCTTTACGCCACTTAATGTCTAGTTCTGGGCGCTAACTCAACTGAAATAAAACAGCAGTAGTGCGCCTATTATCACAAGGGTTCCGCCAATTTGACGCAGTTGATTGCTGGGCTGTTGGCTTATCTGAAGTAAATAATTGCGCCATTTATTAGGAAAAAGAAGCGGCCCTATTCCTTCTATAATAAGTACAAACGCTAAAGCGGGTAGTAGCCACTCCATAAAACTATCCTTAAATAAGTGTGACGTTAATATTTACGTATGTTTAAAGCAACGACTTACGCTTTCTGATTCAGTGCGGTTAAATCAATGTACTCAGGGGTGTGGTACAGACCAAAACCAAACCGTAAACGGTTTCCTCTAAAATCGGTAAGGATATGGTGCTCTTTAAGCGCTGAAGCAAGGGCTTTTGTTTCATCGGCACTATCTAATTCAAAGGTAAGGAAGTGCCCTCGGTTTGCTTCATCACTTACTGCTAGATGTTTTTCGTTTAGCAAGGGATGGTTGCAGGTAGCAAGTTTCTCTAGAAATGTGCGCTGCATGCCCATTATATATTCGTTAACTGTGGTTACATCAATGCCATTGTCGTCGAACATGCGAAGCACGGCTCTTAATCTGTAGAGCGCGGTAAAATCCATGGTCGCACCAGCAAAGCGCATTCCATCTAGACTATATTGAACGCCCTCTTTGCCGCCAACCTTGCGAGGCTTATCTAGCTCGCCAAACTCTGCAAACCAGCCTGTGTAAGCAGGTCTTAGCTCACAGCCCACGGGTACGTGCGCAAAACATGCCCCCTCTCCTGCCTGAGCATATTTGTAACTACCGGCAAGATAAAAGGCTCGGTGGGCAATGTTCGCTATATCGGTAGGTTTTGCCATAAACCCGTGATAGCCATCAACCACAATAAGGGTATTGTCGTTAGTTACGCTATTTACGATATCTGTGACATCGTTCACCACGTATCCGGAATTAAAAAACACCTGACTAAAGAAAACCAGCTTGGGATCGTGTTCGGCAATGGCGGCCTTAAAGCGCGACGCAAACGTATCGTAGGGTTTAGTAGGTACGGTAATAAGTTCTATCGCACCCTGCTCTTGCATCCTACTCGCTTGGCGCTGAAAACTGTGAAACTCGCTGTCTGTCGACACTACTTTATAAGGCGCAGCACTATCGATGCAGCTCATTACGCGATAAAGCAGCTCATGGGTATTGGGCGCAAAAACGATTTGCTGTGGTGCTCCAGTGTTCAGTATGTTGCTAATGCGCTGCTGTAGCTCTGGCACCAAAGTTTGGAAGAAATATCCCCATTTTTCGTCAACATACTTAGCGCTGTCATCCCAGTAGTTGAGCATTGCATCACGCGTGCAGTCGGGCCAAAAGTAGTGGCTGTGACACGCATAATGCTGTTTACCTTTGTTCGCATTAAGAAAACCCGTATAAAAATGCTGATATGCCATGCTCTATTGCCCAATATAAAAACTGCGTAAACCCTAACAGACTTCTTTATTTTTCGCATGATTCTGCGCCTGCAACAAAACATTTATTTACAAATTAAGTGTAAATTGTTTTGCCCAAATCGACGTGCTTAGTGATATTTCTTATATAAACACAATCACAGCAAATTTTAAGAACTCTGCTATACCCTAAAGAGGCAAGATGTTTTTGTTAGCTGAGTTAGCAAGCTCCGTCTGTTCCACGCAGACAAACATTAAAGGTATTTTATGCGTTTTCCTAAATACGGAAATTATTCATTGGATGTCTCAGGTAACGTACTTGAGGTGTTTGCAACCGGGGCGTGGAACCTGAAAACGACAGAGTTTTTTATAGAAGAAATGCATGAACTTATCGCTAAGTTCGACAATAAGCCTTGGGCTGCCCTAATGGACGGTCGCCGCTGGGTGTTATCTACTCCAGATTGCCAAACTCGGTTAGCCGAGGCAATTAAGGTGAACATTTCGCGAGGATTAACTCGCTCTGCTTATGTGCTGGAGACTGGCATGGTAAGGCGAGCCCAGTTAGAAAGAACGCACCCCTCTAAGCAACGGGAGTTTGAAACTAGCAACTACGAACGAGAATATTTTCAAAAGTACTTTCAAGCTCTAAACTGGCTGCACAAAGAAGGTTTTTCCCCTATTGTTCAGCCTTAGTAAATGGGTTTATCAATGCGCTGGTGAAAAATAAAAGCGCATAGTTACAATTTTTTGTTCACCAGCACAAAGTCGCACGCCCCATTTATTGAAGTCAAAATGACCGTTTTCACGCTTTAACTACTTTTAAAGCGCTTTTAAAGCTTAATACAATAAACTGTATACTTTACGGCGGTATTCCGACTTAAGTGGGTCGCCGTCGGCTAATGCATTCATCATATCCATCATTAGCTTTCTAGCATCGCCAAACCCAAGTTCTTTCTTTAACACACTATAAAGAAGTTCTAGTGCATCTTGTGCTTTGTTCGCTTGCTGCAACTGTACCGCTAAATCAACTTTAAGCTGCAAGTCGTCTGGGTTCGCCTCTACCGCTGCTTGAAGCTGACGAATTTCAGGGGTGTCTGCCGCTTGCTCTGCCAGTTCAATTTTCCCTGCCAAACTTTTATAGCGAGAGTCTTGATCCACCAGCTTAATCTCTTCAAGCAAAGCTTTAGCTGTATCAATAGAACCGGTTTCAACGTAGCAATCAATAAGCATATATTTAGCGTTTACGTTATCTGGGTTAAGCGCTAGGGCTTCTTTAGCTGCGGGCAGTGCCTCTGCATAATCACCTTGCTGAATCGCTTTGCCAGCCGTGGCAAGTAAATCGTCTTCAGGATTAGGTAAATATTTAGCGAGCATTTCGCGAATTTGCTGCTCAGGCTGTACGCCAGCAAAGCCGTCAACAGGCTGACCATTTTGCACCACCATCACCGTTGGCAGACTTCTAATACCAAACTGTGCAGCCACTTCTTGCTGGGCTTCGCAATCAACTTTGGCCAAAATCAGATGCTGACTATATTCACCCGCCAGCTTTTCCAAAATAGGCATAAGATCTTTACAGGGCTCGCACCAATCTGCCCAAAAATCGATTAGCACCAGCTTATCTTGCGACGCTTCAATGATGATTTGTTGAAAGTTTTCTACCGTAATATCTACGATGGTTGCTTGGCTATTCGCAACGAGATGTTCCATAACGCAGGCCTTTAATTTCTTGTATTGAGAGGAATATGGGGCAGACGGCCTGAAATTACAAGGTTAAGGTAGGCTATCTTTGTTCACCGCGCCTTGCACTAGGAAGCGCCTCTTAATTCGCCACTTTGTTGGATCCGCGCCAGTGAGCACGCATGTTTGGAAAAACTCATTCTCTTTTTGTCGTATTCACGACAATCTATTTCAGAATAGAATGTTAACGTAGTGTAAACTACTGCTACTAAGTCACTCTACTTCTATAAAATACATGCTTATGGCCGAGAGGGTTTTATGTCTACACAAACAAGCGCTGACACGCATTTTTCTTCATTCAAAGAGTTTTACCCGTTTTATTTAAATGAACATAGAGATAGTACATGCCGCATGCTTCATTTTATAGGCTCGTGGCTGGTTCTCGGCGTTATAGCACTTGCAGTATTTATGGCTAGCTGGTCGCTACTGTGGTTTATTCCGCTAGTAGGTTACGGTTTCGCTTGGGTAGGTCATTTCTTCTTTGAGAAAAATCGCCCTGCAACATTTAAGCACCCGCTTTACAGCCTAATGGGCGACTGGGTCATGTTTAAAGATATTCTTGTAGGCAAAATTAGCCTTAAAGGCGAATAAAGCTCAAATGACGTAAAGGACGGCCAGCCCTCTATCGATAATGACAACCGCCATTGCTAGCGCCCTGCGTTGTTAAACGTTCCGCTTAATGTTGGATATGTACTTTTAACGGACAATCCAGCCTCTTCACCGCACACGCTTTACATAAAAGAAACGAAAGCGATATGGTTAGAGACAACGTTCGCAGGTTGCTACATTTGCGTAAGGATTTACGCTAAGCACACGACAGCGAACATTCTACCTATCGCGCTCAGCGCAAAAAACAATAACAAAAGGAACAACTATGTTTGCGTCTCGTTTCGCCTTTCGACCAGTACGAAAAGGCTTATGTGTTACCTCGACTGCATTATCACTATTGGTTTTAGGTATAAGTCAGGCCAATGCATTGCAGGGATCTGCCTCTGATTCGACTAGCTTAAATGCGCTGACATACGATGACACCTTTAACTTAGAATTTGTGGCCAACCCACAGTTTCTTAACAAGGATACGGTAATTTATTCTCGTCAGAGCATGGATGTCATGACTGACGGAAGACAAAGCCGACTTTGGCAAGTAAATATTAAATCCGGTGAGCATCGCCCGTTTATTGGTGTAGATGAAAACTTGTCACAGGCTACCTTATCGCCCAACGGTAAAATGGTGGCATATACAAAATCGGTCAACGGCCGCGCACAAATCCATCTCTATTACTTAGATACCATGCAGTCTGTGCGCTTGACCAACACCAGCGAAGCACCTCGTCAGTTAACCTGGTCTCATGACAGCAAAACCTTAGCATTCACCCAGTTTACCGAAGAAAAGCAAAAGCCATTGTTTACCGGCATGCCGAGCAAGCCTAAAGGAGCAAAGTGGGCTGACCAAGGCACCTATATTGATGCGATACAGTATAGAAGTGACGGAAGAGGCTACTTGCGTGAAGGCTTTGACCAGATATTTGTTCTGCCTGTTGAAGGCGGTACGCCGCGTCAGTTAACAACAGGAAAATTCCCTAGCGGCGGCACCCTTTCTTTCTCTAAAGAGAATGACTGGATTTATTTTGCCACACCACAACGAGAAGACTACGCGCTGCACCCTTTGTTTAGCGACATCTATAAAGTGAATGTGAATACAGCGGCAGTTGAACAAGTTACCGATATTGAAGGGCCTGAAGGTAGACCAACCTTGAGTCCCAACGGACAATACTTGGCGTTTACTCAGCTCAACGACAGAAAGCTTTCTTATCAGAATGGCGACCTAGTTGTACTTGAGCTTGAAAGTGGTGACATCACTCGATTAACCACGTCACTAGATAGAAGCCTAGGCAAATTTGAATGGCGCAAAGACAGCCGAGGATTAATCTTTTCTTACCTTGATCATGGCGAAACTAAACTTGCTGCGGTGAACCTGAAAGGCGATGTGAAACCGATCGACGTTAGCATAGGTGGACAAGCGTTTGGACGCCCTTACACGTCGGGCGACTTCGCCGTTAGTGATAAAGGCGACATTGTTTACACCACGGCAAGCCGCACTGTGCCTGGCGACCTAGCGCTTTATAGAAAAGGTAAAGACGATACGCAACTCACCGATTTAAACAGCGATGCACTTGGTCATAAAACGCTGGCAGAAGTACAAGACCTTTCCGTAGTATCAAGTGTTGACGAGCTACCTATCGACGCATGGATTGCATTGCCTCCTGGATTTGATAGCAGCAAAAAATACCCGCTTATATTAGAAATTCACGGCGGCCCGCATGCTGCCTACGGCCCTCACTTTGCTATGGAAATTCAGCTAATGGCCGCGCAAGGTTATGTCGTGGTATGGGCTAACCCAAGGGGCAGCAGCTCTTACGGTGAAGACTTTGGTAATTTGATCCACCATAACTACCCATCAGAAGATTATAACGACCTAATGGACGTGGTAGATGCGGTTGTTAAGCAAGGCTATGTAGATTCAGAGAACTTGTTTATTACTGGTGGCTCAGGCGGCGGAACCCTTACCGCATGGTCCATCGGTAAGACTGATCGCTTTAGCGCAGCTGTTGTAGCTAAGCCGGTCATTAACTGGGTAAGCTTTTCGTTGACTGCCGACGCATACCCGTACTTCAGCAACTACTGGATGGCAGATATGCCATGGAATATTGCCGATAAGTTATGGCAGCGCAGTCCGCTAAGTCTGGTGGGCAACGTGGTAACACCAACCATGTTGCTAACCGGTGAAGCCGATCACCGTACGCCAATTAGCGAAACAGAGCAGTATTATCAAGCCTTGAAGTTACAAGGCGTAGATGCTGCAATGGTGCGAATTCCAGGGGCTTCACACGGCATTGCAAGCCGTCCTTCTCGCTTAATACAGAAAGTAGGAAATATTGTGGCGTGGTTTGAACGTTACAAAAAGGGTAACGACAGCGAATAAGTCAATACGAGACCCGATGTCTTTATAAATAAAAAGGGCGCTTACTTCATTTTACAATAACAATGAAGTGGCGCCTTTTCTCATTCTACGTCTTATACCAGAATTTGAAAGGGAACAGCCATTCCTGCATTCCCACGCTTCGCTATGAAGCTTGCCAGCGCCTTCTGAGTGAGCACTTATCTATGCGGACTGGTATTATGCTATTTGGTTAGCTTTAATACTTTGCCGTTCGGTGCATCGGTCAGTAAGTAAATGGCACCTTCTGGGCCAACTTCAACGTCGCGAATACGGGCGTGATTGTCACGAACATATTCAAACTGCTCTTCGGGCTTTCCACCTTCTACCTTGATACGGCGAAGGTGGGTAAATTTCAACGAACCCACTAATATATCGCCGTTCCACTCTTTGAACATGTCGCCTTGGTAGAAGGTTAGGCCGCTTGGTGCAATAGACGGGTCCCAGTACAACCAAGGCTGCTTCATACCATCCATATGGGTTTTGTCGCTGATAATGTTGCCACTATAGTCAACGCCATAGGTAATCACAGGCCAACCGTAGTTTGCACCGCGCTCAAGGATATTGATTTCATCACCACCTTTCGGGCCATGCTCCATCGCCCATACCGCACCAGTTTCAGGATGAATAGTAACGCCTTGCACGTTGCGGTGACCATAGCTGAATATTTCAGGGGCTTTGCCGTCTGTGAAAGGGTTATCTTCTACTGCGCTGCCGTCACGCTTTATGCGTACAATTTTACCGAAGTGGTTATCGGTATTTTGTGCTTCTTTCATATACTTATAACGGTCGCCCATTGTGACGTACAAATGCTTTTTAGCATCGAACGCTAGACGACAGCCAAAGTGAAAGCCGTTATCGACGATTGAGTCGGCACTAAAGATAACATCAACATTTTCAAGGCCTGAATTAGTAAGCGTGGCTTTTGCAACACTACTGCTGCTGCCCGGCTTGCCCTCAACCTCACTCGCTTTGCTGTAACAGAAGTAGATAGTGTTATTGCTGGCAAAATCCGGGTCGATAGCGATGTCCAACATACCACCTTGGTTTTGCGCAACTACCTTAGGCACATTACCTAGACGTCCTGATAACTTACCGTCTTTTGATAAACGCTGAATGCCACCTTCACGTTCCGTAACTAGCAGATCGCCATTTGGCAAAAATGCCATTCCCCAAGGATGAACAAGCCCTTCAGCAAGCGTGGTTACGGTAATATCGCTGTCGGTGATTTCATGCGCTTCGCCATGTTTGTGGTCTCCGTGAGCTAAAGCGGATTGGCTGATCGTAAGCGCCAATACACAAGCAAGTGACTGCGCCAGCGCGCTCACAGGTTTGGATGGTACAGCTAAAATAGTTGATGGTTTCATCGCTAGGAGCCTCATTTTAAAAAGCCGTGTAAGCGTTGACACAGGCTTCTTCTATTATTTTTAGTGGAAGGCAGTATACAAAAAAGGGCACAGCGCTGCTGTACCCTTTGTGATAATTTCACTTGCTTATGCGATAAAGGTGCCTAGTCGATTGAGCCTAAGTTAAACCACCGTCACCGCACTTATATAGCGATTCACTTTGGTAATGTTGCGCGAAGCATCCACGCAGTTTTTTCGTGAACGCGCATACGATCGCCAATTAACGCTGCAGATGACTCATCGTCTGCGTCTTGCGCTAGCTTTAACGATTCACGGCAAGTTTTCACAACTTGCTCATGACCGTGAGTTAACAATCTCACCATTTCCGTCGCTTCAGGCACACCTTCCACTTCTTCAATTGAACTAAGCTCAGCGAACGACTTATATGTGCCCGGTGCAGCAACACCTAGAGTACGAATACGCTCTGCAATTTCGTCTACCGCTTCGGCAAGCTCTGTGTAATGCTCTTCAAACATTAGGTGCAATTCACGGAACTGCGGCCCTTCTACGTTCCAGTGAAAATTATGCGTTTGAAGGTACAAAGTGTAAGAGTCGGCCAATAGCTTTTTAAGGCCTTCTGCTACTGCGTTACGATCGCTCTCAGAAATACCAATATCAATCTTGCTCATGTCACACTCCTTAACGTTAAAACCCTTTTTAGATTTACCTTCAGCCCATTCATCGGCGCTGAAAAATCTTGGTTTAAATAATATAAGTTAATAGTACTACAGAAATTTTGATTTAGATTAACGGTTTAGTTGATTGCATTCATCGCATTAATCGATGACTTTATACATTCTGCCTCAGCCACTCTATTAATGGTGGTGATGGTGGCTTTCGCCCGCTTCTTTTTTAACAGGTAGCAAAACCGGTAGTTCACTCCCATCGCTAAATGTGAGGGTTAGTGCTACTTCGCTGCCCTCTTCTAATCCTTTGGTCAGCCCCATCAACATGATATGACGGCCGCCTGATTCAAAAGAGACCATTTCGCCCGCTTTTATTATAACGCCGTCAGTTAGCTCACGCATTTTCATCACGTCTTCCTCCATCACCGTTGTGTGGATTTGCGCTTCACTTGCTACATCGTTTGATACTGAAACAGACGTCAGTGTTTTATCGCTGTCACTATGATTATGCAAAGTAAAGTACACTGCGCCGGTTTTTGCCAAAGCAAATGTTGCTCTGGCATAACCATCCATAACCATTACATCTGATTGCTTACTGGCGTGCTTGTGCTGCTCTTTCGGCAAGTGATGATTTTCATGGTCATTGCCATGCGCGTAAATAGTCGCAGATATGCTTAAAGAAAATAAGCCAGTTACGATAACTAATGGTTTAAATGATTTGGAAAAAAGTGACATACAGTCTGCTCCGAATGAATACTCGTAAGCAAGTGTACGTAAGATTGGCATAGGAAAAAAGAAAAATGGTGCCGACTGCCGGAATCGAACTGGCGACCTACTGATTACAAGTCAGTTGCTCTACCAACTGAGCTAAGTCGGCACACTTTAAAAACCGCTGCCTAGACAGCGGATGCGTATTCTAGCGATAAACGCGTGGGTGTCAACCTTTTAATCGCGTTGCTTCACCAACTAATTTTGGGAAGTACTCAAGTGGTAAATATTTACTCAAAGCCATGAGCTTTTCACCTAAGTTTTCATAAGAATTAGTGGTGACGTTAATGTGTCCCATCTTACGCTTTTCACGCACAGATTTTCCGTACCAGTGAAGATGGCTACCATCAATGCTTAGCAAATCTCTTGAGAAGCTACTGCAACCAATGATGTTGACCATAGCACTTGGGCCAATAGCGGAGGTGTCGCCAAGGGGCAGTCCACATACTGCGCGTAAGTGATTTTCAAACTGACTGGTTACCGCGCCTGATTGACTCCAGTGACCAGAGTTGTGCACGCGGGGAGCCAGTTCATTAACAAGCAGCTTGTCGCCTACTTGGAACAGCTCAACAGCCAGCACTCCTACGTAGTTCATGCCTTCAGCCAGTTTCACGAAGATATCGTGAGCCTGATCTTGAAGTGCGTCGTCAACATTAGTCGCTGGTGCAACCGATACGTGAAGCTGACCTTGGTGATGCAAATTTTCAGCAAGTGGATAGGTGCGTACGTCGCCATTAGCATTGCGTACTCCGATTAATGACAACTCTCTGTCGAAAGCCACCATTTTTTCGACCACTAAAGGCACGGTCTGCAAATCCAATCCCTGAAGGGCATTTTTTAGTTCAGGTAAATCAGACTCATCACTTAGACGCCATTGACCATATCCGTCATAGCCATCACGGCTAGCCTTAAGAATAAGTTTGCTACCCAACTGCTTTACGCAATCGTCTAACTGGGCAAGGTCGGTAACTATTTGGTGCTCACAATTTGCCACCTGCATGCTTTCAAGCAGCTTTTTCTCACGTACGCGATCGGCGCCAACAAGAATGCTGTCAATATTTGGCATCAACTTGTTTGTTTTCGCCGCGTCTTCAAGAAGCCTTTCAGGTACATGCTCAAATTCTACGGTAAGAGCATCTGCACCTTCTAGTGCTTGAGCAAGTGAGATTTCAAGAGGGGTTTTGCTAACTGGATGTACAACGGTATCGTTGTTTACGTCCACAGCTTGAACGTCAATACCTAACGGGCTTCCCGCCAGGTACATCATTTGAGCAAGTTGGCCTGCGCCGTAAACGACTACTCTCATTCATCTAGCTCCAACGTATTGCTTGAAGCAAGTACCGTATCAGTTTGCGATTTTCTAAAAGCGATAACGGCATTGCGTACGCTTTCGTCTTGCAGCGCAACAACTTGTGCCGCGAGAAGACCCGCATTTGCTGCACCAGCCTCACCTATTGCCAGTGTACCTACCGCAACACCTTTCGGCATTTGAACGATAGAAAGCAGTGAGTCTAATCCATTGAGCGCCTTTGATTTAACCGGGCAGCCAAACACAGGTAAATGCGTGTGTGCAGCAATCATACCCGGTAAGTGAGCTGCGCCGCCTGCGCCAGCAATGATTGCGCTAAAACCTTCATCTGCAGCGCTTTCTGCAAACTCTACTAGCAAGTTGGGTGTACGGTGCGCCGACACCACCTTCGCTTCAAATTCAACACCAAACGACTTCAGCATTTTTGCGGCCTGCTGCATAGTAGGCCAGTCTGAAGTTGAACCCATTACAATCGCGACTTTTGCCATCTAGAGATCCTCGGGGTAGGTAAAGTGGACAACCTTGGAAAGGCCGCGATTGTAGCGTAAAACCGTTCAAAATCCCACCGTAAATGGCGTCAATTATAGCGCCACTCGCTTAAGGGTTGTTGAGGCTACTCTCTTATAAGGGTGATCTATCTCTTCGCTGTCAGTCGTATTAACTATAATTAATTTATGTAGAAAAGTTGCCTGACTACACGGATTAACGAACGCTTTTATTTCCACATTTTGCGACGTTGACCATGAACGGGCGTTAGAGGTTATTGATGACAGATAAACACGAACCCGACGTACTTGATGAGGTGATAGAAGAAGTACAAGACGTGGTCTCTGACTTCTTAAATCGCGAAGCCGCTCCCGGCATATTGTTAATGGGTGCAACGATTCTTGCGCTCATTATTGCTAATTCTCCCCTAGATACGCTTTACGATCATTTAATCAGTATGCCGGTACAAATATCAGCCGGTACGTGGGCTATCGATAAGCCATTATTGCTGTGGATTAACGACGGGTTAATGGCGGTGTTCTTTTTTCACGTGGGTCTGGAACTGAAGCGGGAAATCTGCGAAGGTGAATTGGCCAATCCTAAAGATATTATTTTACCCGCAGCGGGTGCTGTTGGTGGTATGGCACTACCCGCCTTGATATATGTAGGCATCAACTGGGACAACCCCGTAGCCATTGCAGGGTGGGCAATTCCCGCCGCTACTGACATCGCGTTTGCGTTAGGTATTTTGGCGCTACTAGGTAGTCGAGTACCTACGAGCCTTAAAGTTTTCTTAGTTACCCTAGCTATTATTGACGATATCGGTGCTATCGTAATCATTGCCCTGTTTTACACCGAGCACATTACCGCGGGTGCGCTGTATATTGCTGCAGGTTGTTTATTGCTGTTGTGGCAAATGAATAAACGCAATGTGGTAGATATTCCGCCTTATGTTTTTGTGGGAATCATTCTGTGGGTAGCCATGTTGAAGTCAGGCGTTCACGCCACACTGGCAGGTGTCGTACTTGCTGGCTTTATTCCTATGCGGGATGAGAAAGACGAATCTTATTCTCCGGTAACGCGACTAGAGCACGGTTTGAATGGCTCGGTGAGTTTCGCGATCCTACCTTTATTCGCCTTCGCTAACGCCGGCATAAGTTTTGGTAACATCAGTCCGGAGGGTATTTTCCATCCTGTTACCTTTGGGATCTTTCTTGGCTTGGTTGTGGGTAAACAAATTGGCGTATTCGGTTTTTGCTACTTAATGGTGAAGTTAAAGCTGGCTAAGTTACCAGAGGATCTTAACTTCAAGCATATCTATGGCTGTGCGCTACTTTGCGGTGTTGGCTTTACAATGAGCTTATTCATTGGGGGACTGGCCTTTGCACAGACAGGCATCAATCAAATTTTTGACGAGCGTGTGGGCATTTTAACCGGCTCTCTTGTCTCGGCGTGCTTAGGATATATTGTACTGCGATTCGTTAGCGAAGCGCCGAGCGATAACACTGATGTAGCCTCAAACGCGAGCAAGTTCACGGGCAATACAGTCAAATAGAACCTGCTTGCGAATAGGCTTACTTAAATGCGCATTCATGCCTGCTTCTAAGCAGGCATTTTTGTCTTCGATAAACGCATTGGCGGTTAAGGCGATGATTCTGACCGTGTCCTTATTCCTGCCTTCACTTCGAATAAGTTTCGATGCTGTATGACCATCCATGATCGGCATTTGGCAATCCATTAAAATTACGTCGAAATCGTGCCTCTTCTCGGCCTTAACAGCATCTTGCCCGTTTTTCGTTCTAATACATTTGATGTTGGACGATTTGAGCATGTCCATGACGATTTCAGCATTAATGTCGTTGTCTTCAGCCAATAAAACCCGTAATCCATCAGGTAATGACGGAATCACCTCATTTTCTGCATGCTCTTTTTCTTCACTTACTGTGGCAGGAATGTGGAAGGTGAAGCTTGTTCCTTTACCCAGTTCACTTTCAACATAAAGCTCTCCACCAAGAAGCTCAACCAAACCTTTAGAAATGGCCAAACCTAAGCCTGTGCCACCAAAATTTCGAGTAGTGGACGGATCTGCTTGCTCAAACTTATCAAAAATAAGGCGTAGTTTGTTGGGAGCAATGCCTATTCCTGTATCGGTAACCGAAATTTTAAGTCCTTGGTGGGCATAGCTGACGTTAACCGTCACGACACCATCGCTGGTGAACTTAATCGCGTTACTAAGTAAGTTATTGATGATTTGGCTCACCTTTCCTGCATCAATATTCAGTGCGTTAGGTACGCCCTGATTAATATACAAAGCAATATCGTACCCTTTTACTTGCGCAGCGTGACGGTAGAGGTCACAAGAAGCTTCAAGTAACTCGCGAATGGCACAGCTTTGAATATCGGTAAGCATTTTACCCGATTCAATCTTCGACCAATCTAAGATACTGTCCAGAATGATAAGTAAATTGCTAGCAGAGCGTGAAATTGTTTTGGCTCTAGCCGAAACATTTTCCGGCAACTCGTTCTCGAGCATCAATTCACATGAGCCAATAATGCCATTCATTGGCGTTCTAATCTCGTGACTCATGTTGGCGAGAAACTGCGTTTTCGCCACATTAGCGGCTTCCGCTTCTTTAAGCGCTAACGCAAGATGCTCGGTTTTCTCTTCTATGCGCTTTTCCAAAGACTGATTCAATTCCCCTAGTTCGACATTCAAGCTTTGCTCTACTTCTCTTGCTACCTTTAGCTCTTCAAATGCATCGAGCAATCGGGCTTCTAAACTCACGAACTCATCGCTTAGCGACGAGAGCTCTTGAATGTGCAGTGCCCTTTGTGGAGCTTTAACACCTTCTTTTTGTGTGGGGTCGAATTCGGAAATATAGCGAACAAGGCGACGAATAGGCGCGCCGACCATTTTTGCAACTACGTACCCGGTGAATGTTCCAAATGCAGATAATGCCAATAGCAGCAGTAAGTCTTTGAGTAAATAATTACTCATTGATGCCATTAACAGTCGTTTGTCGAAGTAATAGCTGACTTTCCAGCTAGCAAAAGGCATATCTTTCGCTAACCTCAACCATGTTTTTCCCTGAGGCCCGTTCTTAACCTCAACAGCACAATCAGGTTCACAAATATAAAAAGGTGCTTTAGTGAGTGGCTTCATCTTCAAGCCTTTAGATGCATAGATAACTTCGCCTTTTTGATCCTCAATGAGCATCAAAAAACCACCCAAGCTTAGGTTATCAATAGCAGAAAAGCTCTTTAACGATAAAGAGCCCTCTACAATACCTTTTGGAGTGCCATCTGCGTCTGTAATGGGGGCTGACAAGGCTACAATTGGATCGTTACCAAAACCTCGGCCTTGAAATGCATTTGAAAGAAATGGTTTACCTGCCTGCATGACTTCAAAGAAATACGGCCTGTAAGCCACGTTTGGCATACCGTTTTGCCTTGCTTTATCCAACAATGTAGGCGGGTAAGCGTGAATAATATCGCCATTGTCACCCGCAATAAGGAAGGTCAGAAATTCAGGGTTATTCGATGCCAACACCCGCAAATTTGTCACCGCTGCGTTATCGAAATCACTGTTTGATACCTCGCTAGATAACACTTGCGCTGCGCTAATAATGGCACTTTGATGTTGCTGAATAAAATTTGAAAGCTGGAACTCCAGCACATTCACACGCTGCGCCATGTAACTGTAAATTTGTCTTTCTTGCTGTTGTTGAAACAGGCTCACCGACAAATAAATTACCGCCATGGAAGCAACGAAAAAACAACCGGAAAAGAAGTATCCAAAAAGAAAGTGTAGCGTAACCCGCTCGGACTTACTTGATGTTTGTCGCTTAAGCCCGTGGACTGCCAAATACAAAAAGTGTCCAGTCACAAGGCCAAATACACCACTTACCCAGGTAACCAGCACGCCCGAAAACAGCATGTTTGCGTTATCACCATCATAAAGAGAATGCTCTAAAACGAGAATGGGCAGAAAGACAATAGACCAAAAACCTGCGCCTACTTTTATCACCTGTTTAAGCGACTTGTTATAGCCAAAAAAGCTAAGCACGACAGGCAGCAGAGTAAGGCTTTCCTTTCCAACAATGCTTCCGTCGTTAAGCCACAAGGGAAGGCTAACAATAAGCGCAATAGGAATGGAAATAAAAGGAGAAAACCGAAGTGAAGCGTAAACTGCCGCACCTATACCAAATGTAGCTATCCCTGTGCTGTCAAAGGGTGGGTTGAGAGCATTAAGACCCGCACCTAACACACATACAAGTAGTGCTTGAAGGGCCAGAGACCATGAAAAAGAAAATGAAATACTGCCTATTTTCAACGCATGTCTCCGGCCATCACATTTAGTGTTGAGCCATGTAATCTAGAGTAAAGTTTGTGAGAAGCTTCACGCCTAGTTTCATGCCTTCATCATCAACATAAAATTCCGGTGTGTGATGAGCTGGGCTATCTTCTTCAGACACGTCCAATGGCTTGCCGCCTACCCAAACATACAAACCTGGAATTTGTTCTTGGAAAAATGAAAAGTCTTCCGCCCCCGTGACCGGTTTAGAAAGCAGCGTATTTTCAATGCCTGCGGTACGCTGCATAGTAGGCAGCATAGCTTTTGTAAGCTCTGGGTCGTTGTACGTAATGGGGTAATAGTAATCTAGCGGTAACGTAAGTTCTGCTTCTGCTCCCATACTCTCAGCTATAGCCTTAACTTTGCGCGGAAGCGATTCGTAAATGTGATCGCGAGCGGCTTCATTGAGTGTACGAATTGTGCCAATCATTTCTACTTCATTTGGAATGATATTTGAACGGTTGCCGCCGTGAATAGAGCCAATAGACACCACCGCTGCATCGTCAATCAATTTCAACTCACGACTAACGATAGTCTGAATTGACATGATCATTTGCGCAGCGGTAACCACTGGATCAACACTCTTCCAAGGATAAGCGCCGTGGGCTTGCTTACCGTGAATAACAATTTTAAATGGGTCTACCGCGGCCATGGTGCCACCCGCGTTATAACGCACTTTACCCACATCAGTATTAGCATTGATATGCAGGCCAAAAATAGCGTCTACATCAGGGTTTTTAAGTACACCTTCAGCGACCATAACTTCCGCACCGCCTTTTTCTCCAGCGGGTGCGCCCTCTTCTGCAGGCTGAAAGATAAACTTCACTTTACCTTTCAGGTCGCCTTTAATTTCGGTAAGAATTTTTGCCGCGCCCATGAGCATTGCCATGTGAGTATCGTGACCACAGGCGTGCATAACCGGCACTTCTTTTCCGTTATATTCACCCACCTGCTTTGAGCGGTAGGACAAATCGTTTTGCTCTTTTACAGGAAGACCGTCCATGTCTGCACGTAATGCAACCACAGGACCTGGCTTGCCCGAGTCTAGAATAGCTACCACACCCGTTTTTGCCACACCGGTTTGCACGTCTAAACCCAGGCTTTCAAGGTAGTCAGCAACATATTCAGCGGTTTTAAACTCGCGATTCGATAATTCGGGAAATTCATGAAAGTGATGGCGCCATTTAATTACATCAGGTTCTACTTTATTGGCTAATTCATCAACATTGATTTGAGTAGCATAAGCAGCAGACACAGAGGTCAGCCCTGCAAACGCAAGTGACAGCAATTTCTGGTACATAACTATTATTTCCTTTGGTGTTGTTTAGACAGAGTAAATCATCTCAAGGGAGAACACACCACTGAACTAACGATTGCTGTTAAAAATCAATAAGCAGACAAAAGTACCTCATTCACAAGACTGAGGGTATTAGACGGAAGTATAAGAAAAGTGCTTTATCGATGCAGGGAATAAAAAAGGCGCCGAGTGGCGCCTTTTCTTTAAATATCAACTTATTACTAAGTTTCTATTAACTCTTTTGTCTACGCATTGCGTCAAAGAACTCATCATTTGTCTTAGTCATTGACAACTTACTGATAAGGAAGTCCATTGCGTCAATTTCTGACATTTCGTGAACGATTTTGCGAAGGATCCACATTTTCTGTAGTTCATCTTGCGCTGTAAGCAGTTCTTCACGACGGGTACCAGAGCGGTTGAAGTCGATAGCCGGGAATACACGTTTTTCCGCGATTTTGCGATTAAGGTGTAATTCCATGTTACCTGTACCTTTAAACTCTTCGTAGATAACTTCGTCCATCTTAGAGCCGGTATCGATAAGCGCTGTTGCGATAATCGTTAAGCTTCCGCCTTCTTCAACATTACGGGCAGCACCAAAGAAGCGCTTAGGCTTGTGAAGAGCATTCGCATCAACACCACCGGTAAGTACTTTGCCTGATGATGGGATAACCGTGTTGTAAGCGCGAGCAAGACGAGTAATCGAGTCAAGCAGGATAACCACGTCTTTTTTGTGTTCAACAAGACGCTTGGCTTTCTCGATAACCATTTCAGCAACTTGTACGTGACGACTTGCTGGCTCATCGAAGGTTGAAGCAACGACTTCACCTTGAACAAGACGATGCATCTCGGTTACTTCTTCCGGACGCTCATCAATAAGTAATACCATTAACTCACAATCTGGGTGGTTAGCAGCAATTGACTGAGCAATATTCTGAAGAAGAAGCGTTTTACCGGCCTTAGGTGGCGCTACGATAAGACCACGCTGGCCTTTACCGATTGGCGACGCCAAATCCAGTACACGAGCCGTAATGTCTTCTGTTGAGCCATTACCACGTTCCATGCGCAAGCGGTCTGCTGCGTGAAGCGGTGTAAGGTTTTCAAAAAGGATTTTGTTACGTGAATTTTCAGGCTTGTCGAAGTTAACTTCGCGGATTTTTAGCAGGGCAAAGTATCGTTCACTGTCTTTCGGTGGACGAATTTTCCCGGCAATCGTATCACCGGTACGCAAGTTAAAGCGTCGAATTTGGCTTGGCGATACATAAATATCGTCTGGTCCTGCAAGATACGAAGAGTCAGCTGAGCGTAAGAAGCCGAAACCGTCCTGTAAAATTTCTAGTACCCCATCACCAAAGATGTCTTCACCGCTTTTTGCGTGTGTCTTTAGGATTGAGAAAATGATGTCTTGTTTTCTGGCGCGCGCCATGTTTTCCAGGCCCATCTCCTCGGCCAGGTTAACCAACTCGCTTATTGGTTTGTTCTTTAATTCAGTTAAATTCATACTGGTGGGTCTTTGTGCTTGAACTTCGCTTACAGGACTTAAAGTCACTCTGTTCTAGTTTAGATTTGATATCACCCTGATGTGGGCGTAAGCAGAACGCTGCTCGGATGAGCGCTGAAGAAAAGTTAGCACTATATTTAATCAACGTCCAGCGTTTTACCGCCGAAATGTTAAATAATTTGTGGCTTGCTCTTCTAGAATGAAACGTTAGTCCCTGTGGCGTAAATAAAAACCGGTGCTTCGTTAGCACCGGTTTTCAATTTGAAATCAATTAAAGGTTTTCGTTAAGAAACTCTGTTAATTGAGCTTTAGATAGCGCGCCTACTTTAGTTGCAGCAACGTTACCGTTTTTGAAAAGTAGCAATGTAGGAATACCACGAATACCATATTTAGGTGGAGTTTCGTTATTTTCATCGACATTCAACTTGCCAACTGTTAACTTGCCATCAAACTCGGTCGCAACTTCTTCCAAGATTGGTGCGATCATTTTACACGGGCCACACCATTCGGCCCAGAAGTCAACCAGTACAGGACCTTCAGCATTGATAACATCTGCTTCGAATTTATCGTCAGATAACTGGATAATTTTGTCGCTCATTCTTTTCTCCATTATTGGTCTGTCGCTGATTTGTCTCAGCCTGACCATAAGTGTTATATAGAAACTGTTTTTTAATGCAAGCACTGATAAGCTATAAGCTATGCCTACTCACTTAACTGATACTCACTTTTCTGACCTGCCGATTAACGGCAAGGTTGTTGACGCCTTGGCGGCAGCTAATTTTTCACATTGTACACCAATTCAAGCACTTGCACTGCCTCCTTTATTGGAAGGTCACGACATTGCAGGTCAGGCTCAAACCGGAACCGGTAAAACCATTGCCTTTTTGGTAGCTACATTTCACTATTTGCTAAGCAAAGCAGAAAATGCAGATAACAGCAAATCAAATGGCCCTCGCGCAATTATTATGGCGCCGACCAGAGAGCTCGCCGTTCAAATTTATAACGACGCCAAACTGCTTAGTGAGCATACTGGATTGTCGCTTGGTTTGATTTATGGGGGCGAAGGTTACCAAAGTCAACGTGAAACTTTGGAAGAAGGGGTAGATATTATAATTGGTACGACAGGACGCATACTGGATTACTACAAACAGAATGTGTTCACACTGAAGAATATTCAGGTTGCCGTACTTGATGAAGCCGACCGCATGTTCGATTTAGGCTTTATAAAAGATATCCGCTTTTTATTCCGCCGCATGCCACCGGCAAGCGAACGTTTGAGCATGCTATTTTCAGCTACACTTAGCTACCGCGTGCAAGAGCTTGCTTACGAGCACATGAACAACCCTACCCACGTACAGGTAGCGCCAGAACAAACAACGGCAACTCGCGTTTCTCAAGAGCTATTTTATCCGTCTGATGACGACAAGATGCTGCTTCTTCTTACACTGCTTGAAGAAGAATGGCCAGAAAAGGCAATTGTTTTTGCCAACACTAAAAATAGCTGTGAGAAAGTTACCGACTGGCTTACCGCAGATGGCCATCGCGTGGGCTTGCTTAGCGGCGATGTACCACAGAAGAAACGCCTTGGGATCTTAGAAGATTTCACCAAAGGCAATCTTGATATTTTAGTCGCAACCGACGTTGCAGCGCGCGGTCTTCACATCGACGCGGTAACGCACGTATTTAACTACGACTTACCTGACGACGCAGAAGACTACGTACACCGTATTGGTCGTACTGGCCGTGCAGGACAAAGTGGTGTTGCAATTAGTTTCGCGTGCGAAAAATACGCACTAAACTTACCTGCTATTGAGCAATACATTCAAAAGGCAATACCGGTTACCGATTACGACCGCAGTGCCCTACTTGATGATGTAACGCCTCCAAAACCACGTAGAAGACGTACGCCTAACAACCGCAATTCTTCACGTCGTGGAAACGGAAGAGGCCGTGGAAAGCCTCAAAACCGAAACAACAGAGCGCAACAGTGAGGCGTAAAGGTACTCAATAAGAATCGAGGTTTTATGCAGGCAGAACTCCAGCACGACGCACAAACCTACGGCGAGTATTACGCCGCCGTAGATTTAGGCTCTAACAGCTTTCACATGGTGATTGTTCATGTTGTTAACGGCAGTGTGCAAATAATAGGGAAAATTAAGCAGAAAGTGCGCCTAGCAGCAGGTTTAGATGATCACCTAGCGCTTGATGACGTAAGCATGGAACGCGGCTGGCAATGCCTGCAAGTATTCTCGGAACGCCTGCAGGATATCCCCCCTTCTAATATTAAAATTGTAGCGACCGCTACATTGCGACTGGCAACCAATGCGCATGTATTCATTCGCAAGGCAGAAGAGATTCTCAATCACAAACTTGAAGTGATTAGCGGTGAAGAAGAAGCGCGACAAATTTATCTTGGCGTAGCCTACACATCCGCCAACCAAGGCAATAGCTTAGTCATAGATATTGGCGGCGCCAGCACAGAAATCATTATCGGTAACGACATGCAGCCTATCCATCTTAAGAGTTTGGATATGGGCTGTGTAACGTTTATGGAACGCTATTTCACCGGCGGCACTATCACCGAAGACAATTTCGACAATGCAAAACAAGCCGCACTCGCGCTTATTGCAGATGTGTCTAGCGCATTTTTGTGTTTCGATTGGGAGAATTGTTTAGGTGCATCTGGCACGCCGCAAGCCATTACTGAGATTCTTGTAGCACAGGGCATTAGTGATGCTATCCGCTTAGACTATTTGTATCATTTAGAAAAGCAATGTATTGAATGCGGCAGCATTAAAACCCTTGATATCGACGGATTGGAAGATAACAGAAAAGCTATTTTCCCGTCTGGTTTAGCGATCCTCATCAGCTTATTTGAAGCGCTAAATATTAAGCACATGAATATTTCTGGTGGTGCGCTTCGAGAAGGACTTATCTACGGAATGCTAGATAACGTTACCGAGAATGATAGACGCCAGCAGACCCTTAATCAGGCAAAACATCGTTATCATGTAGATGCCAGTCACGCGAACTCGGTTAGTCACGTAGCGCTTACTTTATGCCATCAACTTTGTGCACAACAGAACATTTGTCACTTAGATACCGAAACCATTTTAGGTGCAGCCGCACAGCTTCATGAAATAGGTCTTCATATTGAATATAAGCGCCATCATGAGCATGGTGAATACATATTAAGTCACATTGATTTGCCTGGCTTCACGCGCCTTCAGCGCGCCGCCATCCGCGATTTAGTTGCTCAGCATAGATTAAACATAAAGCCAGACGTATTTGAAAAGTACCACGAAGACTACCGTCCAATGCTAAAAGGCTTATTGCGAATTTTACGTATAGCAGTGGTGTTATGTCTGCGTCGTCAGAATAAACATATACCAGAGGTAACTTTGCAGTGCGAAGAAAGTAAGTGGACACTTACTTTTCCTGAAGGCTGGCTGAAATCGCATCCTTTGATCAACGCAGAGTTAGCAAATGAATGCTGGCTTCAGCATAAAGCTGGCTGCGAACTCGTTTGTAAGTAACCACTTACATACAGATAGGACGCGTTAAACGTATTACGATAAGTAGAAAAGAAATATAAAAAAAGCCGTGCATTGCACGGCTTTTTTGTTGTCGAACCTTTGGTTGTTGGTATTACTTGTCGTTTTGCTTCGCTAAAAGCGCAGCAGCTTGCGGAGCGAAATAAGTCAGAATCCCGTCGGCGCCAGCGCGCTTAAACGCTAATAACGATTCTAGGATCACCGCGTCTTCATTTAGCCAACCATTAGCAAAAGCAGCTTGATGCATAGCGTACTCGCCACTTACTTGATAGGCGAATGTCGGTACTTTAAATTCGTCTTTACAACGACGTACAACATCTAAATACGGCATACCTGGCTTTACCATTACCATGTCAGCGCCCTCTTCTATATCAAGCGCAATTTCGTGGAGTGCTTCATCGGTGTTGGCAGGATCCATTTGATAGGTTTTCTTGTTGCCGCCCTTTATATTTGCAGCGGAGCCGACGGCATCACGAAATGGACCGTAGTACGCAGACGCGTATTTAGCAGAATAAGCCATAATACACGTATTGATGTGACCTGCTTCTTCAAGTGCTTTTCGGATACTGCCAATGCGCCCATCCATCATGTCAGAAGGCGCAACAATATCAGCGCCAGCTTCAGCATGCGATAACGCTTGCTTAATGAGCACCTCGACTGTTTCGTCGTTCATCACATAGCCAGTTTCGTCTAAGAGGCCATCTTGACCATGAGACGTAAATGGATCTAATGCGATATCAGACATCAGCATTACTTCAGGAAACGCCTCTTTAAGCGCTCTCATAGCTTGCTGAGCAAGCCCTTCAGGATTGAACGCTTCGCTTGCACACTCGGTTTTAAGAGACATAGGTGTCACAGGGAAAAGCGCAATCGTTCTAATGCCCAGCTCTACCCATTTCGCCGTCTCTTGCACTAGCAAATCGATAGAAAGTCTTTCCACACCAGGCATAGAAGGTACGGCTTCTCGTGCGTTCTCACCGGGTAGTACAAAAACAGGGTAAATGAGATCGTCAGTGGTTAAACGGTGCTCTGCCACAAGCCCTCTTAAAGCATCTTTGGCGCGTAGTCTGCGCATTCTTCTTTGAGGGAAAGGTGAAGATGTCATAGTTTTTCCTGTAAATATTTATGTATTACTGTATTGCGGCCCGCAGCCTTGGCTTCGTAAAGGCATTCGTCGGCGAACTTGAAAAGATTTTGCGCGTGCTCTTCATCAATAATAATGGTTGTAGAAACGCCCGCGCTTGCAGTTAGCTTAATGGTTTCCCCTTCGTAATCAAGTGGGGTCGACTCAAGGCTATCTCGCATATTTTCGGCAACGTGAAAAGCGCCTTCAAGATCGGTATTAGGCAATATAATGGCAAACTCTTCACCACCTATGCGACACAAGTCATCTGTAGGACGATGGATGTGCTTCTGAAAGACATTGGTGACGTGAATTAAGCACGCGTCACCACCATCATGTCCGTGTTTATCATTAATTTGCTTAAAGTGATCCACGTCAACAATGATGAGAGATAATGGTGTCTGCTCACGTCTACTTCGTCGCCCTTCAGAACGCAGACGCTTATCGAAATGTCGACGGTTGTGCGCTCCCGTGAGCGGATCTATTGCATTTAACCTTTCCAATTCTTGGTTTACTTCAGACAATTCGCGTAACGTAATTTCTAACTCTAACGTGCGTTCTTGTACTTTATACTCCAGGTCATCTTGATAACGCTTTTGTACTTCAAGTAAGTTCTCTTTGGCCGTATTTGCCTGTTTTTCCTGCTCTAGCGCGAACTGCTGCGCCTCAATGAGATCATCGCGACTGTGGCTATAGTTAATCGCTAAGATAAGTGCCAAGATGAGCGTTTCAACCGCGCCACCAATGATCAGCAGGTTATTTGACGAAATAGGCAACTGAATAATATTAACGTTATCAAGGCTCGCACTTAGCCCACTAATTAATAGAAAACCCCAAGCGATGGTAAAATAACGCGCTACGACCACCCCTTTGAGCGTTAGCCATATACCTAACCCAAGAGTAAAAATAACGATGAGGCTGAGCAGTAATAAGAACGCTTTTATCATGAACGAGTAAGGTAAGATAAGGCCGAGGATAATACTCAATCCGCACACCCAGCTGATTGCCTGTGTGATTTTATCTAGCTTTACGCTGTGGGCTTTAATAGGTAGTAGGCTGCGCGTAAACATCGCCGCAAACATAATAGTCGCGTTAGCAAACACAAGAATTGCTTTACCTTGAAACCATGTGCTTCCCGGCCACATATAAGAGAAGCCGTAGCCGTGTAACGTCGCCAATATAAGCGCCAAACTCATTACATAGCCAGAGTAATAAAGGAACGACACGTTACTTGTCGTTACCGTTAAAAATGCGTTACTCACGCCCATTGCTACCAAGATGCCAAAAAATATCCCCAATGCCAGGTTACGGCTTGATGTATAGGCAATAAACTCTGTTTCTTCCCATATACGAATAGGAAGGCGGACGCTGCCAGAGGTTTGTACTCGAATAATCACCCGCTGCGACTGAGCGCTTACTGGTAGGGGGAATAGTGGCTTCACATGAGAAACAGGCCGGTTGTCAAAGAGCAGGCCATCGCCACCTGAATAAGTAGCAATGGGCGTGCTGCCTATTTGGCTGTAAATCGCAACGTCTAAACTATCTAAAAGGGGATAGTCGATGTGCAATAGAAATCGACTTTCATTGCTTTGCGTTGGCGCAATGACCATTGAAAACCAATGTACGTTTGTGTTCATACCCAAGTTAATGGGTAAAGATATTGGTGTCCAGTCGGTAAGCGGCGTTTGAGTAATGGTAGTAAAATCGAGCGCATTGCCATTATCTACATTGAGATAAGTAAGCTGCGAGAATCGTGGTGTTGCACGGGTGTTAGGAGACAAACTAAACAACACGGACACAAATGCAACGACGGCCACTAGGGTGATAAGAATAAGACCCGCATCATACTTGCGCATCGCTTTCAGATTTGTCTGCATATAAACCTATGTTTAGCTGAGAGAAAACAACTCACAGCTATTAGCATAACTGCTAATACGTAATTTATCAGTCTCAACTTGCAGATATTCGCCTAATTGTTTAGCGATATGGGGTAGAAAAGCAGGTTCGTTATTACGTTTTCTCGGTCGAAGGGTTTTGGGAAACAGATAAGGCGCATCTGTTTCAAGAATAAGACGGTTTAAAGGTATAGACTTCACGGCTTCGCGTAGTGCTTCGCCTCGCTTCTCATCACATACCCAGCCAGTAATACCAATATAAAGCCCCAGCGCAAGGTAGTGCTGAACCTGCTCTGCATTTCCAGTAAAACAGTGGGCAATACCACCTTTTATACGAGGCATATACTCGGTTAATAACGCGACTTGTTCGTCAAACGCATCCCTTTCATGTAAATACACGGGTAAGTCTAATGCAGCCGCAATGTCTAACTGGGCTTCGAACACTGCCAACTGAACGGGCTGTGGTGAGAAATTGCGATTAAAATCCAGACCGCATTCACCAATTGCAACACACCCTTTCTGTTGTGCAAGTTCGCGTAACCGCTTGTAATCACTTGGCGTGACATCTTTTGAATTGTGAGGATGGACACCGATAGTGTAACAGCATTGGGTTGGATACTTATTATATAGCGCTACTGCGGCGTCCCATTCACTGGGGTGCGTGGTGATAATGCAGAGTTTTTCTACCCCTGCATCTTGTGCTCGTTGTATGACTTCATCGGCGTCAAATCGCTTATCAAGCAAGTTGACGCCAGCATCAAACCAAGGCATTTATTTTACGCGTTTTACTTTCATACGCTTGTTAACGCCTTCTACGCTTAGATAAAACGAACCTAAGAGACCTCTTTCAATGGATACTTGCTGACCTTCTTCAATCTTCAAGTAAGCACTATCGCTCTGCTGCCATACCGAGCCATCGCTAAAGGTAATAATCTTTTTACCTCGAAGGGAATCTTTAAATGACGCAATAGTCAATGAAACTTCTGAAGCCTCGGCTGATAAATCACGTCTATGCTCTAAACCAAAGTCATTTTTCGGCTCTGAAGCTTCAGCCGGTCTATTCACAACAGGCTGCCTGTTCGCTTCGACTTGAGGTCTTGGTTGAGTGGCGGCTTCAGATCGATACGCCTGTAATTGGCTAACTTGTGCGCTTGCGCCGTCGTACTGATTCAGTGATTTCGCAATATTGTCGTAACAGATTAAGCGCTTTAGGCTATTGTCTGTGTTACGGCATTTTTCCATAGCATCGGCTACAGTTTCAGCGTGAGCGTTGAACGCCCCAAAAGCACACAATAATGTGGCAAGAGATATCAGTCGAGTTTTCATTTTTATTCCTTTCTTTTTTTAACTTCTATGTGTTATCCGTTGTTTGAGTGGATGCGTCATCTTTTGGCGTTTTACCCGCGTAAAATCCTCCAACAATAACCCCTACTTCAAACAGCAACCACATTGGAATAGCTAATAATGTTTGAGAGATAACATCGGGCGGTGTTAGCAACATGCCAACCACGAATGCACCAACAACCACATAAGGGCGCTTGGCTCTGAGCGACTTAGCATCCGTTACCCCAGTCCAGCACATTAAGATAATGGCTATCGGTATCTCGAATGAGACCCCAAATGCAAAGAACAGTTTCAAGACGAAGTTCAAATAACTGGATATATCTGTACTTACCGTTACACCTTCAGGTGCTACGCTTGTAAAAAACGCGAACGCTATTGGAAATACCACAAAGTAGGCAAACGCCATACCTGCGTAAAACAGCAGCGTACTGGAAAGTAGTAGAGGCGCTACCAAGCGCTTTTCATTTCTGTACAAACCCGGAGCCACAAACCCCCATACTTGATAGAGCACATAGGGAATAGCAATAAAAAACGATAACACCAGTGTAAGTTTAAACGGAGCAAAGAAAGGTGATGCAACGTCGGTTGCAATCATGCTCGCATTTTCAGGTAAGGCTTCAAGCAATGGCATCGCCAATAGCTTATAGAGGTCTTGCGCAAACGCCGCGAGACAAATAAAGACGATAAGTACGCTCAAAAGGGCTTTGAGAATACGGCTACGTAATTCAATTAAATGAGAAATAAGGTTATTAGCGTCAGACATCTATTGCTTTTTATAAGGTTCTTGAACCGACTCTGCAGCTTTTTTTAGCTCATCGACGCTTTGTTCAAGTTCAGGTGAAAGATCTTTAAGCCCTTGCTGCTCTGCTTTTTTCAAATTTTCATGCAATTCGTGCACGCGCAACTGATGCTCAACTTCTTGCTTAAAGCCCGTTGCTACATTACGCACGCTACGAATTGTATTTATAGTTGAGCGCATGGCACCCGGCAGTCTTTCTGGCCCTAAAATAAGCAGCGCCAGTACACCGATAACCAATAGCTCCCAAAAGCCGATATCGAACATTAGGATTTTTCTTTAACGTCGCTCTGCGTCTTAGTTGAAACAGGCTCTGCTGCTGACTTTTCTTCAACTTGCTTCTTTTGTTCAAAGTCTGCGTCTTTCTCTTCTTCGCTGACTGCTTTTTTGAAGCCTTTGATTGCGCCGCCTAAATCAGTACCTATACCTTTAAGGCGCTTCGTACCAAATAAAAGCACCACAATAACCAGTATGATCAGCAACTGCCAAATACTAATACCACCCATAAAAATAATCTCCCTTACATCGATTAGCACAGTATGCCATTGCCTGCTGATGCTTTCACCTGAATATTTACTTCAATGAATAAAGATTGACGTTTTGGTTGGGACAATCCATGCTCTGTATATCCCCAATGCGAATGGTCGAAACATTCAACTATGCTAATTTTTACAAGGAGTTAGTGAGCAATGCTATGCCTTACCGTGGTCTATTGCCATTTATTGCTCGCTTTACCTGTTGCACCTGACTCAACTGCTGACACGTTGAACTCCCCCGTAAATGCGACCAGTGTAGGTACAACCTATCGGGATATTGCTCGACCAGAAAATACGCTTTCTAACCGCGCTAACTCGACAAAAGAAAGTACACACTCCTTGCCTCCTTCAATACCTAATGAGCAATGGTTTGATATTTGGCAGCGTAGCTTCACCGACACCATGGACTTCACCGTAAAACAGCTTGATGGTTTGTTTGAAAGTTCAGATGAAATAGGTGCTTCAGGACAGAAGGAAGCCAGAGCCGAAGGCCGAGTTCAACTTGCATGGGAGCCAAGAAGTGGCATGCTCTCGGATACGGATTTGCGCTTCAGGGTAAGAGTTCGCCTACCGGCTTTAAAAGAACGCGTTGATTTACTATTAAGTGATAACGAAGACGAGACACAGAACAACACAATACGAGCCGCGAGGGATACCGGCAATAGCAACCGCGATCGAACGACCATCGCGCTTCGCTTTCGTCCTGAGCAAGACTCTCACTACTCATTTAGAATTGGTGCTGGTCGCCGCGACCAACTATATGCGATGACCCGATACAGAGATGCTTTTGCCTTTTCTAAACAATGGGCCATGCTATACGACGCCGAACTTTACTATTATACCCGTGACCGTTTGGGTGCGGAGGTTGGCGTCGCTTTTCAATACGAAATCAATAAAAAGCACCTGGTTCGACAAAATAATCGCTACTACTACCGCGACGATACCAACGACTGGCTATGGCGTCACGAAATCCACCATTTGTTCTCAGTAGATCAACATAACGCCGTTATTCCCCACTTTATGGTGGAAGGGCTTAGCCAACCCAACTTTCGCGTAGAAGAAGTCTATGGCGGGTTTAGGTGGCGTAACAACATGCTGCGCGATTGGCTATTCTTTGAGGTAGAGCCTTTCGTTTTATGGCTACGTGAAGAGGATTTTAAAACCTCATACGGCGTAGCCCTGCGCGTAGAAGCCTATTATGGGCGCGATACTTAAACACAACCTAATCGTAAATTACAAACGGAACCTTGCTATAAGCACAATAACGCAGTTTGTGAAAGCGCGAGGCCTCTGAAGGCTGCAACACGTGTATATTCCCACCATTTTGCCAGCGAATCATGCCTTTAGAACGACAAAGGTTGCCCGATTCCTGTCGCCACTTTCCCTGCTCGTTGCGTTTGAAAGAAGCAGGCTTTTCCAATGATTCGAGTGTGAGTTTCAGCTCCCCTAATGTTATTTGTCCAGAGCTGTTGGCCGGTAAGTAACTCGCCTCACCTGCAATTATGCGTTTGGAGCCATTGCGAGAATGAGTGATATCTTCTTTACCTTTGCTCATATCTACAATAAACACCCCGCCTTCGCCCAATACAGTGAAAGACACGTTTTCAAAGGGCGCTTTTGCGTCGACCATCAACGCCGTAGTTTCATCGACACCGAAGCCAAACGATTGGCCGCTTGATGCTGTGGCAGCGATCAGACGGACTTCGCGATCACGTTCTGAAAAGTGAGTATCAAGTAAGCCAAAATTGAAAAGCCCTAAACCGCCGGCAGGGTTGATAGTCATTGCGCCATCTGTTAGTTGATTTTCACATTGAGCGCTGTTCTCACAGCGTTGTGATGTGGGATCGACGCCATACACACCACCGGATAAGACGCCCATCGAATTTCCACTTGTTAACATGGGAACAGGTCGATGATTGTTGTATCCACCAGCCTGTACTGCTGTTCCTGCACTGGTCCCCCCTACTACTAGCTGATCGTCTCGCCAGAGATCACGCAGTTCAATAAGAAAGTCGCTGGGTTTTCCTGTTGGAGTACTTAGCGCAGCAAGGGTTTTACTTTGGTCTCCGCCGTTGAAAAATAAGCCATCGAGACTAGATAGTGTATTTATGGCCAATTGGTTGTCTTCACACCATGAGCGTTGTTTGCTCGTACGCTCAGGGTATAACCTCTCTTTGTCAAACAGCGAATGCTGAGCTCTAAAAAATGCTAACTTGTTACAGCCTTGGCCTTTAAAACTTTCAACGTAAACGGCCTGTTGAAAAGCGGGAGTTAATGGGATCCAAATTACATCTACGTCGAATTGTTGAAAAACGCCCTCGTAAAAGTCTACCGCTTCAAATGGATCTCGAGACGATGCCGTTACAATGCCGATAGTCGTTCGAGCGGATGTGTCGGCGTTCACATTTTCTGCAATTTTAGCTTGTCGTTTCGCACGTGCAGCTTCAATAAATGCGGTATAGATATCAACTGACGCCCTAGCTTTCGTATTTTCTAACGATACTTGCTCTTGCAATCGGTAGCCTAGCTCATCGGTTTGCTGCGCTTCTAGGGAGTCCAACAAAATGAAGTAGTCAGTATCAGAAAGGAAACGAATATCGCTATTTGATAACCCGGCATCATTGAGGGCATCTAGCAGCGCATTTTTTGAATATAACCGTTCGCCCCCAGATGAATATACATTCACTAATTTTGAATATAAAAAATCATTGTTTTGTGAGTATTTGTTCGCCAAATTTTGATATCTAAGTAGTGACTGCTGATTTATTTCGTACAAAATTTCCGCTTTCCCCGACAAAAACGTCGACGGTGATGTGCAGTTTTGCTTTGACATACTTGAACATGTTTTTAGTGCTCCTCCCGCCAAAATAAGGTTTGAAGACCCAAAACAAAACATTGAAAATACAGAAAGATAAACATAAAAAAGCGATAGAAGCGGTGCTTTTAATCTAGCCTCAAAACAGTAAAAATTTGCGCGCAAAAAAATAACTTTCATTAAAACCAACGGAACATTTAATTGATTGACTTTTATTCACCGTAGTGTTAACTAATTATTAATGTCAACGGTAAAGTTCACGCCGTATAACAGTATTTGATTCAGACGAAGTGCATAATTCGTCACAACACTGGTTTTTATAAATGCTTAAGAAAGCTGCCAACCTAGGCAACTATCGCTATCAAAACTTTTACTTGTCGGAGTGGTTCGACGAGTAGCTCCTGCGCCCTTCAATTCATTGAAGCGGTCACGCTGCGCCTTGCAGCAAATTTTTATCTAAACAAGTGTTGAATCGCGCAAAAAGCGGCATTAGACCGTGCGCGTTATGGGGATCACAATAATGAAAAAATCGACGTTAGTTCACAAATTAGGTGTGTCTGTTGGCACGCTAAGCTACCTATCGCTTTGTATATCTGGCGCTGTGTTTGCGCAATCTGTATCAGCACAAGAAACGAGCGAAGAAGAAGTTGTAGAGCGCATTCAGGTCACCGGCAGTAATATACGCGGTGCGGATATGGAGGGTGCGCAGCCACTAACCATTCTAACTTCAGAAGATATTGCACGCACAGGCGCATCTACCATTTCAGAGCTAATGCGCACGGTGACGCAAACCCGTGGAGGCGTTGGTACATTTGACACCACCCAAAGTGGGGCGACGTCAACCTCTACACCACCCGGTCAAGCGGCAGCGTCACTTCGAGGTATTGGGCCCTCTTCAACATTAACGCTTGTGAACGGACGCAGGATTGCAGCAAGCTCATTCGCTTCTGGCACTGAAAATTTTGTTGATATCAATAGTATTCCCGCCTCTGCGGTAGAGCGTGTAGAAGTGCTGGCAACGGGTGCATCGGCGATTTATGGTGCAGACGCTGTTGCTGGTGTTATTAACTATATTCTTAAAAACGATTATGAAGGACTAGAGCTTCAAACTAATTACGAGAATACTACCAACGGCAATGATCATGGTGCCTTCAATGTTCAAATACTGTGGGGTAAAAATTTTGATAGCGGCAGTAATTTAACGGCGTTTTTTGACTACTTCGATAGAAAAGCGATAAGGGCAACCGACTTTTCGCAAACGCGCGATCCTATTTTGGAAAGTAGTTACTCATATCTTTCTAAAGGGCAGCCCAACATTTACTTTGATAGCACACTAGACCGCTATGAAATGCCTGCACCCAACTGTCCTGATGAGCTTACAATAACGGAGCTCGATGAGGAAATTTGTGCATATTATGCCAATGAAGATGACTATTTCGAAACGCCGCTAGAAACCTTGTCAGGAGGCTTCACCTATACCTATCAAGGTAACGACATTACGTGGCGGACAGATCTTCTTGCCTCGCATACCAAATCAACGTCGTTCTCTACACCATCACCGATTAATCAGGTAAACGATGAAGAAGGAGCATGGATAGAACTCGATGCTCTTAACGTACTTGAGGACGACGCGCGTAACGCAATTATTGACAACTTGTTCATAGACTCCTTTGATACTGTTGCAGGTCGTGAACTTGAAGGTCTTCAATACGATGCTCGATTTGTATCCCCACGTACCGTCGAAATAGAAACTGACGCCATTCGCCTAGTTTCGTCTTTACAGGGTTACTTTGGTGAGTGGGAATGGGAGGCTGGCGCCCTTTACTCTCGCAGTGAGTCTGAACAGGTTGCAACACAAGGTATCTACAACCGCTATCTATATACGGCGGCCGTTCACGGAGAGCTCTGTGATACTGTCGAGATTGCGCAGTATGATAGCACAAACGATATTTTAAGCTGTAGCAGCGGCGCACTGTTACCTGCCTATAATCCTTTCCTAGTAGGCAATGCGCAGAACGACGCTATTTTGGGCTTAACACAAGCACGCCCCACTCGTGATGGAACCAGCGAAATGTTCGGCTTAGATGCCAAAATTAACGGTGAAATAGCGCAGTGGAATGGCAATGCTGTGTTACTGGCTGCTGGAGTTGAATTAAGACGGGAAGAAATCACTGACTTTCCGTCTTTAGACTCACAAGCGAGAGCGGAAAATAGCTTTCTTGTCGATGTTTTTGGATTCGGTTCAAGTGCCTCAGCGGCAGACAGAAATCAGATGGGCGTCTTTACTGAACTCTTTGTTCCTATTACCGATCAGTTTGATATTAGTCTTGCGGGTCGTTTTGACGACTACAATGATTTTGGCAGCACGTTTAATCCAAAAGTGGGCTTCACCTACCGCCCTATTGATGACTTAGTACTTCGCGGCTCGTGGTCTACAGCGTTCCGTGCGCCTTCTTTGACTCAAGCTGGCGTACAGCTGCGAACGACTCGCGCGTCTTTCGACTGTTCAGTGAACGAAGCCGTTTCAGATTTGTATTGCGAGGGGCAAGGTAGCGTTCGCGGCAATAACGTACTTGAGCTTGGTAACCCAGCGCTGCGCGCTGAAGAGTCTGAAACGTACTCATTTGGTTTTGCCTATAGCCCAACTGAAAACACCACGATTACGGTTGATTACTGGACCTTCGATCACGAAGACATTGTCGATACCAATATGACCGGGTTTTTAGATCGCGCCATTACCGATGCTTCACTTCGCCATTGCGGTGTATTGGATGAGGGAGAGATAGGTATTTCGTACTTAGAAGACCTATGCTTGGTAACCGATAATGCAGGGAATACCATTGAAGATGAAAGCGCTAACTTAACTGAAATCCTCAATGCTTGGGTTGAATTTGACGACCCCCGCTTTGATGAGTTACCGCTTTTTAGAGATCATATTTTATTGCTTGATAATACCGGCACTCAAGAACTCGAAGGTATCGACTGGGACGTAGACCATGACTTTCAGTTAGATAGTGGCACGTTGGAACTAGGATTTTCTGGCACTCACTACCTGACCTACGACCGCAATAGACCTGGCTCTGATGAAATTGAATCATTAGCGGGAACTTTCCTTTACCCTGAAACCGTGGCCACAGCTGAACTTTTCTATGTTCAAGAGGGCTGGTACGTAGGTGCTTACGTTTTCTATACTGGCAGCTATGACGACGATATCATTCGTTTACGCAGCAGAGAAATCGATGAGTTAATCGAGTTGGGCGCCATCGAAGATGAAGATGATACCCGCAATGTAAGGAGCTGGACTACCGTAACACTCAGCGCGGGCTATTACTTTGAGAATGCTGACTTGCGCCTTACTGTCGACAACGTATTTGACCGAGATGCCCCTACGGCTTATGGCTCTGGTAGAGGTTTTGATGCCTTTAACCATGACCCATTTGGTACGCGCTACACACTTGCGTTTAGTTACTATTTTCACTAAGTGATAACAGAGGGCGTTAAGCCCTCTTCACTTTCGGAGGTAAGGTTGCAACATTCACCTTCAACATCGCGAATGCCTGATGCATTCGTAATTTTATTCTTTGTAATACTGCTTGCAGGGCTAGTGTCTTGGCTTGTTCCTGCTGGTACCTTTGAAACGAAAACTATCACCACATCAGACGGCAACATTAAAACCGTGCTCGATGCCGATAGCTTCAGATATGCAGAAGAAAGCCATGGCTTTGTGTTATTTGATGGCACAGGCAACAAAACGGGAATAGCTAACTATGCCTTTGATGGCATGGTTTCGGGCGACAAATGGGGCGCTGCAGTCGGCGTTATCGCTTTTATTCTTATCGTTGGCGGCGCCTTCGGCATAGTGATGCAAACAGGCGCCATCAACAACGGTATTATGGCGTTGATAAAACGCTACCAACACGCCGATAATCTCTTGCTCCCTGCTTTATTTTTGCTGTTCTCATTAGGTGGGGCGGTATTTGGAATGGGTGAGGAAGCCATTGCATTTTGTATTGTGCTAGTGCCGCTAATGACAGCCATGGGCTATAACGGCATCATGGCGGTGCTTGTCACTTATGTGGCTACGCAAATCGGCTTTGCTACAAGCTGGATGAACCCTTTCTCTGTTGCTATAGCACAAGGCATTGCTGATGTGCCGTTAATGTCGGGCCAATATTTTCGCATGGCCATATGGGCTATGTTTACCGTTTTTGGATTAATCTTCACTTTGCGTTATGCAAAGCAGCTAAAAAATAGTAACCAAGCATTTAACGGTGCAGCTTCAGTAAGCAAACAGGCGCCTTCTTTAGAGTTCACCTCATCTACCGCATCAACAAATGAGCTCACTGAGCAGCATTTTTCCGTTACCGACAAACTTATTCTGATCGCCTTTTTTGCTTGTATTTACTGGGTAATGTGGGGAGTAATTGTTCATGCTTACTATATTCCTCAAATTGCCTCACAGTTTTTTTGTATGGGAATTCTGATTGGTGCCATTGCATGGGTTGGTGGCCGTATGCGCATGAACGATATCAGTGCGGCGTTTGTTAGCGGTGCACAATCGCTGCTGCCTGCCGCCCTCATTGTAGGTATGGCCAAAGGCATTGTATTAGTGCTTGGCGGTGACGAGGTGACTTCACCTTCTGTGCTAAACACCCTGCTGCATCACACTGGTAATACATTAGCGCAAACCGGTTCTGTAATGAGCGCTTGGCTCATGCTGTTGTTTCAAAGCATCTTCAATTTCTTTATTGCCTCTGGATCAGGACAGGCTGCAATCACTATGCCTCTAATGGCGCCGCTATCAGATCTTGTGGGCGTGACTCGCCAAGTTGCGGTACTAGCCTTTCAGTTAGGCGATGGCCTAACTAACTTAATTATTCCAACTTCTGCTTCGCTGATAGGCTGTTTAGGTGTGGCTGGCGTAAGTTGGACAACATGGGTAAGATTTATTGCAAAGTTTTGCGCCGGCCTTTTCACACTTGCGTCGCTCACTGTTATCACCGCCGTTCTCATAGGTTTTTCTTAAATGCTAACGCTTATCAAAAATGTAGAGTGCTACTCGCCTTCGCCACAAGGCACAGTCGACATTCTTATCGCCAACAATGCAGTTGCACATACTGCCCCCAATATTTCGATGCATTCGCCTTCTTTAAACATTATCGACGGCAGTAATTTGATTGCGCTGCCTGGCCTTGTTGACAGTCTGGTGCATATTTCTGGTGGCGGTGGCGAGGGTGGTTTTCACACACGTACGCCTCAAATGTCGCTGACTGATGCAAGTTTACATGGCGTAACAACCGTCATTGGTGCATTAGGTACCGATGCAACTACGCGAACACTTCCTGATTTAGTGGCTAAGACAAAAGGCCTAAACATTGAGGGGATCAGTGCGTATTGTTACACCGGATCCTACCACCTTCCGGCTCGCACCATTACAGGCAATGTTACTGATGACGTTGTGCTAATCGACTGTATGATCGGGGTCGGAGAAGTCGCAATTGCCGATCATAGAGCTGCCGAACCGACTGTCCAGACGCTTGCAGAGGTTGCAGCACAAGCACGAACTGGCGGCATGATTTCTGGCAAAGCAGGTATTGTTTACATTCACACTGGCGACGGAGAGCGCCAACTTTCTGTTTTGCATGACGTTGTTGATAGTACAGATATTCCGGCAAGCCAGTTCTATCCAACTCACATCAATAGAAACCAAAGTTTGTTAGATGCAGGAATCGCTTGGACACAGAAAGGCGGTGTTATTGATATGACCACTAGCACCAACGAGCAATTTATTGAAGAGGGCGAAATACCCGCTGCAGAGGCCGTTGCCTATTGCCTAGATAAGGGTGTACCTGCAAGCTGTTTAAGCATGAGCTCAGACGGAAACGCTAGCCTTCCAGTATTCGATGATAATGGCCAGCTTGTGGGCTTAGAAGTGGGTAAAGTAGGAAGTCTATTTGACGCATTTAAAGCTCTGGTATTAAAACACAATGTATCACTAGAGAACGCCATTTCGGTTGTCAGTAGCACCCCCGCCAAGAGGCTTAAGCTGCATCGCAAGGGAAAAATCGAAGTTGGATGTGACGCCGACATTGTGCTGTGCGAGAGGGAAACACTGGATATTGTTCACGTTATCGCTAAAGGCAGGCAGCTGGTTCAGCATGGCAGGGCTTTGGTCAAAGGCACGTTTGAATAACTAAACCTACACGACAAACTTTGCATCGCACTACGTTGCTCTTTAACAAGAAAAAGGGCGCAAGCGCCCCTTTTCGTTTATTAACTATGAAGTATTGAGTCGATGTTTATGCAACTCAATTTAAGGACGAAGCGCCCTGTCACCTCGAGCAAGCCCACACACGCCGGTGCGCGATGATTCGATAATTTCAGCACACTGCCCCATAGTCGTGGCAAATGCATCTAGCTTATCTGTGGTGCCCGTAATTTCAATGGTGTAGTTGTTTACGTTCACATCCACAATACGCGCACGGAAGATATCAGAGTTCCGCTTCACTTCAGCACGTACCGACTCTGTGCGAGTCGCGACTTTAATCAGCATAAGCTCGCGCTCAATGTGCGTACCCTCAGTTAGGTCGACCACTTTTAGCACATCAATAAGCTTATTCACTTGCTTAGTAATTTGCTCTATGACTTTGTCGTCGCCGTGCGTGATAATCGTTAGACGCGAAAGGCTCGCGTCGTCGGTTGGTGCCACACACAGAGAGTCGACGTTGTAACCGCGTTGTGAGAATACACCAACGATACGAGATAGTGCGCCAGGGGCGTTTTCCATTAATACAGAGATAATACGTTTCATCAGGTTCGCTCCGTCTTGCTTAAGCGCATGTCATCCATTGCGCCAAACTTAATTTGCATTGGATATACGTGTTCGTTTTGGTCTACTGCTATGTCCATAAACACTAAGCGATCTGTGTAACTGAAACATTTCTCCATTGCTGCGTCTAGCTCGTCAAGCTTGTCTACTTTAATGCCCACATGTCCGTAAGCTTCTGCCAATTTCACAAAATCAGGCATTGAATCCATGTAAGAGTGTGAGTGACGTCCTTTGTAAATCATATCCTGCCACTGACGAACCATACCTAGGGCACGGTTATTCAATGAGATAATCTTAATAGGCAGGTTGTACTGCAAACAAGTAGATAGCTCTTGAATATTCATTTGAATACTGCCGTCACCCGTTACTACCACAGAGGTTGAACCTGGGTGCGCAAACTGCACACCCATTGCGGCCGGTAAACCAAAGCCCATGGTGCCTAAGCCACCTGAGTTAATCCACTGACGCGGCTTATCATAAGGGTAATAGAGTGCAGCAAACATTTGGTGCTGACCTACGTCAGAACTTACGTAGGCTTTACCGTCTGTGTGTTTGTACAAGGCTTCGATAACGCGCTGAGGCTTAATTACCTCTTCGCCCTGTGCGTAGTTTAAGCACTGACGAGCGCGCCAGGTCTCAATTTGTTGCCACCAATCGGCCAGCTTTTCGCTTTGACCTGATAAGTCTTTCTTATTTACCTGACTTAAGATTTGATCAAGTACTTTATCTACCGAACCTACTACAGGAATATGCGCATTTACGGTTTTAGAAATCGATGCTGGGTCAATATCAACGTGAATAATATCCGCATGTGGGCAGAACTTATCAACGTTATTAGTAACACGGTCATCAAAACGTGCACCTAGTGCAATGATGCAGTCGGCATTATGCATGGTCTTGTTCGCTTCAAGCGTACCGTGCATACCTAGCATGCCGATAAATTGCTTGTGTGTACCCGGCATGGCACCAAGACCCATTAGCGTACAAGTTACCGGTGCATTAAGCTTCTCAGCTAACTCAATAACCTTTGCTGACGCATCGCAAGCTACAGCGCCACCACCTACATACAGTACGGGACGTTCTGCTTTAAGTAGCGACTCAACTGCCTTTTTGACCTGTTTAGGATGGCCTTTTTCAGTTGGGTTGTAAGAACGCATGGTCACGTCAGTTGGGAACACGTATGGGTGTTCTTCTGCTACGTTCACAATATCTTTTGGCAAATCTACTACCACCGGGCCAGGACGACCTGTGTTGGCAATATAATAAGCTTTAGCAATCGCTTCTGGGATATCAACCGCGCGCTTTACCAAAAAGCTGTGCTTAACGATAGGGCGTGAGCACCCCACCATGTCAGTTTCTTGGAATGCGTCTTCACCAATATGCTTCGACGGCACCTGTCCCGATAAAATAACCATCGGAATAGAGTCCATATATGCAGTAGCAATACCTGTAATAGTATTCGTAGCGCCTGGACCTGATGTGACGAGCACTGTGCCGGTTTTGCCAGTTGAACGTGCATAACCATCCGCCATGTGGGCGGCTGCCTGTTCATGACGTACGAGGACGTGTTTGACATCATCTTGCGCAAATAACGCATCATAAATGTCTAATACGGCACCACCTGGGTAACCGAACACGTGTGTCACTCCTACATCTTTTAGCGCTTCAACCACCATGGCTGCGCCCGACATCATTTTCACAGTGCTTTCTCCTGTAATGGGTTGGGGGGTTTGTCAGCGTACGTTGACGATGCCCCGACTATATCTAAGGTAATAGGAAGATAAAACACCAAATTGCGTAAAAGTGAGATATATATCCCAATATTCGCAATAATTAGGATAAATATTTCGACTTAAGTGTAATTTTGACAGAAAATAGGATATTTATTTACACGATATTAACAGCGCAAACAATAAACATGATTGCTTTAAGAGAGGCGCCTTTACACGTTTTAGATGCATAAAGGCATAAGCTTAATCATCGAGGTCGATATCAAGATCACTGTTATCGCTCATATCGTCGTCATCGTCAACATCTTGTTCAGCAGCACGCTTAGAGCCATAAATACTTGCTGTTTTTGGACGGTTTATTCTGGCTTGGTATTTCAACCACGCTTTCTCTTGCGGTGTTGCAGGGTCACGATGACCAAGAGCCGATTCCAAATAGGCTTGTTCTTCATCATTCTCTGGCGTAATTTTCCCGTCCACTAGTGCAGCGAACAAACTACCATGAGCCTGAAGAAGCTTACTTTCATTAATTGAAAAATCTCCTGAACGAGCAAAGCCGTACGGGTAATTTTTCTTATCTATAAAGGGTTTTCTTGCGACTTGCTCTTTTGTGATTACAGACATCTTAACCTCTTCCACCGCTAATACCTGCGTTGTAAACACAGACAAAATTGCAACACCAACTGTTGAATGAAATAGACTACTGATATAGCGCCTTAATCGCTTTCAAGGTTATTCTTAGTTGGATTTTTATTTTCTGTCAAACAGAAAAGTAGCTGTAGTAAAAACTTAATATTGAATGTTTTAAAAGAGCATAAAAAAGGCCGCAAGCGCGGCCTTTTATTATAAGCGGGATATCAGCGCTTTTCGCTTACCCAAACCGTAATGGTTCCGTCGACGACCACGGTGCCTTCAGCGTTATACGCCTTAACAGAAATAGGTAAATCACCTGGCTTCCATGCGTCAGCTGGCACTTCTGCTACACAACGAATATCTGAGTCTGCTTTCGCCGGATACTTTACTTCCATACCTTTTGGGATCCACCTAAGGTTTTTAGGTATGGATGCTTCACACATGAACCCCATGGCCATTTCCAGACCATTGCAAATAGCAATAACGTGAACCGTTCCAATGTGATTTTCTACCGCTTTACGTTTACTAATGAGCACTTCACAGTAGTTTGGTTTAATGTCTGAGATAAGTGGTGAAACGGTAGAAAAATAAGGTGCCCTGCGCGCTGAGTACCAGCTAAATAGCTTCTTGCCAAAGGGCAGCTTCATAAATTTGTTATATGTATTTAGTACGTAATTCTTTGACATAGTTGTTCACGCTCATTTTCTAGAAAGTGCTATTGCAGGAAAGCGGTGCTGATAATTCGGCTCTCATGCAATCTGGTTAGACCAGTAAGTATAGCGTTAACATAATCGTTACGTTTAAAGGTTGCAAACGAATCTACGATTTTTCCATTAAATGATACCCAACGACTTCTGTAAGGCTTCGGTTTGCAACTCGTAGCGTTTCCAGCGACCTATTGAACGGGTATTTATTGGCTCTCTTACTTGGACCTTACTGGCTGTCGAGACCGGGAGCGTGTTGTTTTCAACTTGTAAGCATTGCGCTTCCCAAGGCAAGTTACAGAATGCCAATAGATCTTTAACTTCGGATTGAGGATGCTGAGCAAGTTGCTCGTATGATTGAAGGCGAATAGCATTCGGATATGTATCAGCAAATTTCCTCACCCACTGCTCGAAGCTTTGATAAAGCTGTCCAATCACCTCAAGGTCGTAGGCGTAAGCGTAGTAAGGGCTGTGGATAGAAAACAACTGTCTGAAGTTACCTACGCAGGTATCCATTGGGTTACGCAGCAAACAAACAATTTTTGCATTAGGTAGTGCCTGTCGAATTAGGTCGATATAGAAAAAATTGAATGGCAGTTTGTCGACTAAGTGCTTTGCATCTTGTCGCAAGAAAGCCGTACGCTGAAGATAAAGCTCTCCAATTTTGGCCAAGTCACTCTTATATGCACTTTCAATGGTAGGCGTATCAAGCACTAGTTGGCTGCTAGTTTGGGTTACCTGTTTAACAGCAACGCCAAAGTCTTGTAGCTCTCCTCCAGAGGCAACTAACGAATGATGACTTAAAATACGCTCAACCAGTGTTGTGCCGCTGCGCGGCATGCCCACTACAAAAATGGGGGCGTCGCTTTGAGAAAGATTGGTGGAAAAAGCGTCCGAGCTAACCTGTGATTGCAAATTAGCATGAAGAGTATTAAATATTGCCTGATAATCTTTCAGCGTATTTTCGCTACGTGCCTTCTGGGACGCTTTCGCGTGTTGCAGGGATTCAAAAGCACGAGTGTAATCACCTAGTGCTTCGTACTCTTTCGCGAGTGCATGCCCTATGTGAAGTCGTGCATCGGGGTTTGCCTTTACTTTTTCCACTAAGGGCTCAAGTCGCGCTAAATGATTATTTTCACGCGAAATGCCGCCGAGATCAGACAGGGCAAAATGCGCCTGAAAGAAATTAGGCTCGCTATCGATGGCTTGTTCAAAATGCTTTCTGGCTAGCTCAAATTTTCCCGCAAACTTGCAGCTGACTGCATAGTTGTAATGGTATTGCGGATTTGATGGCGCCAAAGCAAGGGCCTTTTCAAAATAGTCGATAGCATCCTCATGTAGGCCTACTCTCGATAATGAAACGCCAACCGTATCTAAGTCGAGAGCACGGGTAAGGCTCTTTACTGGCGAACGAGCCACACAGTCTAGCGCTTGCTGCATATCGCCTTTTAACGCAAAGCACTTGGCTAGATAGGCAAAGGTAATAGGACGGTTTTCGATTTCGTTAGACTTCGTTAACAAGGCGATTGCCTTTTCTATCTGTCCGATTTCAATATGAATAATGCCAAGTAAAAAATAGGCGTGAGCATGCGGTCCGAATTGTTGAATCAATTCTACACAACAGCGGTGCGCTTGCTGATAATCACGTTGTGATAAAAACCTTACGGCGTCGTCTAAGCGAGTGTAACTTGTATTCATTTTTAGCTTTTTTTAAAACCGTTTTAATACGAAAAAGGCGCTTACACGTTAAGCGTAAGCGCCCTTATATTGTATCGTGTAGCAATAACTATACTACATGCCAAATTGATACTTAAACATCAATCCTACAGTACGTGGTGTTAACACATAGTGGCCATAGTTTCGCTGTAACTCGGTACCATTTGGCTCAAGGGTGTCGTTAAACTGACCTAAACCAATATCGCCTACGTTACGACGAGTTGAAGTAAACGCATACTTATCAAATAAGTTGTCGATATATAGCGTTACCGACCAGTCTTCATCTGAAATAGTGGCGTTCAGATTACTTACTGCATAACCAGGAAGCGCTTCACCATCTTGGCGAAGACCTACGGTGGTGTACACATCGCTTTGTGCAGTGATACCGTAGTTTACGTTTAACATTTTATCGTCAAATACTTCTTGGCTGTATGTGATACCAAATGAGAACTGATGCTCTGCAGTTCCCGGTAAACGGTCACCATCTTTACCGTCGTAAAAGTCTTGAAGCTCTGTACCTTGCTCATCGAACACGCCAAACAAGAATGGTGCGTCTGCAGTTAACTCAGCTTGTGTGTAAGCATACGTTGCATAAGTCGTGATATTGTCGCCAATAATGCCGCGAATCGAGAATTCGGCTCCCTTCGACTCCGCACCTTCAGCATTAACAATAATCGGCTGCTGGCCGTTGATTGTGGCACCCGACACCTGAGGGTCTTGCCAGTCAACGTAGAATAGCGCCGTATTAAGCTGAAGTTTGTTTCTAAAGAAACTGGTTTTAACGCCTAGCTCGTAGTTAGTGGTAGTATCTGCCTCAAAGAGTTGCTCTTCAGGCGTAGCACAAACAATTTGATTATTCAGATCATCGACATTATCTGGGCAAGCTCCAACGCTATTCGCGCCACCAATTCTGAAGCCTTCACTGATGGTCAAATAACCCATTGTGCTGTTAGTAAACTGATAGCTAGTGTTGAATTTGAATAACGTGCCGCTATCGTCAGCTTCTGTCTCACCATAATCTAGTACGATAGAATCAGACGCTCGACCTTCAAATACAGAGTTATACAGCGGTAAATCTACAGCCGAACGCGAATAGACATCATATTGGTACGCGCGCAAACCTAAGGTAACGTCCCAGTCGCTTGTTAGTTCGTAAGTAAGTTCTCCGAATAACGCTTTTTCAGTAACCTCGCTTTCGTCAACTGAGAAATATTCAAGTGCATCTGGACGATAGTTACCGTCTACACCCCACACGTCAATGGCATAAACATCGAAGTTAGGTGTAAATTCTTTACTGCTGCCTTCACTGTCTAAGTCGTAATAAAAGCCGCCAATGATCCATGATAAAGGCCCACTGGTTTGAGAAACTAAGCGCAGTTCTTGCGTGAACACTTCCCGTTCTTCCACTTCTTCCGTGTAAGCAGAGAACGCTGGAAATTCTTCATAGCTGTAGTCTAAACGAATTAGAAGATCGGTTTGGTCACGTTGGCCGTTAGCATCGAAGTTTGATAGACCGGTTGCAGATACTAATTCTGCAAAGCCCAAGTCGGCACTTACTTCTAAACTTAATAACTCGTCTTCTTTTTCACGCGGCTCTTCGTAGCGATACGCTGACTCATACTCACCAATAACTTCGCTCAAAGGATTATCAGCGGAAAGTGCGTCGTAATGGGTAATAGAACGGCCTTCAACATCTTGCTTTTGGTAGAAGTAAGTCAAGGTACTGTCGAACCAATCGTTCGGTGCCCAGCGCACTGCAATACGGCCAGTTAGCGTATCTTCGCCATTGGCATCTTCAACCTGTTTTAAGTTGCTATTTACTTCTTCTTCGTTAGACCAGTCTGGGTCAGGTAACGACACACCGCCTTCTCTCACCACATAGTTGTAGTCAAGAAAGCCAGGGTTGTTGAAATAGTTCAATGACGCACGTACCGCTAGTTCACCATCAATAATAGGTGCGTTAAAGACAATACTGCTTTCTCCGCCTAGTGAGTCGCTCTCGCTAATACTGAACACGTCACCCGTTACTTCCCCAGACATAAACTCTAAATCGACTTTCTTTGGAAGGTAACGAATAGCACCGCCTAAAGTTCCAGCCCCGTAAAGCGTACCCTGTGGGCCAATAAGAACTTCAACGCGATCGACGTCTACAAGACGCATATTCAAGAAAAGAGGAATATCGCCAAAGTAGGTGGCTACCGTGCCGCCATTTGAACCGGGGCCTGATGAATTAGTATTTAGACCACGTACGATAATCGGAGAGTCGTTTCGTCCACCTTGATCTGTCACCGTAAGACCAGGTACCCAACGCGCTACTCCGTCAAGATCTTCAATATTCTGTTGATCTAAAACGTCAGAGGTTAGCGCTGAGATATTAATAGGCACTTCTTGTAGGGTGCCGCTTCTGCGCGTTGCGGTTACTTCTACTTTTTCAATTTGCTTTTCGTCTACAGTAACCGTTTGGGCATAAACGCTTGGGCTTGCGCAAGCGGCTAACACGGCGCCTGCTACAGCGGAAATATGGAAAGGAGCACTCTTACTATGCATGTTCTCTCTCTTAAAATGGGCATTACTAAAAATCACTAGCCCGTTCCATAGGAAAAACAGAGTCCTTCTGATTAAGCGTTTCTAGCGTGAATTAGGTAAATATGCGTACCGGCTCGTTCTAGGTAGCTTCTTATTATTTTTGTTTGCTATCCACTAAAAGGGCCTAGAGCCTAAGACTCAGCAGAATACGTGCCGGAATTTGCGCGCATTCTAATATAAAAAACGCCAAAAGCCAGAGCAAAACAGGATATTTATTCATTTAAAGTGCAAACAATCCCACATCTCGTTACAAATTGGGGCGGTCGCACTTTATGAGAACTTATGAAATAAATACTTTTAACTTAAATATCATAACTTTATGCATATATACATATAACCATATCAAAGCCGCACGACTTTGGTGCGTAGGAAATCGAATTTATACCCAGAATCAGTGCAGGGTATTGTGGAAAAGGAAAGCTTAGAAGAACACCGTTCGGTGCAAGTGAATTTGAAGCGAGAAACAGATTTGTCCTCGTTGTGAAGCAATGGCCGACACTCGGTCGCGGGCCCTTTAAGGGGTCGCATCAATACATCTGCTAATGTTTAGATTTTCGTGATGTTTGAAAATTTGGAGCGGGAAACGAGATTCGAACTCGCGACCCCGACCTTGGCAAGGTCGTGCTCTACCAACTGAGCTATTCCCGCATAGAGTCGATGCTGTGCATCTTTTAGTATCTGATTAGATTCAGATTTAAGTTTGGAGCGGGAAACGAGATTTGCCAACTGGCCGACACTCGGTCGCGGGCCCACTAGGGGTCGCGCTTTTCACGCCCACTGAAAGTAAAGTTTACTATCAGCTTTTAAAATTTGGAGCGGGAAACGAGATTCGAACTCGCGACCCCGACCTTGGCAAGGTCGTGCTCTACCAACTGAGCTATTCCCGCAACAAAAGAGGTACTTCGTTTGAAGTGGTGCGCATTTTACAAAAATTTTGGGGTAACGCAACCTTTAATTCTACTTTTTTTGCACCTCATTGCTTGAATGCCTAAATCGTAAACACTTTCTCACGATAATAGCGCATTTCTTCAATAGATTCGCGAATATCATCAAGCGCTAGGTGTACGCCTTTCTTTTCGAAACCGTCTAAAATTTCAGGCTTCCAGCGGCGCGTTAATTCTTTTATTGTACTTACATCAATATTTCTATAGTGGAAGTAAGCTTCAAGCTCGGGCATGTACTTAACCATGAAGCGTCTGTCTTGCCCTATGGTGTTTCCACATAGCGGTGACTTGCCTGCATCTACCCATTGCTCTAAAAAGGCAATAGTTTGCGCTGATGCTTCTTCAACACTTATTTTACTTTCTCGGCAACGTTCAGTTAATCCACTTTCACCGTGAACTCGTGTACACCACTCGTCCATATTGTTTAACACGTCATCACTTTGATGTACCGCTATTACAGGCCCTTCAGCCAAAATATTCAGCTGTGCGTCGGTAACAATGGTCGCGATTTCCATTACTACACAGGTTTCAGGATCTAACCCTGTCATTTCCATGTCTATCCAAACAAGGTTACTGTCGTGTTTACTCATTACATTCCTCTTTGCGCTACAGACATGGCAACCATGCCCTACAAACGGTATTATTGACATAGTATACGTGAAACTAGAAAAGAATCGTGGCGAAAAAACCAAAACTTACACAACGACAGAAACGACAAGTTGCAGCAAACAGAAGCAAGCGCTTGCGTGAAAAGCACGCGTCAAAGGGCGCGGCGAACCTTGATGAAAGCGCGCTAGAAAGCGGCACTGTGATTGGTCGCTTTGGTAAACACGCCGACGTTGAAGACGCAAACGGCGCAGTATCTCGCTGCCACATTCGCCGCACGGTAGACTCTGTAGTGTGTGGTGACAAGGTGTTTTTCAGTAAAGGGGATGACGCTGAGTCAGGTGTAAGTGGGGTTATTGAAATTGTAAAAGACAGGCACTCTGTCCTGACTCGCCCAGATTATTACGACGGTATTAAACCCATCGCCGCGAATATCGACCGTATTATAGTGGTTAGCGCTATTTTACCCACCCTTTCACTGAATATTATCGACCGTTATCTCGTTGCCTGTGAAGACATAGGCATCACGCCGCTGATTGTCCTTAATAAAGTAGAATTGCTCAGTGAAGAGGAACGCGCAACCGTCACAGAGCAGCTTAAGACGTACGAAAACTTAGGCTACGAAGTGCTTTTCACCAGTTGCAAAACCGGTGAAGGCATTAGCAAACTCAATGAATACCTTAACGATAACATCAGCGTTTTCGTAGGGCAGTCCGGCGTAGGTAAATCGAGCCTTATAAACCAAGTTCTGCCAGACGCCGATGAATTAACCGGCGATATTTCAGATAACTCGGGACTAGGTCAACATACAACGACGGCGGCCAAATTGCTTCACTTGCCAGCCGGCGGTGATTTAATTGACTCTCCAGGAGTACGTGAATTTGGCTTGTGGCACATTCCTACCGAACGTATTACATGGGGCTTTATTGAGTTCAGAGATTATTTGGGCGGCTGCAAATTCAGAGACTGCAAGCACTTAAATGATCCGGGGTGCTTACTAAGAGAAGCTGTAGAAGAAGGGAAAATTAGCGCAGTACGCTTCGACAGCTACCATAGAATTTTAACCACCATGGAAGAGCAGCGACCTAGTCACAGCCAGCCTCCTGGGGCATAACAACTGCCACTGGGTTTTAACCTCACTGGAGCGCTAAACCCGTTGGAGCGACCTAAGAAGTACACGCACTACTTACGCGTAATAGCCGTCACTAACTCGGCGATTTATTCTTTTGGTGTGAACCACGTGCTTATGCTTTTGTGTAAGCACTCATAACCCTAAAGTTGCTCTTAATACCACGACTTACTATACAATAACGCTATCTATGCAATGCGTTATTGCTTGCATAAAAGAAACGGAGATATTTTGTGTTAGATTGGCTTAAAGTTAATTTACAATACGTTACACCAAAGCACCTGCTATCGCGCCTTGTAGGCAAACTTGCAGAAGCAGAAATGGGTAGTGTTACGACATTTTTCATCAAGGCGTTTATTAAGCAATACAACGTTGATATGTCAGAAGCGCTGCATGAGGAACCAGAGCATTATAGAAGCTTTAATAAGTTCTTCACCCGCCCTCTTAAACCTGAAGCGCGCACCATTGACGAAAACAATGACGTACTTATCCATGCTGTTGACGGTACGGTAAGTCAGTTTGGCGATATCCATAGCGACAGTATTTTTCAGGCGAAAGGCCATGACTTTAGCCTAACTACATTATTAGGTGGCAAGCCTGATGTAGCTGCGCCATTTAAAAATGGTAAGTTTGCTACCATTTACCTTGCCCCTCGTGATTATCACAGAATTCACATGCCTGTTGAGGGCACCCTTACTGATATGCTGTATGTGCCGGGCGAACTTTTTTCGGTAAATCCTCTTACAGCACAAAATATTCCAGGTCTATTTGCACGTAATGAACGCGTCGTGGCGCTGTTCGACACGCCTGTAGGCAAAATGGCGATGGTGCTTGTGGGCGCTACCATAGTGGCAAGCATTGAAACTGTCTGGGCTGGCACGGTTACGCCACCTGCGGGTAAAAACGTTCAGCACTGGTCATATGAAAAAGACAGTGAAGCAGCAGTTTTCCTTGAAAAAGGTGCTGAGCTAGGCCGCTTTAAGCTAGGTTCGACCATTGTGGTGTGTTTCGAAAAAGACATGATTGATTTTGAAGACCTCGCCCCTGGTATGGTTACACGCCTTGGTGAGCCTATGGCGCTTAAATCAACCGCACAGGCTACGGCTAAAGATACGCACGTTAGCGATGAATCAGCCAGTGACGAAAAGAGCGAGGCTTCGTCAGAGGGCGCTGACAGCTAATTTATGGATGCTGTTAAAAAAAGCCTGATCTCACTTCATTTCACGGTAATTTTACTTGGTGGTACAGCCCTTTTCTCTCGGCTTGTACCACTTAGCGCCAGTGATATCACTCTTGTTCGTTCAGTATTTGCCTGCATAGCGTTGTTTGCCTTTTTGAAATTGGCGAAGGACAAAATAAAGCTGAATTCAAAAAAAGACTACGGCGTTGCCCTCGGTTTAGGCGTGTTGATGGCACTGCACTGGGTCACCTATTTTGCCGCCATGCAATATGCAGGGGTGTCTGTTGGCATGATTGCCCTTTTTACCTTTCCTGTAATCACGGTACTTATCGAGCCCTTCTTTGAGCGGGTAAGGCTGGTCTGGCAGGATATCGTATCTACCGTTACGGTGGTCGTTGGCGTTTATTTAATAGTGCCAGAGACATCACTGGAAAATGACATTACCCTTGGTGTTCTCATCGGTATTGCCTCCGCCATCTTGTATTCGTTTAGAAACCTTATTCATCGTAAGCACTTTAAGCACTACAGCGGTGCGCAGGCTATGGCGTGGCAGACCTTGGTTATCAGTATTCTAATGTTGCCGGTAGGCAGTGCAGCAATAACCTCAGCGTCTACCAGTTCTTGGCTAATGCTATTGCTTTTAGGTACCGTATTTACTGCGCTTCCTCATGCACTTATTGCTGCGAGCCTACGTCACCTTAGGGCAAAAACGTTTTCGCTCATAGCCTGCATGCAGCCTCTTTATGGCGTTTTCCTTGCTATTATTCTGCTTAACGAAAAACCTGGTTTAAGTGCGTTGTTAGGTGGAATTCTTATTACGTCAGCATCAGTTTATGAAACGCTCAACACGCATAAGTTGCATAATGCAAAAGATGATTAAGCCATGTTGTGAACTTTTAGGAAGAAATGTCTATGCTCATTTTTGCTCACCGAGGTGCTAGTAAAGCCGCCCCAGAAAACACAGTAAAGGCATTTAAACTGGCTTTCGAACAACGTGCCGATGGCATTGAGTTTGATACCTATCAGCACGAAAGCGGCATTATTGTTTTTCACGATAGAACACTTACGCGCAGAGCACGGGAATCCGGCTATTTACTTGACGTATCGTGGCAATCCCTTACAGAAATGGACATTGGGGATGGAGAGCACATACCGACCCTGACCGAAACACTGAATTGTGTTCCAAAAGACAAGTGGTGCAATATTGAGATAAAACACTTACGCGACGTAGACAGCTGGGTTAAAGACGTTAAAGCGGCGGTACAGCAAAGCGGTATTAATGCTGATAAGCTACTTATCTCTTCATTTAACCATCACTGGCTTCAAGCTATTGCGCTTAAGTGGCCCGAAGTGAAGATCGGTGCCTTATCTGCAAGCTACGAGCTTGACTGTACGGCAAGCGCCCGGGCTCTGAACGCTTATTCCGTAAACATTGCATTAGACGCCGTTGATAAGCAGTTTGTGCAAACGGCGCAGCAAGACGGATTTGACGTATTCGTTTATACCGTAGATGAGCCGAGAGACATGCTTATGCTCAACGAGTGGGGAGTGACGGGCATATTCACTAACGTGCCCGATGTAGCGCTTAGTGTGTTGTCGCATTAAACCCTACTTTTTCTATGCGAAAAGTCTGTAGAACGCGTATCTGATACATACTCACACTATAAAAAAAACGAGCCATTGGCTCGTTTTTTTAGAATGCTTTTCTTGAAATGCAGCTTAGTTGACTACTTAAATTCAGTTGAAAGGTGGTCTGAAAACACCGTATTCTTGCAGCACTTACATTGTCTACACAATCGCATATTCACCCAGTGGCCGGCTACAATTAGCGCTGCACCTATCGCGATGGTAAAGGGTTCGTAGTGATGCCCAAAAATATCTTTGTGCCAATAAATAGCGCCACCCGTAAACAGCAATGCAAGCGGGTAGTATTTGCCATGATAGCGAATTGCACCGCTAACCAAGGCGACTGCACCTACAATTAACGAAAAGGTTAGTATCGTTCTTTCGAACCACACTTGTGCAAAAAAGCTAGAACCGATCAGCGGCAGCAGAGGCACCAAAACAGGTAGCGCGAGGCAATGCAACGCGCACAAGCTCGACACCCAAATGCCAAGTTTGTCTAGTTTTGTTGGATTCTCGTCAATTGGAGTCATTACCCTAATTACCACCGTGAAAAAATGAGTTCGCGAACTATTCGCCAGAGACGTTATATTATAACAGACTCACAGAAATGAGAAACGTTCCCACATTAAATTTTGATCTTAACGAGATGAAAATGAACTAACTACGTATAAAATGGGGAAAAAAGCTATTCGTTTGGCGCTGTGCCTAAGCGCTCAGCAACGCCTTTTTCTGCGGAGCTGTGCATTAGCCCACTGCTGTGTAAGGCATTTTCTTCGGTCATGCTTACCTTGCTATCCTTCACATCGGCGTTATTGAGCGAAGCCGTTTGATCGCGCTCTTTACCAAACTGCTTGGCCACTTTCGGCGCATGTGAAAAATAGTCGGTTACTGAGGTAAGGGTTAAACCTTCTTTTTCAAGTGAGGGTAAATGAGTTTTCAAGAAATCGACGGTTTCTGGGTGGGGATGGCCAATCACCACAACGTGACCATTCTTTTTAGCAATACGTTTCATGTGGTTGAACTGCTTAAGTAAGAATGCAGGCTCAAGCTTATGGTCCAGAAACACCTGTCTGCTTGCGCTAGGCACACCTAACCGCTGCGCAATTTCTTCGCCTTTTGTGAGTACCGTGGTTCGGCTATCCACAAAAAATAAGCCTTGGCGTTTCACCTCTTTTAAGAGCGCTTCCATTCCTTTTTGCTGCCCCGTGAACGCACTTCCCATATGATTATTCACACCAACCGCGTTCGGCACGCTCTTCATTGCCTTTCGCAAATTGTAAGTAATGGCACCTGCAAACATGTCAGTGGTTAACCCAAGGGGCCCCATGTTCTTTCCACTTTGCGCCTGCATAGGCATATGCAGCATAACAGCCCTGCCTTCTTGCTCAGCGCGGAGCGCAATTTCAGAAGCCAGCGGCGTTTGCGGAAGTATAGAAAAGGTAATTTCTTTAGGGAGAGAAAAAGCAGCGACATCGGACGGCCTGTATCCCAGGTCATCTAATATTATAATTATGTCTGACTTTGCTTTTGCTTGAAGGCTAGTTAGCCCGCATAAAACAAAGATTATACAAGGCATTAGCAGACGCAAAAGCATCTAAGTCACATCCGTTTTTCATCATTATTATTAAGCGCACACTACACAATGCTGTGTTTTTTCTAGAATACCAACAACTGATTCAGTTTCAACTTAGTTTCTGAAAATCTAAAATTAACCTGCCTAGTCTAGCCAAGAGCTTGGATTTAGCGCCTTGCCTTTATGACGAATTTCAAAGTAAAGGTTAGGATATTCCTGACCACCACTTCGGCCCACAAGGGCTATGCGTTCACCTTGCCTGACATCATCGCCAGCTTGCTTGAGTAACGCTTGGTTGTGACCGTAAACACTCATATACCCTTCGCCATGATCGACAATAGCGACCAGACCAAATCCGCGCAACCAATCGGCGTACAACACTTTTCCAGGCGCAATGCTGTTTACAGGGTCGCCTTCAGCACCATCTATCACAATGCCTTTCCAAGACACTTGCCCTTGGCGGCGACTACCAAATAAGTTTCGTATTCTGCCTTTTACAGGCGCTGCCAGCTTACCTTTTAATTTGGCAAGTCCATCCATACTCACTTCGGCTTCACGGGCAGCCCGTTCTGCGGCAATCCGGGCCGCTTCAATAGCGTCTTTCAGCGCTTTTTCATCAGCTTGTAGCGACGCAATACGCTGGTTTTCAGAGGCTATGGTTTTGTTTATCTTCTTAAGCGTTGCTTTTCTATCATCCTGACGGGTTATAAGTACTGCTCGCTGACCTTCTTGCTCATCTTTCAAAGCGGCAAGTGACAAGGCTTTTTCGCTAAGCTCTGCGTTAACTTCTTCAAGCCTAGCAACATTTCCCCTAAAGCTCTCAATCTCTTTTTGGCGCGCTTTAGCCACGTATTGATAATAGGTAATGACACGCTCGAAGGTTCGCGCGTCATCTTGGTAAAACAGCATTTTCGCGTAGTCGTAATGCCCCGCCATAAATGCACTTTTAAGCTGGCTCGATAAAAGTGACTGCTGTTTACGGATAGCCGTTTTAAGCCCTTCTTGTTCTTCTTCGAGCTTCGCTTGTTCTTGCTCAATATTTTTAAGTGACTGTCGGGTGCTGGATAGTGCTTTCGCCACTTTAGCTATTTCGAGTTCAGAGGCCTTCAGCACATTTTCTAATTCCTGTGCACTGGCTCTATTGTTCTCTAATACTTGCTGTCGAGCGCGCAGTTCGGCCTGTAACTCAGCTAATTTTTCTTTTTGACTATTCGCACCGCCTTCTTGTGCAATAGCACTACTTCCAATCGGCATAGTTGCAAGGGCAACTATGCACCCAATGATTGAAAGAAATAATCGTACTGACATACGTGCGCCTAGAACCTTAACTTTTTCATTGATGACTTAATGTGTTTCATCGTTGCTGTTAACAACGTTTTCCAGTGTATCTGACGCTCCTCCATATGCCCAGTGCAATTTGTTCGTAATATCAATCATCTAAAGTATTTAGCGCAAACCCGCTATGACTGACATTCATCATACTGAAAGGTAAGCTGGTTTCTCGCCCATTTTTCTATATACTTTGCACTCTTTTCATGGTCTGTAGACAGGGTTAGAGGTAATGGATCAACTAATTGAATTTGCTAGCAACAACTTTATTCTTGCTGGTATTTGGGTTGCGCTGATTGCCATGTTGATATTTAGCTATATCAGTGCATGGACATCTTCAGTAAAAGAATTAAGCACGCACGAAGCAACGGTTTTGATGAATAAAGACGATGCGATAGTGCTAGATGCACGCCCTGCGAAAGAGTTTAAAGCTGGCCATATTTTGGGTGCCAGACAAATTAAACCTGAAGAGTTGCGTGAGAAAAACTTCAAGAAACTTGAAAACAGTAAAGACAAACCCATTATCGTAGTATGCGCTATGGGTAATCAGGCTCGTGGTACAGCAAATGCGATGCTTAAAGATGGTTTCGCGAATGTGAGTGTATTAAAAGGCGGAATGAACGCGTGGCAAAGTGCCAGCCTTCCCGTTTCTAAATAACAGGTAACCTTTATGAGCAAAGTAGAACTTTACACCAAGGGCCACTGCCCATACTGCCACCGTGCAAAAGCATTGCTAACGCAAAAAGGTGTAGAATTTATTGAATACCCAATAGATGTTAAGCCTGAACTGCGCGACGAGATGATTGAGCGCGCAAACGGCGGCTGGACTGTTCCGCAAATTTTCATTGACGATCAGCACGTTGGTGGCTGTGACGATATGATGGCTTTGGAAGCACAAAGCAAACTAAATCCAATGTTGGGTTTGGCGTAAAGCGTCAGCGCATACAGCAACGCACTACATTAAATTAAAACGACAATTAAATAGGAAATACCATGGCTGACGAAAATCAGACAAATAACGGCGAAGCAGCGGGCGCACAAGCGCAACAGAGTGCTCAGTTCAATATTCAGCGTATCTACACAAAAGACATTTCTTTTGAGTCTCCAAACGCGCCAGCTATTTTCACTAAAGAGTGGAAGCCTGAAATTAAACTAGACATCGACACTAGTACTAACAAGCTAGAAGAAAATGTATTTGAAGTTGTACTTTCAGTTACCGTTACGGCAACGCTTGGTGAAGAAACCGCATTCCTTTGTGAAGTGCAACAAGCAGGTATCTTCGCTATTGGCGAAATGCCAGACCAAAACAAAGCGCACACGCTGGGCTCGTTCTGCCCGAACATGCTTTTCCCATATGCGCGTGAAACCATTTCTAACTTGGTTAATCGTGGAACATTCCCTCCACTTAACCTAGCGCCTGTAAACTTCGACGCTATCTTTGCAGCTTACGTGCAAAAACGTGCACAGCAAGCGCAGGGCGAAGCGCCGAAAATGGACGCCTAATTAGGTGAACATGAAAGGCGTGGACATGAAGTCGCATTCGGTTTCAGAGTCTGTTTCAGTATTAGGGGCGGGGTCTTACGGCACCGCCCTTGCTTTTTGTCTTGCCAGAAATGGCAACCCCACACTGCTTTGGGGCCGTGATGAAAAGCACATTGCCGAAATGGAAGCGAACCGAGAGAATGCTCGTTATCTTCCAGGCGCAACATTTCCAGATGCCCTAGTGGTAAATGCCAACTTAGAAGAAGTGGTAGCCGCCAGCAAAGATATTTTAGTTGTTGTACCTAGCCATGCATTTGCGGCTATGCTTCAAAGCTTAAAGCCATTGCTTAAACCGCATCAACGCATTATTTGGGCGACCAAAGGACTTGAGCCAAAAACTGGCCGTTTGCTTCGCGATGTGGCAGAGGAAATACTGGGTACCGACTATCCCCTAGCCGTGTTATCAGGCCCTACTTTTGCTAAAGAAATGGTAGCAGGCTTACCTACTGCAATTTCGCTGTCTTCCACTGACGATACGCTGAGTGACGAATTTGCAGCAAAGCTGCATTGCGCAAAGTCGTTCAGAGTATACAAAAACTCAGACTTTACTGGCGTTCAGCTTGGTGGTGCGGTTAAAAACGTTATCGCTATAGGCGCGGGCTTAGCCGATGGCCTTGGCTTTGGTGCAAACGCGCGAACGGCGCTGATCACCCGAGGTTTAGCAGAGCTTACCCGTTTGGGCGTGAAGCTGGGTGCAAATCCAGAAACCTTTATGGGTATGGCGGGTCTTGGCGATTTAGTTTTGACTTGCACCGACAATCAATCGCGCAATCGTCGCTTTGGGCTGGCTTTGGGTCAAGGCAAGAGTGTCGATGTTGCTATTGACGAAATCGGACAAGTGGTTGAGGGATATCGCAACACTGAAGAAGTGCACATTTTATCTAAAAAAGTAGGCGTAGAAATGCCTATTTGTGAACAAATTTATGCTGTGCTTTATCACGGAAAATCCCCTAAAGAGGCGGCCTTAGCTCTGCTTGGTCGAGATCTCAAAAAAGAAGCCTAGTGAATACTTGATGGTTTTTGCTTAGTAGCAAAAACCATCAGCCTCTTAACGCCCCACTATTCCTATCTTTTCCAGCTTATCAACCTGAACTTAGCGGCCTTCTCTTACCACGATCACTTTAGTGTTGTCGTGATATCCAGCGTGACTGCGCTTGTGGCGTTTCACTTTTTTCACCTTTTTGTAGGGGGAATCGACAACCACATAGCGATTCCCATGCTTGCGATAGTAATGATTATTAGCAACGTAATAACGATGATTGTCGATAACCTCTACCCTATGCGCACCTGGCAAGACGTTAACGTACAGGCCAATTTCAGGAACGCTTATGGCTACGTCAATAATCGGACGAGCAGGTTGCGTAATAATAGTGACCCTTTCATTCGCTCCTCTATTCGAGTGAGAATGATGACCTGAATGGGCGCTTGCTTGCCCCGCAATCATTAAGCAAACGCCGGTGATAACACTCAGTGTGATACGCTTCATAAAGGCGCTGGCAAGTTTCCTAGCAAAGCGTGGGAATGCAGGAATGGCTGTTCCCTTTCAAATTCCCAGAATGAAGCTAGGAAGCTTGCCAGACCTTCCCGAAGGTCGAGTTTAAAATGATCTATGCGGACTGGTATTACACAACCCTTACAAAACGCACAAAAAAGCCCTGTTCACAGGGCTTTCGTATTGCTGCTTGAAAAAATCTAAAAGCTATGACGAAGTGATGTCGGCGCCTGCGCTTTCTCTGTAGGTGGCAATGACAGAAGAGAGCACGGCTTGATAGTTACTGATCACAGATTGCCTAGCCGAGAAAAAGCTACGTTGAGCATTAAGCAAATTCAGAAAGTCAGTGTCACCAGCTTTGTAGCGAATATCCGCAAGACGATAAAGCTGCTGATTGTTCTCGAGCGAGGCTAACGAATAACGGTAGTTTTGTTGATTAAATGCCAAATTAGTTTGGCTGTTTAACAACGCTTCTATCGCGCTAAGCACCGTCTGCTGATACTGTAATATTGCTAAATCCACGTCAGTTTTCGCCGCATTTTCTGCAGCTTCTAATCTACCGCCATCGAACAGGGTTGCTGCTGAGCTTACCGCTGCGCCTAAGGTCCACCCTTGCGCTAAATCTAAAAGATCACTCACACCAATATCTGCACTTAAGCTCATGCCTGGAAGACCTGCCACTGACGCTTCGTAAAACGCTAAATCAGCCTGCTTAAATTGCGCTATAGCTAACTGAACATCTGGACGCTGCTTCAATACCTCAGCGCTTAATATAGGTGCCACTTCGGGCAGTGAAAAATCGGTTAGCGAAAGGGAAAGCAGCGCTTTTTGTTCAGGCGTATTAAATTGCATAGATTCATTACCTAACAATACTGCTAATGCCCGCTCATTAAGCGTTAAACTATTGCTCAGTCGCAGCACCTCCGACTGAGCACCGATCAAGGTATTGCGCTGCTGGGAAACCTCAATACCTGAGGTATCCCCCTCTTCAAAGCGAATTTGAACTAGGTTTAGCAGCGCTTCGCTAATCTCAACGTTTTGCATCGCAATAGACAGCCGCGACTGCAGTGAAATCTGCTCAAGAAGGGTATTTATAAACAACGCCTGGGTGTCTAACAGCGCATCGGTAAACTGATACTGTGCAGTATCGATACCTAACTGACGACTGCGCTGCTGAGCATCTCGTGTACCCCATATGTCCGCGTCATAACTCAACCCCAGTCCACCTGAGGTAGAGTGGCTTGAACGGCCACTCTCTAGGTCTCTTCCACTGCGTCCAGATGTCCTCGCCGTTATAGTCGGAACGTCACCTGCGTTAACTTGTGCTAATAGAAATTGCGCTCGTTTTACCCTCTGCTCGGCTTGATTAAGGGTTAAATTTTGGCTTTCAAGCGTCTTCATAACGGGCGCAAGTTCAGCCACCTCGAACACCTTCCACCATGATGTTGTTATTTGACTAGTCGCGTCCACAGACTTCGCTTTTTGTAGCGCCTGCGTGTCAGTTTCGGGCAACGTTGTAGAAGGTGAATAAGCGCAGCTTGCGGTCAGCACGATACAAGAGAACGCGCACAGTAATGAACGAGCGGCAAGAGACACAGAAAAACGAAAAGAATGCATGGCGTTACTCCTCTGCCAACGCGTCAATGGGATTAAGCTTTGATGCTTTTTGAGCAGGGGCATAACCAAAAATGAGCCCTACAGCGAGAGATGTGACAAAAGCCAAAACGGGCGGCATTAGCGTGTAAGCGACAGGCACACTGAATGAAGCAACGATAAGGACAACAAAATAGCCCAGAAGAATGCCGAATATACCACCCAAGATACACACTACCCATGCCTCAATATTGAACTGGCGCAAGATATCGCGAGGTTTTGCGCCTGTGGCGATGCGTAGTCCAATCTCCCTCTTACGCTCAGATACGTTGACCAGCATGATATTCATTACACCGATACCGCCAACAAACAAAGATATGGCAGCAACAGACGCCAAGAGCCAAGTTAACGTGTCTTGCGTTTCCGTGACCGCCTCTACCAGTGACTCTGTGGTACGCACCATCACGTCTTCTTGTCCGTGACGCTCTACCAACAGTGCCAGCACATCGTCTTTTACCTGAGTAGCTACTTCGGTACTTTCTGCCTTTATGGTAATGCTGCTTAAGTAATCCCGACCAAATACCTTTAAGCGGCCAGTTGTAACCGGAATGAGCACTTCGTCATCCATATCGTTGCCACCCGCACTGGCGCCTTTAGAATGAAGTACGCCTACGACCTGATAGAAGGCATTTTGCATCAAAATGTACTCGCCTACTGCCCGATATTTATCTTCAAACAGGGTCTCAGCTACCGTATCTCCAATTACCACCACCGGTGCATAATTTGTTACGTCTTCATCGCTAAAAAACACGCCCTGCGCCATTTCCCAGTCTTTAGCATGAAAGTAGTCAGGTGTCGTGCCTGTAATACGTCCTGAAAAATCATTTTCGCTGTATCGGATGGTTGCCCTTGCACTTCTTTCCGGCGCGACATAAGCCACACCCGGAACACTTTTCAATGCAGTGGCATCGGCTAATGTCAGCGATGCAATATCTCCGGATGAGCGCATGTTTCGTCCACCCGGCCTAATCGAAATCAGGTTCGTGCCAATGGTTTCAATGCGCTCTAGTACCTGCTGTTTACCTCCCTCACCGATGGCCATCATGGTCACCACTGCCGCTACTCCAATAATAATTCCCAAGAGTGTGAGCAAGGTTCTAAACCAATTCATTCTAAGGGCAGTGAACGCCATAGATAGGGCTGAAGAAAGTGAGATACTTGGAAAAGGTTTAATTGCCGGTACCGGTGTGGGCTCTTGAGAATGTACGTGCTGTATCGAAGCCGCATTTTTTTCAACTGATTCACTTGTGCTAGGCGCAGCGGTTTTGGTATCTGTTACAATTTTCCCATCAAGCAAGTGTATTTGCCTGTCGGCATGTTCAGCAACTGCACTATCGTGGGTGATAAGAATAATAGTCACCCCTTCTGCGTGTAGCTCGCGAAGCAATGCCAGTAACTGCTCTCCGCTGGCCGAGTCAAGCGCCCCCGTGGGCTCGTCGGCTAATATTACTTCTGCACCATTAATTAAGGCACGGGCTACCGAGACACGCTGTTGTTGGCCACCAGAAAGCTCTCCGGGCTTGTGCTCTTTTCTGCTTGCAAGCCCAAGTTTATCAAGCAACTGTTGCGCTTTTTGAGTACGCTCTTCGCTAGGCGTACCGCTGTATATTGCTGGCAGCGCCACGTTTTCAGTGGCGTTTAGCGACGACAGTAGCTGATAGCGCTGGAAAACAAACCCAAACGTTTTCAAGCGAAGAGCTGAAAGCTGGTCTGGGTTTAACGAAGACACTGACTGCCCGTGAATACGGTATTCGCCTTCTGAAGGGGTGTCTAAACACCCTAGGATATTCATCAAGGTCGACTTTCCTGACCCGGATTGCCCCATAATGGCGACAAATTCGCCCTTATCGATTGATAACGAAACGTTATCCAATGCGGTGACTTCAAACCCTTCTGTTTTGTAGCGACGTGATACGCCATTAAGCTGTATTAATGACATATTAGAATCCGTCACGGCGGCGCGGTGGGCCTGATGGCGGCTGCCCACCCGGCACTCTGCGCATACCCGCGGCCGGCATTGCGGTGCCGTCTGCTAGACCCACAGCCACTTCATCACCTTCTGATAGGCCTTCTATAATTTGAATATGGGTTCTATTTTTTATGCCTACTTTTACTGGCGTGCGAACCACATCATCGCCCTGTTTAAGCATCACGAATTGATTGCGAGCTCGCCCTTTTACTGCCGCTAACGGCACAGAAAGCGCGCCTTTCACCTGCTCTTGCACAAAGAACACTTGGGTAGTCATGGCGTCCATTAACGTGCGATCAGGATTCTCAACATCGATTAGCACTTGGTATAGCACCACGTCGTTGAGTACGGTGGGTGTAGGTAGCACTTGTCGTACGGTAGAGTGGTAGAAGGTTTTGTTATCACCCAAGGTAGAGAAATAGACTGGCATGCCGCGCTTTATTTTCTGCACATCGGCTTCAGACACTTCTGCGCGTAGGGTCATTACTGATAAATCGGAAATTTGAAGCAACACGGGGGCGTTTTGATTGGCATTCAGGGTCTGCCCCTCACGCACTGGTAAGGTGGCTACAGTTCCGGATATTGGCGCAAATATCTTTGCAAACCCGAGCTTAGTAATATCCCCTTCCAGCGAGGCTTCGTCGGCTTTAATCTGTGCGATGCTCGCCGTGATCTTGGTATCGATAACTTTAAGGTTTGTATCACTGCTTACGACTACATCTTGGCTGACTGCATTTTGCTTAAACAAATTTTGATTGCGTTGCGCTCTCACTTCGGCGAGTTCTCGCTCTGCCCGCAGCTGAGCCAGCTGTGCTTTTTTGCTGTCCAGCGCCGCTTGAGAGTTCTGTACTTGTGTTTCAAATACACGGGCATCGATCTCTACCAGCAAATCGCCTTCTTTAACAATATCCCCCTCTTCTACGTGAATATTGTCTACCTGACCTGAAACCTGCGCGCCTACCTCTACGTAGCGCTTGGGCTCAAGCTGACCTGTAGACACCAAATTTAATTCGATGTCTCGTATCTTTGCATCTTGAAAGAGATATTCGGTATTTGTCTGAGGTGAGTATAGCCATGCATAAACAGCATAAGCAGGCACAAACACAATAATTGCAATGAGCAGTACTTTAATGGGTAGAGGGAGTTTCAAAGCATTCGATCCATAAAAAAACTGAATGCAATATAGCGAATGTAAAGATTCGCCACGAGAGACAATCTTTACATTTACGCTATCTTTACAGACATTTTTAAAGGCTGAATAAGCTTTTGATTTGAATGGTTAAAAGAGTTTTTAGCAAAACAGTAAGCGTTGAAGAAAGTACTAACGAGCACCCTCGTAACCAAACTGACGCCAGCTTTCATACACAAATACCGATACTGCATTAGACAAGTTCATACTACGACTGTCTGGCAACATAGGGATGCGAACACGCTGCTCTGGGGGAAGCGATTGAATATAGTCGTCTGGTAAACCTCGGGTTTCCGGTCCGAAAATTAACGCATCGCCTTTTTGATAAGACACATCGCTGTGAAATGCTTTGCCTTTCGTTGTGCAAGCGAATACCCGTTTTGGCTTAGCATCATTCAGGTAAGCGTCTAAACTGGCGTGGCGCTTTACGTGAGCAAACTCGTGATAATCTAAACCTGCGCGTCGAACGCGTTTATCGTCCCATTCAAAACCCAAGGGCTCGATTAAGTGCAACATAAAGCCACTGTTTGCGCATAAGCGGATGATGTTTCCCGTATTTGGCGGGATTTCTGGCTGATAGAGTACGATATCGAGCATGCTTTTTTAAATTACCTTCACAGTTAACAACTCGTTTATTTTATACCGAAACGCCATTCTTCATCACCCTTGCGCACACTTTTATTACCTGTGAAATAGAAAGCGCTGCTCTTAAGTACGATTACCTAACTAAATGTTAGCTGCGGCTGCACTTACGTAGACGAGTCTTCTGTCAAAAAGTCGAGAATACGCGCCATGGAGCGCTCGCGAATGTCGTCAGACTCGGTGAATAGCTCATGGTAAGCGCGGGGCACTATTTCAAGTTTTGCATTTGGCATAAGCTGCGCCACGCGGCGCTGACGGTTATTATCAATAATCGCGTCATCGTCTGCACTTAATACAAGCGAGGGCGTTGTAATAGCGCGTGCGCTACTTTCAATTTTGTTCATAGCCTGATGTGCAGCGGCCAACCACTCTGTAGTCACGCCACCAAGCTGAATATCCTGCTCTTCGTCATACAGTTCACGGAACAGCGCATAGCGGGTTTTGCTGTGGGTGAGCTTATTAAGTGAAAAAGGAAACGCGATATACGGGGTTTGACCAAAAAAGTACCCCGCATCTTTCTTTTTCAACCTGTTTACCGCAAGGCCTGTGCGAATTAAGCCATTCGCCAACCAATTGGGCAGAGCGGGTTTAATGCCAAACATGGGCGAAGCTAAAACGGCTTTTGAAAACAAATTCGGAAGACGCAGCAGCGTGAGTGCACCAATGGCGCCCCCCATCGAATGGCATACCAGCTGTAACGGGCCTTGCTGCAGTGGCTTTACAATAGTTTCTACGAACATGACGAAGTCATCTACGTAGTCGTCAAAATCGGCAACATAACCATGCTGAGGGTCACGGGTCATCCTGTCTGACAAGCCTTGGCCTCTGTGATCTAAGATGAATACTGCGAAACCATTTTGATAGAGATCGTAAATGAACTCTTTGTACTTTAAATAAGATTCGATTCGACCAGAGCATATTACAATGGTAGCTCGCGGCGATTCTGGGATACAGTGCGCAAAGCGTACCTTGATATTGTCTTTCCCAGAGAAGTGGCCCTGAGTAACACTGTTTTGCCAGAAGGGATTGATATACGTGGCAAAAGTGCTGGCTAAGTTATTTTCAGACGTGAACGTCCAGTTCATAAATACCCTATTACAGTCAAATTGCGCTCTTTGTTAGGCTACGGAGTGCTATCAACGTTCCCAATCATAACTTGGGAAATGACATAGTAACTCGTAGCCCACCGCGCTCAGCAGGTTCAGCGATTATGCGTCCATGATGCAACTCAACTGCCGCTTTTGCAATGGATAACCCTAAGCCCACACCACCTGACTCACGCTCTCTGGCGAGGGTTGCCCTATAAAACGGTGAAAATATCCGTTCACATTCTTCACTGGTTAGCCCGTCTCCGTCATCTGTAATGTGAATATACCAATGTTGTGCATCTTCGCTAAACGCAATATGCGTGACGAGTTTGCTATGACGTATAGCGTTTCTAAGAACATTCTCGACAGCACGACAAAACATCATGCTATCGATGACCACCGTCTTTTTAGGAATATCGTCAATTCTTAACAGCTTGTTTTTATTTGCCACTTCAAAGTTAGCATCGGTCAGTACATCGTTAAGTACCAAAGACAAAGCGTGCTTTTGCATGGTCGCCTCACCAGCTTCTGCGCGACTAAGTGTGAGTAATTGACTAACTAGCGCTTCCATTCGGTCAGCTTCTCGTTCTACACGAGATAAGGTGGCTGGGTCTACGTTTTGCTGATGGGCAAGCCCTAACGCCATTTGCAACCGCGCCAGTGGAGAACGAAGTTCGTGAGAGACATCAGCTAATAATCGCTTTTGTGCGCCCCACATCGATTCAAGCTGCTCAGCCATTTTGTTAAAGTCGCGCGCCAACTGACCTAACTCATCCTGACGCTTGGCAGCCTTGCCCACCCGCGTTTGCCAGTCGCCGCTTGCTAAACGTTTTGCTGAACCCTGAATGTGCAAAATAGGGTTGGTCAGCGTTTTGGCGAATAGCCAGCTTAAAAGCGTGGTAGTAATAAGTGCAATCGCCAAAAACAGTAGAACCGGAGGAGTTTGCTTTTCGGGCATATCAAGCTTTACCGCAAAAAGCGCGAAGCGTGAATTGTCTCGCTCGAAGAAAACCGGGCCGAGAATTTTGAATGCACCGCGCTTTACTGCAATCGGAGAAGTTTGATTTACCAAACGCAGTAAATCTTCTTTATCGTTGTCGCGAAGCGGAGGGCCGCCCCCTGAGACAAGACGGTTGTCGCGAATATCGACAGCCACCAGCCTACCTCTTATACCACGTGAATTGCGATCAAGCGCTTCATGTAACGGTACACTTTGAAAGCGCTCGCGCTGCATTCGCTCAATAGCCTGGTTTAAATCCTCCACTTCGCGGGGCTTGATTTGCACAACTTGAAGGTCTTCAAAAAAGAGACGACTTCCCCAAATAGCCAAAAGCGATGTAACAATGAACGTTGCCCAAAACCACAGAAACAAACGTCCCATGATGGCCCGCGTTGGGCTGATGCTGCGTAACAGTTTTACCATTAATGGCTTCCAACAATTAACATGTACCCTACTCCGCGGATGGTTTTGATTTTTTCATCAACGGCTACCGCACTGATTTTCTTTCGCAAGTTGCTAACATGCATATCAATGCTTCTGTCAAAAGCTTGCAGTGGCTTGCCAAGAATCTTTAAACTTATTTCTTCTTTCGTTACTCGCTGAGCGGCGTTAAGCATTAATAGGCGCAAAATTAAGAACTCAGTTGTGGTTAGCGTTAATTCCACATCGTCCACTTTAGCGAGCTGACTACTTGGGCTTAAAAAGATGCCATTCACAAATAAGTCCTGTTCCACAGCGCCACCTGAAGCGGAAAGATTATGGCGACGCACAATCGCTTTTATTCGCGCCACCAGCTCACGGTGGTTAAACGGTTTTGGTAAGTAATCATCAGCGCCCATTTCCAGACCTAAAATGCGGTCGTAATCATCGCCTCTTGCAGTCAGCATAAGCACAGGTGTGCTGTGGCTGACACGAAGTTTTTTCAATACATCGAAGCCATCCATCTTTGGCATCATCACATCCAATAAAATAAGATCGTAATGTCGTCCAGATACAGCTTCAGATAACCCTTCTTCGCCGTCGTTACGCACTTGCACTTGATATCCCATACTCGACAGGTACGTGGAGAGCATTTCAGTTAACTCAAGGTCATCATCAATAACAAGGATAGACTGCAAATGAAAATCTGAACTCATGGTATTAAACTCTTTAACGGTTGGAACTGCTGACCTTTGATTCATGAAAGTGCCTGTAACTTTTATAAACTTCAACCTGCGCTTGTGGTGAGTCTTGTCTAAATTAAACGAAAAACACTGACAAACGCATACTATATCTTTTCAGACCTTTACAATCACAAAACGGCATCACCTTTACAGAAGCTTTACAGTGTGTTGACTGCTTTTTGTATTTATCACGCTAGGATTAACGTGTCCGAACAAAAAGGAGACGACAATGAAAAAGTTATTAATTGCTAGTGCTACTGTAGCGGCGATTAGCTTAGGTGGACTTGCGTTGGCTCAGCCAGCAGGCCCTGGTATGCGTCACCACGAACCGGTTAAAGAAATTGTTAAACACCTTCGCGGTTTAAGCTTAAGTGACGCACAACGCGAAGAGATAAAAACACTCATAAGCGCATTTAAAGACGCTAACCCTCGACCTGAAAATCACGATAGTGAAAAGCCAAGTTTCGATTTTGAAACTGCTTCTGAGGCACAAATCAGCACCTTTATACAAACTCAACTTGAAGAGCGTGAGTCGAAACACTTTGCGCTTGCGCAACTACGCCACAATATTTTTAACGTGCTAAGTGAAGAGCAGCAAGCGAAAGTCTTGGCACGCGAAGAAAGTAGAGATCAAAAAAGAGCGGCGAGAGGCGATAAGCGACGCAACGCGTCTGACGAGCAAAAATCACAATTTGTAAAACGTATGGATGATGAAGGCAAAGGCAAAAAATTCCGTGGTCACGGTAAAGGTGAAAGAGGCGACAGAGATCACCAGCGAGATGGCACGCCGTTTAAAGGCATTGACCTGACCGATGATCAACTGGCAAATCTTGCAGAACTTCGTGAATCATTCAAGGATACATCCAAAGCCAATAGAGAAACGTTGCGAAGCTTTAAGGACGCTCAGCGCGACCTGATTAGAAGCTCGTCTTTCTCACAAGACTCTTGGAACGCTCTTGTTGCCCAGTACAAAGACGACCTTGTCAGTGCTGGTATTGAAAAGGCCAAACAGCGCCAGGCCATGTTTGCAGTACTAACGCCTGAACAGCAAGCTGAGTTAAAAGCGCAGCGCGAAGAAGGTCGAAAGCTACGTGACTTACTGCGTTCTTAGTATTCAGTAACACCCTAACCCACCGTAAAAAGTGCTGGCCTTGGCCAGCCTTTTTTATGGCTGGCTTCCAACCTGCTGACTTTCTTTTAGCCTACGTTTCGCCGAGAGAGTTAACGGCGTGACAAAATCACCAATATGTACGCTATCACTACCTGACTCCGCTTTAAGCAAGCTGACGTCATCAGAAACTTCGTACACCTGCAAAGTCAACGTCTTCGTTGAAAACAGTCCCGGCTTTCTTGATAAGCCCAACGCAGGCAGCGCCCGTTGCTTAACCAATGAAAACTCATCGCCCACGGCTAACCCACTATTTTCACCCAGATCTATAGCAATGTAGTCAGGCGAGATATCAATGACCTGCGCATAAGTCGTTTCGCACTGAAGTGCCGCGTGAATGTCAGTAATAGCAGCGTGTACCGTATTGAGGACCATGCGCCCAAAATCACTGCGCCACAACAAGCTGTTGCTCATATCCACTGAATAATGTTGAGAAAAGGGCCAATCGGCCTCGCTGTGATAACTATCATTAAAAATCACCTTGGCTTTGAAAGTGTCGAGCACGTAAACCTGAACGGTAAAATTCCGGCGAAGCGCAACACCATCAGTTTCAAATACCGAGGTAGCCTGCGACACCTGTTCGAAAAGAGAAATGTCCTTTATAAACCCGAATACCACAAACTGCTGCCCATATTCACTTCGCAGAAAGGTCGACATAGCCATTAAATCAATGTCTGACAAACTGGAGGTTAACCAGGTGTTAGCGTTAATAAGAGAAACAGGAATCTGGCTTACATCTCCACTTTGATAAAGACCGTTGAGTTGCTGAGCAAATCGTTGAGACACGTGACTGCCAAATGAATAGAGCATGCCAGTAGCGGCCTGTTGGGGTGATGTTAAAGGAAATTCTGTCACTAAAATGCGATGGGCAAGTCCGTTGTTAGTGCAATTGAACAGAGGCGTAATGTTTACATTCACCACCACTGTAAGCGCGTCGTCTTTGAGTGTTTCGCTTATGATCTCTACTCTTTGAACTCTGCCCTGAGAACGAATTTCGGCTTTGCTGGAAAGGAGTAGCCCGTCTACCGTGATATCCTGCGCGGAAATGGTACTGCCACTGCGAAAAGCCGCATCAGCAATAGCATTTTGTATGGCGCTGGTTCTCACGTCGCTAAGTTCTGCGCCAGCGAGTGTCATCGTAGCTTCACCCTGTACCCATTGAGCCCATGCGTGCTGAGTAACCAAAGAAGGAAGTAGTACCAGCAAAGCAGCAAGACTAATGCGTAAGCTTGGCAAAATAGTGCCTTTCATCGCGCTTATCCAAATATTGAAAACAGCTTACCAATCACCGTTCGCTGCTGATTATCTTGCAGCTCACCCGTACCGCTATACTCAATTAACGCGTTGCCGACTTTTGAAGACAATACGGTATTACTTTCATCCACATCTTTTTTTCTGACCTCTCCTGAAAAGCGAATGTATTCTTTTCCTCTGTTCATCGTTATCCACTTTTCACCCGTTACCAGTAAATTCCCTGCCGGCGTTATTCCCGTAACATACACGGTAATGCTGCCACTCATCGAATTTGACTGCTTAGTTTTAGCAGAGCTAGCGAACTCACTGTCCTGTTCGTGCTCCACCTCAACGTCATCTTCGTCAATTCGAATTCCCCCCACTTTTAGTGTGACGGGAGACAAATCAAAGGATGTGTTTTTGTCTGTATTAAAATCGAGCGACTTCTCCGACTGCGTCTGTTCTTCAAGCTTAACTAGAATCATATCCCCCACTTTGAAGCTTGCGTGGCGTTCATAAAGCCCTACAGAGTGCTCAGGATCAAATAGCGACCCCGTGGGTACATGCAAGGTCGACGTTGGCTCCATCCTAGGTGGTGAGTAGCGTGGATCGCCAGGCGACGGCTCTTCTTCAACAGGTTTTACAGCTCGTTGCGACACATTTGGGTTGGTAGGGCTACTTTGAACAACCTGTTCTTCGTCAGTGAGTGTTTGGGCACAACCACCAAGTGTAAAGATTGCGATTAGTGTGTGTATATGGCATCGAACTTTCATGACATTGCTCAGTATTAGTTTTTATGCAGTGTGTAAATTAAGTGCCATCCATGACCTAACAGGAGCAAGTGTAAACGAACAAATTAAAAGAAATCTCGTTCACTTGACTTATTTGCAAAACCTTTACAAATCAAATATATGCCTGCGGGTAAGGGGATGTTATGGCCTTAGAAAACACAACAACTAACACTGCTAAAAATGGCGTCAGCGCACTACTTTCAAAATTTGGTTTACATACTGCTGACATTGAAAATAAACCGGCAAGTTCAACAGAAGTAGCCAATGAAGCGGCAACCAGCGGCCAGTCTTTGCCGTCTTTGTTCGCATCGCTACTCGCAATAGAGAATCAACCGAATGAAGCTGATGCATTCGACAGCAAAATATCAGGCGAAGCTAATCTCTCAACACAATCTTATATACTTACCGATACGGCAAGCGATGCTCAAGACGCATTATCTTTGCTTTCTGGTACGAGTAGCGTCAATGGGGTTTTATCGGATGATGCAATTGCCACCATGCAAGGCACGCTGTTAAATGCATTGCAAAACAATGTATTTCAATCGCTAGTTACCAACAATAATACGTCCGTAAATGCTACTACTAGCGTTCTGGGAAATGGTGATAGCAACACGGCTGCCAATAATCAAAGTGATACTACTCCTACACTCTTCGATAATTTGTATTCCGGCGCTTTCGGTGACGATGGGCTTGACCTTAAAGACGGATTTGATGTGTTAAACATTGCAAATCACCTACCCATAGTTTCGGATATTTATGAAGCAACCACGTCAAATCACACGGCCGCGGCAGCAAGCTTAGCGGGAAGCTTTTTATATGGCGGAATTGGCGGCTTGATGTATAACGCTATCGATTTGACCGTAGAGAATGTGACAGGTCAAAGTATTTCAAACAATATGTGGTCGATGGGGCAGTCTTTACTCGCGTCAGTTTTTAGCGATCCAAGCATCGACAGTAAGGTAAGTGCTAATATTTCAGGCGCGCCACAAACGCAGGCGAGTGATGCTATCGCATCTATTCAGACTGATGATATAACCGCCGGAATAACCAACAAGGCAGCAGATGCTGCCTACCAGTTCGTTCAACGAGGTTTCAATTAACCTAAAGATCAGCTTCTGCCCACCAAACTACAAGACCTGTTGACCTAACCAATCTTAAAAATTCGGTTTAACTGGCTTGTAGTCGGGTGACAAAAAAAGCGGCGACGTTATTACTAAGTCAGCTGTGGCTGGTGTGCAGGCGACTGGCACATTCCATACCGAACACAGTCGTAGCAGCGCTTTAACGTCAGGGTCGTGGGGCGCTGGATTCAGCGGGTCCCAGAAAAAGAAAAGTGCATCTAGCTTATTTTCGGCAATGAGCGCCCCTATTTGCTGATCTCCTCCTAGAGGACCACTTTTATAGCGTGTAACTTCCAGCCCAGTTTCTTTGGCAACCAAGCCGCCTGTGGTGCCTGTGCCCACTAGATTACATTGTTTAAGCACCTCTATGTGCTGCTTAACCCAAGCTAGTAGCTCAGGCTTTTTATGATCGTGCGCAACAAGCGCCAAGGTAAGTTTGCCCATTTTATTTTCCGAGTTAATCCCAACAACCAATGCTTACGCCCACTGACGACAGCCATTAACGTTCCATCTGAGTTCTGTTAAAAGCTACTGCCGGTGTTTTCCCCGCGCATTATTAAAAGCAATGTTCATCGATAAAGAAGACTGTTAATGCACCGTATGTCGAAGTGAGTATAAATATTCAGTTCTAACGGGCAACTTGTCAACTTACTGTCACAACTATAAATATATTATTAGCTGTATTTTTTATTGCGTAGACGCCACACCACCGACTTAAAATATTTATACATTTTTATTGCATAAACATTCAAATTAGATACACTAGTCGACGGTTAAAGCATCCAACTCACAATTTTGAGTTGCGACTTGATAGGAATTGATGATGACACAACCAACTCGCGTTGTTGGTTCAACCACTGGCAACGATAAAGAGTTTACCTCTCCCCTGGCTGGCTACACGATGCATAGCGTACGACGATGCGTGCGCCTTTCTATGCTTTTGCGGTAGCACACTTTTTACCTTTGTGATGTGGTCGCGGTTAGGCAACGAATAACGCCCAACCAGTTTACAAAGGTAAAAAGTGATTTTTTTCTCCTTTTATTGAATTTTTAATTATGTACAGCGTTTCAATTATTGGTGCCAGTGGTTACACAGGGGCACAACTTGTTCAGTTAGTTATTCAGCACCCTAAACTTGCATTAGCGGGGACTTACGTATCTGAGAATAGTAGCGATGCGAGTAAAAATATTGCAGAGCTTCACGGCAACTTGGCTCACGTTAATGCCACACTGACGCCTATTTCGGATGCGGCATTAAAAGAAATGGCTGACGGTGTCGATTTTATCTTTCTTGCCACTCCTCACGAGGCGAGCCACGACTGGATGCCTGTCCTATCTTCGGGCAAAGCCAAAGTGCTCGATTTGTCGGGTGCATTCAGGCTAAAAGACACGAATGTCTTCGAACAGTTCTACGGCTTTCCACATACGCAAGAGCAAAGCTTGGCTCAAGCTGTTTACGGCCTTGCCGAGTGGCACGAAGCGCAAATTGCCTCTGCCGACGTTATCGCTGTGCCGGGTTGCTATCCCACTGCGAGCCTTAGTGCACTTAAACCTCTTGCTCACAACAATTTACTAGATGAAAGCGTACGCCCTGTAATTAACGCTGTTTCCGGCGTATCGGGTGCAGGCAGGAAAGCCAACCTAACCACCAGCTTTTTTGAGGTTAGCCTGCAGGCATATGGCGTGCTAGGTCACCGCCATACCCCTGAAATTGAAGCTTACTTGGGTACCCCCGTTATCTTTACGCCGCACTTAGGTAATTTTAAAAGAGGAATTTTGGCGACCGTAACCGTTAAGGTTAAAGCTGGTACCACCAGCGCACAACTTGAACAAGCGTACACTGACGCCTATGCTGATAAACCCATTGTGCGTTTGCGCAAGAGTTTTCCAAAAATTGATGACGTTGCTCATACCCCATTTGTTGATCTGCACTGGAAGTTAGATGAAGCATCTGGATACGCAGTGATTACCGCTGCAATCGACAACGTAATGAAAGGTGCTGCCTCTCAGGCAATACAGTGCCTTAATATAATGACGAAACAACCGGTAGAGACAGGGTTAGTACTATGAGTGTTTCACCAATTGTAATTAAAGTTGGCGGTGCATTACTCGACGACACCGCCGCAATGACACGTTTATTTCTAAGCGTAAAAGACGTGCAGGCCACACGCCCCGTTGTAGTGGTTCACGGAGGCGGACCATTAGTGGAAACGCTAATGGCGAGTCTTGGTCTTCAAAGCACAAAAATAGATGGCCTTCGGGTTACGCCCGATGAACATATGCCTTATATCTGTGGAGCCCTCGCAGGCTCTGCCAATAAGCAGCTATGCGCAGCGGCTTTGGCTTCAGGCTTAACCCCTGTTGGTTTGTCGTTGTTAGACGGCAATATGGTGGTGTGTGAGCCACTAGCTGACCAATACGGCGCCGTGGGCGTACCGTCAACAGCAGATGCATCATTTCTAAAAAGCGTATTAGCCCAGTCAACACTACCGGTTATCAGTTCTATTGGTTCAAGCCCACAAGGCAGATTACTAAATGTAAACGCCGACCAAGCCGCAACGGTTATTGCCGAGCTTCTTAACGCTGAACTTTTACTCCTTTCCAATGTTGACGGTGTGCTTGATGGTGGCAAATTGCTAATTAGCGAACTTAACGCAGCAAGCATATCGAAGTACGCAGATGAAGGCGTTATCACCGACGGGATGAAAGTAAAAGTGGATGCGGCACTCGCGTCTGCAGAGAATTTAGGCCGCGCAGTTTACATCGCGAGTTGGGCCGCCGACATCAACGACATTTTAAATAAGAAAACGGGCACGCAAATACTGCCCTCAGCCCTGACAAATACACCGTCAAAAAACGCTGATTTACCCCACACCGACTTTACAAAAGGCAATGCCGGAGAAGTACAATGAAACAGGACCTACTAACCTTTGCAGGCTGGACACCCGACGCAATGAAAAACTTGCTGCAATTGGCTGTAGAAATTAAACAAGCCCCAGCAAGTTACAGCAACGTGCTAGCGGGGAAGTCAATTGTTGCCCTGTTTGAAAAGCCGTCTTTGCGAACCCGCGTTAGCTTCGATATTGGTATCAACAAGCTTGGCGGCCACATGGTGTATTTAGATGTGCAGTCGGGCAAATTAGCCGGCCGTGAAGACGCAGTAGACACCGCCGCTAACCTTGCGTGCTGGGCTGACGCCATTGTTGCTCGTGTATTTTCTCACGATACGCTAGAAACCTTTTCTAAGGCGGCAAACGTGCCGGTTATCAATGCGCTGTGCGATAAGTACCACCCATGCCAAGGCCTTGCCGACTACCTCACAATGTTTGAACGCTTCGGCAAAACCGAAGGTCTTACCATGGCCTATGTAGGCGACGGCAACAATGTAACCCATTCTCTGTTAATTGTTGGGGCGCTTCTAGGTTGCAACCAAGTTGTAGTCACGCCAGAGGGGCACGAAGCGGCACCTGAAATTGTGGCGCAAGCCAAAGCGATTGCCGAGAAAACGGGTGTATCGATTGTTGAAAGCACTGAGCTTAGTGCTGCTAACGGTGCAGACGTTATCTATGCAGATACATGGCTTTCAATGGGTGACGAGACGCCACTTGAAGTGATCAAAGAAAAGTTCATGCCTTATCAGGTAAACGAAGCGTTGATGGAAGCAACCGGTGCTAGCTACGTTATGCACTGCCAACCTGCCCATCGCGATTTAGAAATTACGGGCTCGTTGATTGATAGCGATAAATCGCTATTAATGCAGCAAGCCGAAAATAGAATGCATGGCCAAAACGCCATTCTTACTCAATTACTTAACGCTTAAAAAGACGCCTAAAAAGACGCTTAGAAGGATTATTTAGATGCAAAACGTTAAAAAAATCGTGCTGGCCTATTCAGGCGGGCTTGATACATCAGCCATCATTCCATGGCTTAAAGAAAACTATGGCTGTGAAGTTGTCGCATTTGCAGCAGATGTGGGTCAAGGTGATGAAGAACTAGAAGGGCTTCATGAAAAAGCTATCGCATCTGGCGCAAGCGAATGCCACATTGTTGATTTGAAAGAAGAGTTCGTAAGCGAATATATCTTCCCAACTATTACTACAGGTGCAGTTTACGAAGGTGAATACCTACTTGGTACGTCAATGGCACGCCCGGTCATCGCCAAAGCGCAAGTTGAGATTGCGCGCAAAGTAGGTGCCGACGCACTATGCCACGGCTGTACGGGTAAAGGTAACGACCAGGTACGCTTTGAAAGTACCTTTGCTGCTCTAGCCCCTGACCTTACGGTAATCGCGCCATGGCGTGAGTGGGACATGGTAAGCCGTGAAGACTTATTGGCTTATCTAGCTGAGCGCAATATTCCAACCACGGCGTCAGCAACCAAAATTTACAGCCGCGATGCAAACGCATGGCACATTTCACACGAAGGTGGCGAGCTTGAAGATCCATGGCAAGAGCCTACCAAGCAAGTGTGGACCATGACCGTTGACCCTGAAGATGCACCAGACACACCTGAGCGCGTAACCCTGTCTTTTGACGAAGGTAAACTGACTCATGTTGATGGTGAGGCACTCTCGCCGTATCAAGCGCTAGTTAAACTTAATACTGTTGCTGCAGCGCATGGTGTTGGACGTATCGACATTGTTGAGAACCGCCTTGTAGGTATGAAGTCACGCGGCTGTTATGAAACACCAGGAGGCACCGTACTGCTTAAAGCGTATAAAGCCCTAGAAACTATGGTGCTAGATAAAGCTGCGCTTAAATACCGTGAGCAGATTGGTCTTGAGTTCTCACACGTGATGTACGACGGCCGTTGGTTCACTGCCCTTAACGATGCACTGCTTGCTGGCGCTGCGTCTTTTGCTAAGAAAGTGACAGGCGAGATAGTGGTTAAACTTTATAAAGGCCAAGCTACTGTTACCCAGCGTCAATCGCCGAACAGCCTTTACTCTGAAGACTTTGCCACCTTTGGTGCTGACGATGTTTACGACCAGAAGCACGCTGAGGGCTTTATCCGCCTATTCAGTCTTTCAAGTCGTATTGAAGCACTGAAAAAACAAGGTGAACAATAAGCTCTACCTACAATAGTAAAGCTTAAGTCAGAACAGCATTTAAGGAGCATCACATGGCGTTGTGGGGTGGCCGGTTTGAATCCGGTGCAAGTAGTATGTTTAAACAGGTTAACGACTCGCTGCCGTTTGACCAGGTTATGGCAAGCCAAGATATTCAAGGCTCTATCAGTTGGTCGCGTGCGCTGCAAAAAGCAGGCGTATTGACCGTTGATGAACAAGCCCAGCTTGAGTCTGCATTGAGCGAGTTAAAAGCGAAAGCTGATGCAGGTGAACTAGACTTTAACGCATCTAGCGAAGAAGACATTCACAGCTTTGTTGAAGCTGCGCTTATAGAGAAGCTTGGCGACATTGGTCGTAAGCTTCATACCGGGCGTAGCCGAAACGATCAGGTTGCCACCGACTTTCGCCTGTGGGTACGAGAACATATTGCCTCACTTCGCGCTGATGTTTTAGGTGTGATCAAATCGCTTCTGAATGCCGCTAGCCGTCATCAAGAAGCGATCATCCCAGGTTACACTCACTTACAACGTGCACAGCCTATTCACTTTGCACACTGGTGCTTGGCTTACGTTGAAATGCTAAAGCGTGACTTAAGCCGTTTAGACGACTTGAAAGTACGCATGAACCAGTGCCCTTTAGGCTCTGGCGCATTGGCTGGCACTACTTTCCCTGTAGACCGTCATGCCATTGCTGAAGAACTGGGCTTTGATTCGCCATGCCTAAACAGCCTTGACGCTGTGTCGGACAGAGACTTCGTATTAGAGCTTTTGTTTGTTGCTAGTACCAGCATGATGCACTTGTCACGTTTAGCCGAAGATATGATTTTTTATAATTCAGGCGAAGCAGGCTTTTTGCAGTTAGGCGATAGCGTAACGTCTGGTTCATCGCTAATGCCACAAAAGAAAAACCCCGATGCACTAGAACTTATGCGCGGTAAATGTGGCCGTGTTTTTGGTTCACTTCAAGCGCTGTTGGTTACCATGAAAGGTCTTCCCCTTGCCTATAACAAAGATATGCAAGAAGACAAAGAGGGCGCTATCGATACGGTAAATCAGTGGCACATTTGTTTATGCATTGCCAGCGAAGTGCTCGACTCACTGCAGCTAAACGAAGAGCGCTGTCGTGTTGCGGCAACCCAAGGGTTCTCTAACGCCACTGAACTTGCCGATTATCTGGTAGGTAAAGGTGTACCGTTTAGAACAGGCCACGATATTGCAGGACGCGTTGTGCTTCAGGCCATCGACAAAGGCTGTGCCATTGAAGACTTACCACTAAGCGACATGCAGGCTATTTGCGATAAAATTGAAGACGACGTATACCCGGTACTACAGCTAGAGTACGGCGTGAATCAACGCAATATCTTGGGCGGCACCAGCAAAGAAACCGTGACGAAAGCACTGTATCAAGAGCTGGAAGACTTGGATAAGCAAGGGTAGCGACAAGGAACTGCTTAGATGGTATTAGCGCATCATGACGGCATAAAACTGTTTCGCAGTTCACTGCCCTATATTAATGCTCACCAGGGAAAGACCTTCGTTTTGATGTTCGGTGGCGAAGCCATCGAACATCCTAATTTCCCAAATATTATTCACGACATTGCCCTGCTTAACAGCTTGGGCGTGCGCGTGGTCGTAGTGCACGGTGCCCGCCCGCAGATTGATCAGCGCGTAGCCCTTCGCAACATCGAAGGTCGCTTTGAAAGCGGTGTACGCATTACCGACAAACAAACCCTTGAGTGCGTTAAAGATGCCGCCGGCTCGGTACGCTCTCAGGTAGAAGCCTTATTGACTATGGGGCTACCAAACTCACCTATGCACGGATCGCAAATACGCGTGTGCTCGGGCAACTTGGTCGTTGCCAAACCAATGGGCGTGCGAGGCGGCGTTGATTTTGAAAACACTGGTTTAGTGCGTCGTATTGATACGACCGGCATTAACGACCACTTAAACGATGGCTCAATTGTGCTGCTATCGCCTATGGGCTATTCATCAACAGGAGAAGTGTTTAATTTATCTCACGAAGATGTAGCTACGCAGGCGGCTATAGCCCTTAAAGCTGACAAACTTATCGTATTTTCGAATTTTGATGGTGTATACAACCGCGAAGGTCGTTTACTTCGCACCATTGAACGCCCTCAATTAGAACAGCTTATCATGGCAGGCGACATTACCACCGAAGATACGGTGTTAAGTGCCCTTACCACCAGCGTTGCTGCAGGTGTGCCTCGTGCCCACTGCATCAGTTTTGAAAAAGACGGCGCCTTGCTTCAAGAATTGTTCACCCGCGACGGAACGGGTTCACTGGTTATGGAGCACCATTATGAACAACTGCGTGCAGCCACTATTGAAGATGTGGGCGGTATCTTAAAGCTGATAAAACCGCTAGAAGAAAGCGGCGTATTGGTAAAGCGTTCTCGTGAGCGTCTAGAGAACGAAATTAACCAGTTTATTGTCATCGTGCGCGACGGCATGATCATCGCCTGTGCAGCCTTGTATTTATACCCTGAAGACGGCTGTGCCGAGTTAGCCTGCGTGGCAACCCATCAAGACTATCGAGGCAAAAACCGTGGCGAACGGATTTTAGATGAAGTGCGCGCCCGTGCTAAAGAAGCCGGTATTAACAGCATTTTTGTACTGACCACAGTTACCGCACACTGGTTTTTAGAGCAAGGGTTTGAACCTGCTGACATAAGTGCGCTACCTGCCGTGAAGAAAGAGCTATATAATTTCCAGCGTAATTCTAAAGTATTCACTTTATCGGTATAAGGCCCTGCGCACTAAGCTCAATCAATTAAGACGTTTCCTTATTGTTAATTAGTAAGGAAACTTCCCTCTCCTTTTTTTATCATATTGAATATATTAGTGTTATGACTATGTTTATTGCTACCACTCACATTAGCAAAGGGTTATATTAAACCATTCACTCCGGTGAATTATTTGCAACACTCTAGTATTGAACTTATTTAAACGTCAGCGGTTTACTAGTGATTTCTCGAACAATAAGAATTATCAAACACTATCTTTTACTTGATGAAGATAACCTAAGAACCACCGATGCTGACGTGTGGCGCCTCAGTGTGCTGCGCACTATTCTGCTCATTGGCGTTGTCCTTACCTCGGCCATCGTGGCGCACTCTTCATATACTGCGTATGTACAGGAACTTTATTATGTTATGTACTTAACGCTGGGCTTCACTGCTTTTCTCTTCGCCACACTTTCGATAGGCTTGAAGCATATAAAGATCGCTTCTGCGTGCTTAGTTTTAGCGGTAGTTGGAGCTTCCCTGTGCATACTCTTCTTCACAATAGACTTAGAATCGGCGCGTTATGGCTTACTTTTGCTGTTTACGCTGCCTATTATTGTTCGAGTTTTGTATGGGGTGAAAGCATCCATTGCGACCATGCTATTCAATCTCATTCCGTATTATTTACTGCTGAACAATACGCAAGTATCTCCTTTGTTCGGCATTGATATTACATTGCCGGATACCCACACGTATTTAGCATCGTTAATTTTCCTGTTTTTCAATTTCTGCATTCCAATGGCTGTACTGCGGGTCATGTCGTCATTAGAAAAGCAGTCTGAGCACAATTTATTACAAAGCAAAAAGCTTAATAAACTTGTTAGCCGTTATCAGGAAATTTTTAACAATGGTGGTACACCGTCTTTCTTTTGTGACGAACAAGGGCGCATAATTCAGGCTAACAAGGCTGCAAGAGCGCTAGTCAAAAAGTACCGGCCAGAGAGTGAATATATTCAAGATCTCTTCTCTTTATCTCACCCCATTACAAAGGGCGTAAACCAACACGCTTCCATTTTTAACGCACCCGAACGAGAATTTAAGCTTCAACCTGCTAGCCTTGAGCATCACAAAAAACAACTTATCCACTGCCATGACATATCCGCCAATAAAAAAAGCTTGATGGAGTTTGATGCATTCAAGAAGCAGCAGTATGAGAAGCACTATTTTAATGAACTAACGGGACTGAAAAACCATCACTTATGGAAAATAGCGGAGTCGAGCGAGAGTATTTTAAATCGACATATTGTCCTGCTGAAACTGGCTAACCTCAGAGAAGTAAACCTGCAATACGGTTACAGTCAAGGTGACCAGCTGCTTTTAAGCGTAGCGTCACTTTTACAAAGCGAATTTACAAATGATGTCTCGGTATACCAATTCCCTGGCGCTAAATTCTTATTTACCGTAAACGGCAAACATCTTTCAACACAAAGTATAGAACATTATCTTGAGCGTCGATTGCCCACCAGCATGGTTATCAACTCAGCGCGAGGCACTGTAGAACATATGCTGAAATGGCGAGCGGGGCATTATCATGCCAGTCGTGAAATTAGTTTAGATGCGGCCGCCGAGTGCTGCGCAATAGCGCTAAGCCAAAGCGATGAATTCGCGCCGTACATCTCCTTTAGTATCAATACGGTGAAAACTATTCGAGAAAATACGCAACAAAAAGATAAGGTAAAGGCCCTTCTTGATAATGGGTGTCTTGCTTTGTATTTGCAGCCTCAGGTGTCGCTCCATGGCGTTACGGTGGGCTACGAAGTGCTGGCAAGATTGAAAGAGCCAAAGTCTGGTACCGTTCTTCAACCATTTCAGTTTCTGCCTTTGGTGGAAGAAAACAAATGGGAAGTACTGTTCACACAAAAAATTATCGATGGCACCTTGGCACTTTTAGACAAGTGGCCTAGCAACCTACCCAAGGTCCCCCTAGCGATTAACTTATCGGGGCCAGAATTACTTAGCGACCTCTTTTATGAAAAGCTATTACGTCGCTTCTCAGAGAGCCCTGAGCTTGGAGCACGCCTTAAATTAGAGCTAACAGAGACGTCTGTATTAGCCAGCCATTACGAGACTAAGCGACGCCTAACGTCGTTAGCCAATGTGGGAGCAACCATTATTATTGACGACTTCGGCACTGGTCACGCATCACTTTCCCAGCTTATTGATATGTCTGCTAGCGTTATAAAGGTAGATAGAGAGTTTGTAGAAAGGGTGGAAACGTCTGAACGACATCGCAAGATTGTTAAGATGACTCTAGACCTCGCTAAGAGTTTAGACATGCAGACCATTGCCGAAGGGGTAGAAACACAGGCACAGCTGCGTGTACTTAAAGACATGGGTTTCAATATTTTCCAAGGATATTTATTTGGAAAACCGGCTCCTATTGAGCATTGGGTTAAGACGGCAAAAGCACGCGCATAAAAACATGAAAATCGCGACTTGCGTTCAACATGTGTAATTATCAGAAATTGAAATAGTCGTACTATTGCAAATCTTAACAATCGGCGCTTTACTGGTATGACCAGAAGCGTAACGAAAACTAAGGTATGCCTTGTGAGCAAGACGATGACAAAGGACATTCAAGTAACCTGTGAAGATGGTACTCATCTAGCAGCTTCACTTTTCACTCCACATTCCCCCGCTAAAGCTGCAGTTATGATTGGCCCTGCAACGGGTATAAAACGGCAATTCTACAGCGCTTTTGCCGCCTATTTATGTGAACAAGGCTTTGGTGTTATCACCTTCGATAACAGAGGTATTGGCGGTTCGGTAAAAAGCAGCGTTAAAGAAAGCGATGCGTCGTTGGTAACATGGGGCGAGCAAGATATGCCAGCGGTGCTAGAGACATTGAAAATTCATTTCCCTAACGTCCCCTACTTTCTTGTCGGTCATAGTGCTGGTGGTCAGCTGCTGGGTTTAATGCATAATGTGCACGACCTTACTGCCTTTTGTAATTTTGGTAGCTCTTCGGGCAGTCTCAGAAACATGCGTAAAAGCTATTTGCTAAAAGCCCATTTCTTCATGAATTTCTACATTCCCGTGAGTAATTTACTGTTCGGCCATACTAAATCTCAGTGGGTCGGCATGGGAGAGCCACTACCTAAAAAAGTGGCCCGTCAGTGGCAAAAATGGTGTAACGGTAAAGGCTACGTAAAAACAGGCTTTGGCAGTGATGTTAACGAGCATCACTACGACACCATTCAGATACCTTCTAAATGGCTGCTCGCCAATGACGACGATATTGCTAATATTCATAACGTTCACGATATGATTAGCGTTTTCCCCAATATGGAAGCAGAAGTTGAGGAGCTAGATCCACAGGCCTACAACGTAAAAGAAATAGGTCACATGAAGTTTTTCTCCCGTAAATGTCAGCATTTATGGCCTAAGGTCACCAATTATTTTAATCAGTATGTGTGATATTACCCTCGAGCGAGCGCTTTTTATCAAAGCGCTCGAACTCAATATGGGCGCTCTGGTTACGCGCTAAGCAAGTGTGTATATTCTTCCTTCATTTGAAGGAATGAGGCCTTGCTGATGTTCGCTAAAGTCATCTTGTAGCGCGCTCAACCCTTCACGCTCTTTAACGTTTAACCAACCGGCGCTCCACACAATGGCTTTTGATACAAACCCGCTACTTAACTTCTGGTACTCAGCAACCCCAATCTCAGACATACGCTGCTGTATATGAGCAGGAGCAAAGAAGAACTCCTCATCGCTTGACGGCTTAATGTCCTGCCAGTGAGTAAGCCCTACGCTGATGTATCTTGTTAGGTGTTCACCAAGTTTATGTTTGATGGATGCTTTGACCTGAGCACTACCTGACATGTCGACCACAACAGTGCTTTTCAGTTGCAACATGTCCAGCTGTTCATAACCAATAACGGCGCTGTATACACCCAGTGCTTCTAGTGATGCAACACGCTTTTCAGAGGTTACACCTATTGCGTTAATACCGGCTTCTTTAAACGCAAAAGCAAGCCCTAAACTGGTTTTGCTTGAAGCACTTAATACTAATAACTGCTCTCTTAGTGCCCCAGGTGTAGCATCGACCACTTCTGATAAACAAAAGGACGTTGCGTAAAGCGGCCACAGCAACATCTGAAAGTTTTCTTGCTCGTGCTGCTTAGTGCTTATTTCAGCGTTAGCGTGGGCCGTTAGTGAAGGAAGTGGTCGGTAGACATTATACCCTTGGGGCAACTTCAAACGATGAGGGCTACAGTCTATTAAATTGTTGTTTGTCACCGTAGTGTTAGCCATAACCAAATATTCAGCGGGCGGGAAATAACCAAGGAAACGACTTCCTACTTCTACCGCATCGTTGTTTGAGCTAATTACTTGACCCACGCCCCATACCGGAATAACACCCCAGTTTTCGTTACTACTTGTATTAATGGGTGGAAAAAACTGCCAATAACCAAGCTTGTCACCCACCATATAATAGGTCAAGTTATTGGCAGTAAACGCGAACCTTTCAATTTTGATTACTACGTTTTTTGCCTTTCCAGCACCCTCTGTCTGCGCGTTATCAGGGCTATCAACTGTTTGCATTATCCGAAAGCGATTTGGGTTCGTTTTGTCTATTTGAAACTGTTTCATCGATATTTTTAACCTTTTAAAGTTGTCCGCTCGCTTTTAAGCCCTGTATGTAAGTCATCAGCTTTTGCATGGCCGGAGCCGCTGCTTCTTTCAATCGCCCTAACACCTGCATTTTTTGCATATCGTCTTTTGCCACGCCGTGTACTATTTTTGAAAAGCCATCTAGTCGACAATGGTAGATCCACGCTTTAAGCGCTGGGTCTTCACCCCAAATTTGCATGTTTCGTAACATTGCTGCAGTCATTGGTAACCAATCGATGTCGCGATTAGGCAGCGGGACCACTTGTGTCAGCATCTGCTTTTGTTGTTCATCGCTGTAGGCCGCCTCAACGTGAGCAATAAGCGCCGCACTAAAAACAGGTTGATAGGCACGCACTGTTTGAGGGGTGATGGTGTCGCCATCAAACACCGCTTTCATCTCAAAATTAGTAAGTGCAGAAGCTGAGCAGTCAATAACCAACGCGTTATCTGGCATACTCCAGGTTGTATCTTCAAATCTGAGCTTATCGCGGCTGATATGTTTAACCCGACCTTGTCTAACGACAGATGGTAGAGTTTGTAAGGCTTTAAGCTCTAATTCGCTCACCGTTGCGCCGTGAAACATACTGGGTCTTACTTTCTTATCAATACGCAGTAAAACGCCCCGCTCTTCTAGTTTGTCGAACATATCCTCGATGGAACTTGACGCAGCGATAGCTTCCATTTGGTTTGCTTGTGCTCCAATAGAGTCAAAGAAGAAGTCATTCAAGGGCTGCGTATTTTTCCGGTTTAGTAACCAAGCATCTCGCGATACTACCCAGTGGATATTATGCGGGGCGACGTGATTTTCAAGCAGCCATAGGCAGGTATCAATACCCGTTTTCCCCCCACCGACAACCACATAGTTGTCAAAGCCTTCGATATTTTCAACTACTGTATTAACCGGCGTAAATGCAACGTCGTCGTCGCGGGTAAAGCTAGGTTTATGAGTAAGCGGAATATTAGTGTTTAGATAAGTGGCATCAACAATTTTCTTGTTAACCGTAACGTTATAGTGCTTGCTATTTAACATAGAAACAAACTGGTTATTGCCCTTGTATTCGCAAAGCGGGTAATACTGCACTCGGTTTGAAGGCAATAAGGTTTCGTTCATTACCGCATCGAAATACGCACTCACTTCTTGGCCTGAAGCTAATCCCATTAGGCCTTCATTCAATCCTGTTTTATCAATAACGCCACGATTTAACTCTTTTGAACACACGCCGTAAAAAGCAGAAGGCTGGTGAAGAGTGACAAAGGGATAAGCATAGTTCCAATGCCCTCCGGGCTTCGCATTTTTATCTATAATCAAAATGTTAGCGTTAGTTTCGTGAAGTAGTACGTCAGCAAAAGCCATCCCTACCGCGCCAGCACCAACAATTAAATAATCGCAGGTTAATTGCTCAGTTTTCATATATAGTGTCCTTATGAACAACCTGCGGGCAGGCAGGTTAAGTGTTAAACCAAGAGATATAACGGCGTTATAAAACCACTTTACATAACGGTGTTATATTGCGCAACATGTAAATGATGTGTAAATGAAAAAAGATACGCGACAAAAGATCTTAGACGCTGCCTCAGCACTGTTTTTGAAAGGCGGAACGAATGCACTTAGCGTGCGTGCCATTGCTGACGGTGCGGGTATGTCAACGATTGGCATCTATAGCCATTTCAAAGGTAAGCAGGGTATTTTAGATGCGCTCTACATCGAAGGTTTCGAATTAGTTGAGCGTGAAATGTTGGCAGCCGATGGCAATACTGCGGCAGAAAAAGTGATTAATGGATGCGAGCGTATTTTAACGTTTTCAGAAACTCATGCGGCCCATTATCGACTAATTTTTGCTTCTAATTTGAAAGACTATACGCCATCAGATGAAGCTATCGAGGCAGGTGAAAAAGCCTTTATCACGCTAACTAAGCTTACCGCTGCGTTAATTAAAAAAGATCTGTCTGTTGAAGAAAAGCAAGATGTAGCTATGCAAGTATGGGCACTAAATCATGGTTATATTACGTTGAATCAGCACGAAATTAGCAACCGTATTACTTGGAACAATTGGAAAGAACGCGCACTTCAGGCCATTCGCTTGCACGTTTACGCCCTAGTCGCTACCCAGTAAAAAAGGGGTCAGAGTACATTTTAATAAAGTACTCTGACCCCATTTACTCTATTTGCTGGCTACCGCCTTTCTCACCCGTTCACCATAGTCGCTATCAGCTAGGTCGTATTGAACGAACATTGCCTCTTGAACGTCCTTAGTAGCTTGGCTTAGGCCGTCAGCAATATTATTCACCAGCTGCTGTTTTTGATCTTCACTCATAATGCGGTAAAGGTCACCGGCCTGTGAGTAGTTATCTTCGTCACGGTTATCGTAAATATCTAACCATGCGTCTTGCTCTAGCGGCATAGGCGGCTCTTGAACCTCTGGTGCTTCAGCCGGCTCACCAACTCGCGCGCGATTATTTGGATAGAAGTTGGCTCCACTTCCTGCAAGTGCTGGGTTAATTCCCGCAAAGGCTCCATCTCGTTGGTAATTGTGCACTGGACAACGCGGCGCGTTTACCGGTATTTGGTTGTAGTTTGCACCAATACGGTATCTGTGCGCATCTTGATATCCAATTAGTCGCGCTTGAAGCATTCTGTCTGGCGACGCACCAATACCCGGTACCAAATTGCTCGGCGCGAACGCGGCTTGCTCAGTTTCTGCAAAGTAGTTATCAACATTACGGTTTAACTCCAACTGCCCTACTTCAATTAATGGAAAGTCGCTGTGCGGCCACACCTTCGTTAGGTCAAACGGATTAATGTGGTAATTACGCGCTTCCTCTTCATTCATAATCTGCACATTTACGGTCCACGATGGAAATTCGCCGTTATCAATGCTTTCGACCAAGTCTTGCTGAGCGCCATAAGCAGGCATCTTTGCCGCTTCTTCGCTAGTTAGCGTTTTAATACCTTGGTTAGTTTTAAAGTGCCATTTCACCCAATAGCGTTCGCCTGCGTTATTCCAGAAACTCAACGTATGAGAGCTATAGCCATTCACATGGCGATATGAAAGTGGAATACCGCGATCAGACATCAAGATTGTCGATTGGTGTAATGACTGAGGGTTGTTCGCCCAAAACTCATACACGGCCTGCGGATCCGGCAAATTCGTACGCGGGTTTTTCTTTTGACTGTGAATGAAGTCAGGAAACTTGATGCCATCTCGTAAGAAGAATACCGGAGTATTATTTCCTACCATGTCCCAGTTTCCCTGTTCGGTATAAAACTTCACTGAGAAACCACGAGGATCACGGGCATAGTCACTTGAATCCTGACCACCACCTACGGTAGAAAAGCGCAAAAACACGTCGGTTTTTTGCCCCTCTTTTTGCAGAAAGTCTGCAATAGTGTAGTCAGATAAGCTCTTAGTTAGCGTAAAGGTGCCATATGCAGCACTGCCCCTTGCGTGAACTACACGCTCTGGAATTCGCTCGCGGTTGAAGTGCGCAAGCTTCTCAAACAAATAATGGTTGTCGAACGTAACCGGCCCGCGTGGCCCCGCTGTTCGGCTCTGATTATCATTGGCAACGGGCGCACCATTGCTAGACGTTAGCGTAGTAGGTTTTATAGCTGCACCTGAAAATGGACACTTACTCATTGCGAATTCCTTCTGTTTATTTCTCACCGATTTTTAGTCTTACTAAAATTGGGTGTCAGTGTGTGATTAAAGAAATGGTGTTAATCACGCTTTTCGTTTAAACAAATAATCACTGATTTAATAAAACAATTAAAACGAACAAAATAGATAGTTATAATCGTAATTACTGAATCATTGTCCAAAATTGGTTTCATGCTTAGAATGCATTGATGTGGTGTTATCGAGACAGCAAATACGCGAGGCTTTTTATGTCGCTGTATTTAATGTCAGGTAAGCGTTAAGCGGTGTCTCGCCTGTTATTAAGCCAGCACAAGGACGCTTTAAGGCCACAGCACATTTGTCTCTCTGCGTATTACTTTTTTGCAATGAAAGTCTAGCTTTGACCTTTGTCCGTAACTAAAGAGACAAACGTTTGTCTAATGCTAAGGGCTTGAGACATGGCAAAGCCACTCATCTTCATTACTGGTTTTTTAATGCTGTGCATTATCACTTTTGCGTCTTGGAAAACCTTTGAAACATTAAGCCATTTCAACGATAAAAATAACGAGCTTTCTTTTATGGGCAGCTCAGGATGGCAGTGGCACAACAAATCACAGGGGCTTCAAATAAAACGAGTCGATGGCTATTTGCCTGCGCTGAGAAAAGTATCTAAGAGCAAAGAATATGCATCGCTCATTACCATTACAGAAAACGGCAGCTATCGCGGCTTTGTGTTTTTCGACCAAGATTGTGAAGAAGGCGCTATTGTCTCCGAGAAAGTAACTTACGCCGATACCAAATCACCACAAATTGAAGTGTTGCACTGCCTTCATGGAAAGCTGGTGTATATGAAAAACTGGCCGGCAGTACCCACCGAACGCTGGAGAGGTCGTGTGGGCAATTTTGAATTTAATGAAGCTTTGAATGAGTGGGATTTCACACCACTTCAAAAAGCCTATTTGAAGAGTGTTGCAGAGCTCATCTGAAAATTGGGGTCAGAGTACTTTTTTAAGCTATCGGGCCAGAGTAGGTTCTGACCCCGTTTTATGTTGATGCCTTTCGTTAGCCATTCTGATGCTAAAAAGGCGATTAACCAAAGTAATGTACTCTGACCCCAAATTAAATGTACTCTGACCCCATTATTTAGGCTTTGGTGAGTGCGTCGTCGATATCTTTTGCGCTGTGGCGGTTTTCTAACTGACCATCGTCACCCCAGGTCTTATTGACAATACGGCCACGTTTAACGCCTTCTCGCTGCTCTAGTTGCTTAGCCCAGCGGACTAAATTGGTGTACTCGTGCACTTGAAGGAAAGTGGCTGCATCGTACAGATTTCCGAGCACTAAATTGCCGTACCACGGCCATATAGCCATGTCAGCGATACTGTACTCGCTACCTGCCATAAACTCATTGTTTGCTAAGTGCTTGTCTAGCACATCTAACTGACGCTTAGTTTCCATGGTAAAGCGGTTGATAGGATATTCCATTGGATATGGCGCATAGCTGTAGAAGTGCCCGAAACCACCGCCTAAGTAAGGCGCTGACCCCACCTGCCAGAACAGCCAGTTGAAACATTCCGCCTTTGCATGGGCGTCTTGCGGAATGAACTTACCGAATTTTTCCGCCAAGTAAACTAAGATTGACCCAGACTCGAATAGCTTGGTTTCTGGTGACGTTGTCGTGTCGACCATAGCAGGAATTTTACTATTCGGATTAACGTCAACAAACCCAGAAGAAAACTGATCGCCCTCACCAATGTTAATCAGCCAAGCGTCGTATTCTGCTTCGCTCACGCCAGCTGCCAACAACTCTTCAAGCATGATGGTAACTTTCTGACCATTAGGCGTAGCTAACGAGTATAGCTGCAAACCATGTTCACCATTAGGACGAGCCTTCTCATGGGTAGCGCCTGACACAGGACGATTAATGCTGGCCCACTTGTTGCCGTCATCCTCAGCCTGAGTCCAAACTTCTGGTGGTGTGTAGTTACTTTCTGTCGACATAGCAATTCCTTTAAATGACTTTATCGTTAAGGTTAGTGCAATACATAGCTACTAAGAACAGCTTTTAAAGACTTATAGCTCAACGGTGTCGACTAATTAACGGCGATATACGTTTATTGACATAAAAAAGCCGCGCTTTAGCTTTATCCAGAGCGCGGCTTTATGAATAAAAGGCGAGCAGTCCGTTGCCCGCAAACTGGAACTATTCGATGGTTACCGTTGTGGTGTCCCCAGCTACAACTGTTGCAACATCAATAGTTTGTAAAAAGAAACCGTCTTCGGCGTCCTCGTCCGTTTCAGGCTCGTCAAATAGTGCTGTGCATGAAAAGCTTAGTGAATACTCGCCCTGAGGCATGAAGCCCGCAGTAAAATTGAATGTTTCATCTGACTCGCTGTACGTTACAGGTACAACAGTGAAAGGGCGCAACTCGGTATCATCCACGCCTGCATCAGCGTCATCACCAAGGGCATCGAGAAGGTTTTGTTCACCTTCGTAGATATAAACTGCATTGCCAACAAACATGTCGGTTTTTACAGCGCATTTCTCGTCCATCACTAGCGTGCTATCTACTGTGCCGTTAAGCGTACCCACGTCGTCATTTAACACTAAGCGAACACCGCGAGGTTTTAGCATAATGACCTCTTGACCTACTGGATCGACTAAGCTTTTTCTTAAATCGAATTCAACGGTGTAGGCTGCGTCAAAGTTAGGTTGTGCAGTAAAACCATCAAGTTTCAGTTCGCCACTTGGCACGCGAATAGGGTAAGTTCCCTCATTAGTTACTATGTAAGAATCTTCCGTCACACTAAGGCGAAGTTGGTTGTAGTCACCTACTGGGATTTCAGTATCTTCTACGATAACTTCAAACTGCTCGCCCGGTAGCGACAACAAGTCGATGCTTCGAGGATCACCATTTTCATCTTCAACTGAGAACGTGATTGGTGATTCATTGCCAATTAATTCAACTTCATCGAAATACACCACTACTTCACTGGCGTCATCTACAGGGGCGTCAGAAACTGAAAGGGAAAAGGTACTCATGGTGGGCGTGGGCTGGTCTTCGATCTTATCATCTGAGCCTCCACACGCGCTAAGCGTGGCAAGCGCAGCCATAACCAATGATGTAGAAAACGAACGTTTAACGAACCTAGAACATAAAGAGTTTGAGTTGTTTTTCATTTTTTTCATCTCTAACACCTACCTTTCCTTTTTTGAGTATCAGGGAATGTGTTATCAATGATTGTGCCAATGAAATATTAACCTTATATAACAAAAGCTTATTTAAAACCATTAAGAGTAAGTTGTATATCAGAGCAAGGAAATGTTGCGCATAGGCAACACCATATTACATTTGGTTGGAGTTCGGCCGCGAAATGGATGAAGTTCGAGCAGTGAGACGGTGGCTTACTTCAGCTTTTGAGTTGTAAGTCATGGTGAAAGCGTTGTTCACAAGTACAAAAAAAGCAGGCTAAGCCTGCTTTTATATAACATTATAGGATACTAGATGCTTACCCGCTTGTAAGGGCGGTACTCTGCTTTCCAGAAGTTACGCTCAATGCTGGCGCGCAATGCGTCGTCAGACATTTCAAGAGCAAGCCCCTGCTCCATCGCTACTCTACCCACTTCAAAAGCAATCTCTCTGCTAATTTCTGCAATGGCAGAAAGGGGTGGCAATAGTGACCCCTGACCTGTGTTGACTAATGGCGACGCTGAAGCAAGTGCGTTACTTGCGGCCATCAGCATTTCGTCACTAATAAGCTTCGCTTTAGATGCAACAACACCAAGGCCAATGCCCGGGAAGATGTAAGAGTTGTTGCATTGAGCGATAGGAAATATTTTGCCATCGTACTCTACAGGCTTGAACGGACTACCTGTAGCAATAATCACTTCACCTTCTGTCCATTCAATCACTTGCTCAGGACGCGCTTCAACTTGTCGTGAGGGGTTACTTAACGGGAAGATGATTGGCAGCTCACAGCCTTGCTTCATGGCACGGATAACTTGTTCAGTGAACAAGCCTGGCTGACCTGAAACACCAATAAGTACGTCTGGCTGCGCGCAGTGCATAACATCAAGTAGTGACGCATAATCTCCACTGAACGTCCAATCAGCCAAGTCAGCATTTTTCTGCTGAAGCTTTTGTTGGAAGTCGCGTAGACCTTCCATGCCTTCGGTTACCAAACCAAAACGGTCAATCATGAACACTTGCTTACGTGCTTGTTCGTCAGTCAGGCCCTCAAATACCATTTGTTGAATGAGCATTTCAGCAATACCACAGCCTGCCGAACCCGCCCCCACGAACACCACCTTCATGTCGCGTAGCTTTTGCTGCTTGGTTTTACATGCCGCCAAAATAGTACCAAGGGTAACGGCAGCAGTGCCTTGTATATCGTCGTTAAAACAACACACGTCGTTGCGATAGCGGTTTAATAACGGCATAGCATTTGGCTGCGCAAAATCTTCAAACTGAATCATTACATCGGGCCAGCGTCGCTTCACAGCGTTAATGAACATATCAACAAATTCGTCGTATTCTTCCTGTCCAATACGCGGATGGCGCGCCCCCATATACATTGGGTCGGCTAGCAGCTTTTCGTTGTTAGTACCTACATCTAACATTACGGGCAATGTGTATGCTGGACTAATTCCACCACACGCTGTGTAAAGCGAAAGTTTACCGATAGGAATGCCCATTCCGCCAATACCTTGGTCTCCCAAGCCTAAGATGCGTTCACCGTCAGTCACAACAATCACTTTCACTTTACGCTTCGTTGCATTGCGAACAATGTCATCAAGCTGGTGACGTTCTTCATACGACACAAACAAGCCACGCGAACTGCGATAGATATCTGAAAACTGCTCACATGCATCACCTACAGTAGGGGTGTAAATGATGGGCATCATCTCATCGATGTGCTTTTGAATCAGGCGGTAAAACAAGGTTTCGTTATTGTCTTGAATTGCGCGCAGATAAATATGCTTGTTTAGTGCTTCGTCAAAGCTACTGTATTGCATGTAAGCACGTTCAACCTGCTCTTCGATGGTTTCATACCTTGGTGGCACTAGACCCGTCAGGTTAAACGCCGCACGTTCCCGTGCAGTGAAGGCACTGCCTTTATTCAGTAGGGGGGTTTCCAGCAATGAAGGGCCGGCATGAGGAATATAAAGATATCGCTGTGAATCTTCTGACATTGGTTTTCCGATAATGTGTTCAGGCAAATACATCACCTAAGCCTGAAGCGGCACGCGTGCAACGTGCCTCTTAGTAATTAGAATATTTCTTCTGGCTCAGGCGCAGTAGTCGTATCCTGCGTGGCCGGATCCAACACTTCGTCATCGCGAACATAAGTCGTTGGCTCGGTTCCCTGCAGGAAATATTCGAATAGTGTCGTATGGTCTGTTCGTCTGGTCAACTTTCCACTGGTACGATCAATGCGAACACGCACTATATTCTCTGGTACGGGCATTGGCGTATGTGGTTTATTTTCTAGAGCATGTTGCATAAATCTGATCCACGCTGGCTCAGCAGCTTTAGCTCCATCTTCAATGCCGATCATGGCGTTGCCTATCCAGTTGAATTTCTCAGCATTCTTATTAATAAGGTTTTGGTTTCGCGTAGCTCGCCCTAACTGACGCCCCATGTTGTCGAAGCCTACCCATGTGGTGGCCACCAAATCTTTGTGGAAACCACTGAACCACGTGTCTCGCGAGTCATTCGTTGTACCCGTTTTCCCAGCTATGTCAGTACGCTGAAGAATATTACGAGCACGCCAGCCGGTGCCTAACCAATAGGTTTTCTTGCTCCAATTTCCGTTTGCTCTCACAGCCGTTCGCATCATTTCTGCCACTAAGAAAGCGTTTTGAGCAGTAATAACCTGAGGCGCAATCACTTTTTCTGCAGCTTCGTCATCATCGACGTCGCCAAGTAAAATATCTTGATTTAGTTCAGCGGCAAGTAAGGCTTCAATATCGGCTTCTTCGTCTTCAGGTAGTATTTCTGGATCGCTTTGATTTTCACAACGATTGCACGCCCAAACTGGGTTTGCTTTCCAAAGCTCATCGCCGTTTTCATCAAGCACTTTGCTGATAAAATGAGGGTTTACTAAGTAGCCACCGTTCGCAATGACCGACATACCTCTTACTACTTCAAGCGGCGTATGTGAACTCGACCCAAGGGATACGGTTTCATCAAGTGGGATATCGTCTTTATTAAAACCGAAGCGCGTTAAGTAATCGGCCGTTTCTCTAAGACCAACACCACGCAATAGTCGAACCGATACCACGTTTTTCGATTTCCCAAGGGCTTTACGCATTCTAATTGGGCCGTCGTACTCAGCTGGCGAGTTTTGCGGTCGCCAAGCTACACCCGTCGCCGCATTCCATTGGTTAATGGGAGCGTCATTGATAATGGATGCAAGGGTATAGCCACTGTCTAATGCAGCAGAATAAACGAAAGGCTTGATGTTCGAGCCCACTTGGCGCTTGGCCTGTGTTGCTCGGTTAAACTGGCTTTGATAAAAGCTGTAGCCACCAACAACCGCTTCAACCGCACCGTTTTTCGGATTAAGTGCGATAAACGCTCCGCTCACCTCAGGGATTTGCGAAATGCGCCACTGCCCTTCTTGCTGTCTGATATAAATGACCGCCCCTTCTTGAGTCACATCTGAAGCGCTTTTGGGGTCACTACCCTGCCTAAAGTCTGTAATGTAGCGTCGGGCCCAATCTAGTCCATCCCACTCGACTGTTATTGATTTGCCATCTACAGACAACACTTCTATCGACTGCTCATTTACTTTCGTAACAACCGATGGCAAAAGAGGTTTAATGTGAGGAATCTCTTCAAGCACGCGCATGATTGATTCGTTATCCCACTCTTCTCGTGTTGTCTTATCACTTATGTCATAGCTCAATGAAAGTTGTGGAATCGCGTCATCCTTTCCTTCTGGCTTAGGAATATTCCATAAGTAGCCAAGGGCGCCTTTATAGCCATGACGCTCATCATAGTCATGAAGATTTCGAACCACCGCACGCTGAGCAGCTAATTGAAGATCTGACGTTGCAGTCGCAAAAACTTGGTATCCGCCGGTTTCTGCCTCTTCTTTTCCATAAATCTCTACCATTTCGTTATAAATGGTGTCGGCCAAATAAGGCGCATCCACTTCAATTTCAGCACCGTGCTTCTTCGCTGAAACTGGCGCATTCGCAGCTTCATCGAACTGCGCTTTAGTGATGTACTCTTCGTCAAGCATACGAAGTAAGACCACGCGTCTGCGTTCGACAGAACGTTGCGGCCCGCTGATAGGGTTAAGCACTGATGGCGCTTTTGGAAGACCGGCAATAGTAGCAATTTGAGCTAAAGAGAGTTCGTTAAGCGGTTTGCCATAGTACACTTGGGCGGCCGCCCCAAAACCAAACGCTCTATGGCCCAATTCGATTTTGTTGAGGTACAGCTCAAGAATTTCCTGCTTAGAAAGCTCTTGCTCCATGTGCAGTGCTATAAAGATCTCTTTGATCTTTCTGATATAGGTTTTCTCCCGACTAAGGAAAAACCCTCGTGCTAGCTGCATGGTTAACGTACTTGCTCCCTGACGCTTTTCGCCAGTAAGGACTAAACTTACTGCAGCACGCATTATACCAATGGGGTCAATACCGTGGTGTTCGTAGAAGCGACTGTCTTCGGTAGCGAGTATGGCGTTAATTAATTCTTGCGGGACTTCCTCAAGTTTTACGGGGATCCGCCGTTTAACTCCATACTGCGAAATAAGTTTTCCGTCTTTGGTGTATATCTGCATGGGTGTTTGCAGGCGTACATCCTTAAGTACAGTAACACTTGGTAGGTCAGGTTTGATATAAAAGTAAATACCTACCAGTGCTGCAAAACCAAGAAGGCCTGATAGAAAACTAAATAAAATAAGTGGTTTGATGTACTTCACTGTAACGGATACCAAGACATTTTGTTGAAATGACGTATATTTTATACGTATGTGTTATCTCTAGAACCATACGCATAAGACTATTAGAGTAACATTGTACTTTAGAGCAACTACCTTTGAAACTGGACACTTGCACATGAAATCGCTGTTTAAGAAAAAGCTGCCGCCCATTGTGGGCTTAGATATAGGCACGCGTCAAATAAAAGCGGTGTGGTTAGAGCAATCGAAAGACGGGTTCGTCCTTCAAGGGTATGCCTGTGAGCCAATTAACAAAATCGCTTTCTCTGAGCGTGATATTAAAGACTATGAGTCAGTAAGCATTGCTCTCAAGAAAATTCGAAAGTCGCTAAAAACAAAATTAAAGCTGGCAAATGTTGCGGTGGCTGGTACGTCAGTGATCAGTAAAATCGTCTATATGGACCCAGAGCAAAGCGATTACGATTTAGAAAATCAAATTGAGATCGAAGCCGACAGTCTCATTCCCTATCCGCTTGAAGAAGTATATTTGGATTTTGAAGAAATGGGGCCGAGCGCAACGCACACTGGAAAAGTAAATGTATTACTTACCGCTGCGCATAAAGATTTGGTAGACAGTCGCTTGCTGCTTGCAAGAGAAGCTAACTTTGAACCCAAAATTGTTGATATGGAAAATTATGCCATCGGCAATGCCATGGACTTTTTCCATACGCCTCATACCGAAGACATGCCACTTTGCTGTATTAATGTGGGCGCCTCGCTTCTTCAAATATGCGTAATAAAAAACGGCGACGTCATCTACACCAAAGAGCACGCCTTTGGCTTAAATCAGCTAATTAACGATATTAGCGCCATTCATATGGTTGAGCGTGAAACCGCAGAGCGTCAGCTACTTGATGGCACGCTGTCTGGAAATTGGGTGGAAGATACGCTTCCTATATTTGCCGCTAACCTACAGCAAAATATCAACCGTGCATTACAAATGTATATGAGCACGCTACATGCAGAGCGCCCCACCAAAATACTGTTTAGCGGCGGTGCCGCTACTATTGAACCGTTAGTCGACATTTTAAAACAAGACTTAGGCCTAGAGGTTGATTGCTTCAATCCGTTTAGCAACATGTCGATAAACCCTAAACTTGATGCCACGAGACTTAGCAAAATTGCACCACAGCTTGCGATTGCAGCGGGTCTAGCGAGCCGGAGCTTTACGCCATGGCACATGTAAATTTACTACCTTGGCGAGAGAAGCAGCGCCAACATCAAAAACAACAATACTTGGCAGGGCTACTTGCTGTTGCCGCCATTGTAGGATTGATTTTTTGGTTCATTGGTCAAGCTATCGACCAGCAAATAAGTAATCAAAACTCGCGTAATCAATACCTTGAACGGGAAATCGCGGTTTTAGATGCGCAAATTGCAGAGATAAAAAAGGTTAAAGACAGTAAAAATGCCATTGAGCAGCGCATGGCATTAATTGAGCAACTGCAAGCAAGTCGCAATGTGGCTCCTATAGTATTTGATGAACTTGCTAAACTCGTTCCTCCCGGTGTGGCCTTCGAGTTTATGACCAGAAGCAATAACCGTATTGAGATTGAAGGGACTAGTGATTCGAACAATCGTCTTTCCGACTTTATGCGCGCGCTGGACAACTCGAAAGTGTTCGTTGCCGCAGAGCTTTCTACCATTAAATCTGACAGCAGTGCAGCGAGAGCGATTAGCAACTTTACGCTTACGTTTTCGATAAACCCCAATGTTGCTCCGCTAGAAATAGAAAGTAGTGAGGCGCAATAACCATGAAGTTTGATGTTTCAAAACTAAAAGAACTCAACGAACTCGACTTTGAACAAATCGCTATTTGGCCAAACGAAGTTCGCATTGTTGTGGCGGCGTTTGTCGCAATATTGGTAGGTGCGTTGAGCTACTACATGCTAATAAGCCCCAAATTACCGATTAAAGATGCGGCTGAATTAAAAGAACAAGAACTAAAGTTACAGTTCGAAGCAAAGTACCGCATTGCGGCTAATTTAGAAGCTTACCAAGCCCAACTCGCGCAAATTAAAGAAGACTTCTCGTCTATGCTGAAAAGTCTTCCAACCAGCAACGAAACACCGGGTTTGCTTGACGATATCACTTACGTTGGTACCGCATCGGGCCTCACGTTTGAGTTGCTTAACTGGCAACAAGAAGTACCAAAAGAGTTTTACACCGAACTACCTATCGAAATGGAAGTAAGCGGTGGCTATCACAACTTTGGCGAATTCGTTTCCAAAGTCGCAGATTTACCTCGTATCGTTACACTTCACGATTTTGACATAAAGCGTGAAGCAAATGGTCTGTCGCTGAAGCTGCAGGCGAAAACTTATCGTTCGGAAAACTCGACAGACATTGAAGGAGATGAACAATGATTCGTTCGTTTTTATCTCTTTTAATCATATTGTTAGTAACAGGCTGTTCACCTAAACTCGACGATCTGCATGCCTATACACAGAGTGTTAAAGAGCGTGCTCAGCCACAAATTGAACCGTATCCAGAATTCAAGACTCACCCACCTTTTAGCTATTCGGCAAGCGCTTTAAGAAGCCCGTTCGATCGCCCTAAGAACAACGCAGCTCCAGTAGCAAAAGCGCGGGTAGAAAACTGTTTACAGCCAAACTTCCAGCGCCCTAAAGAAGCATTGGAAGCCTATGGCGTGGACGCCCTCGCACTGACTGGCAACTTTGCCGTTAAAGGAGTGCAGTGGGCATTATTGAAAAGTAACGATGGCGTATTACATAAAGCTAAAGTAGGGAGTCGTATCGGCTTGTTTTATGGCAAAATTACGCAAATTAGCACCGACTCAATTACTATTGAACAGTTATTACCTGATGGTGCGGGCTGCTGGCAAAGGAAAACAACAACAATGACTACAGCATCGAAGGCGGGAGAGTAAGCATGGCCGAACGATACATATTTAACAAATCTCTGAATCGTAGAGTGCCTAGATGGTATTGGCTGGCTTTCGCTGTGGCTGCAATATTTTCATTAACCGTATTTGTTTCGCCAGTAAAAGCCCAAGAGCCTTTGTTAGTCGACCCTGATACTAAACGAAATGCATCAACCGTTACCACCACGGTCACAAACATCGACTTTACTCAAGCAGCTAACAATACCGCTGTAACACTGGTGAGTTTTGAGGGCCAAGCGCCAAAGCTTCAGCTTATTGAGTCACAAGGAAAAGTATCCCTTACATTACCAAACACCAAGTTAGGCGAAGACCAATTGGTAGAACTTAATGTGGCTGATTTCGGCACGTTGGTTTCTACCATCGAGACATTCGAAGATAAAGATGGCGCGCGAATTGAGGTTAATTATTCGGGCCCAGTTACGGTTCAAAATACGGTAAAAGACGGCGTAATTCGTATGGCGATAACGCCAATGGACAGCGCGCAGCAAGACGCCTTGGAAGCGGAAAAGAAATACACAGGCGACCCCATTTCGCTCGATTTTCAAGATGTTCCTGTGAGACAAGTTTTACAAATTATTGCGCAGGTTAATGGGTTTAACTTAGTGACCACCGACACCGTAACAGGAAACGTAACGATAAGCTTGTCGGGCGTTCCGTGGGATCAAGCTCTCGACATGATTTTGCGTGTTAAAGGTCTGGATAAACGCTTAGAGGGCAACATTTTATTAATTGCACCGGCTGAAGAACTATCGGCTCGTGAAACCCAAGCCCTTCAATCTAAAAAGCAAGTTTCAGACTTAGCGCCTCTTCATACGGTTAATATTCCTGTTAACTATGCAAAAGCTGCTGCCTTGGCCACGATCTTAAAGTCGACAGAGGGCGGGATCTTATCTGAGCGAGGGGGTGTTACAGTAGATGAACGAACCAACACTTTACTTATTCGCGACACGTTAGCCTCTATTGATGAAGCAAGAAAAACCATCAATGCGTTAGATATTCCAGTAAAGCAAGTGCTGATTGAAAGCCGTATGGTTACTGTGCTTGACGATGTAGGCGAGCAGCTTGGCGTTCGTTGGGGTTTCAGCGACCGTCAAGACGATAATGGTGTGTCGGGAAGCCTTGAGGGCGCAGACACCATTGCCGGCGGCATAGTGCCTAGCATTGATAATCGCCTTAATGTGAACCTGCCTGTGACCAGCGCCGCGGGTAGCATTGGCTTTCAAATTGCGAGCTTGGTTGATGGCACCATATTAGACCTTGAGCTTTCCGCACTAGAATCTGAAAACAAAGGCGAAATTATTGCGAGTCCTCGTATTACGGTTGCTAACCAGCATGAAGCTTACATTGAACAAGGTACGGAAATACCTTACGTACAAGCAACGTCTAGCGGTGCGACTTCAGTAGAGTTCAAAAAAGCCGTTTTGTCACTGAAAGTTACGCCACATATTACGCCTGATAATCGCATTATTTTGGATTTAGTTGTTACGCAAGATACCCGTGGCGAAACCGTTTCTACGTCTACTGGTGAGGCCGTAGCCATCGATACCCAAGAAATTAAAACGCAGGTATTGGTAGAAAACGGCGAAACCATCGTATTAGGTGGCATATTCCAACAAACCAGTTCTGATGGCGTGTCGAAAGTGCCTTTGTTTGGTGATTTGCCTGTCGTTGGTGCCCTTTTCAGAAACTCGTCACAACTTCAGCAAAAACGAGAACTACTTATCTTTGTGACACCCAAGATAGTCACTGAAAGACCATAATCCTCATTTTTAGCCTTCAAAAAAGCGCATTTTTGTGCGCTTTTTTTGGTTTTCAGCCTTTTTTTGTAACTAAATTTACAGGTATACGCTATTTGTTAGTAACAAAACTTGCAACGCCTTGCATGAAACTGAGATAATCCCCGCCTCGAAATTTAAGCGAGGTTTAAGGAGTGGTGCTTATTGGACACTAAATAGGCACGAGTCAATGGGTAGGCTGGTAAGGCAACAGTGCACTGCCCCTAACATGATTAAGTTGTGATATAAGCAAATATGGCTGAAAAACGTAATATCTTTTTAGTTGGCCCAATGGGTGCTGGCAAAAGTACCATCGGTAGACATCTGGCAGACGAACTTCACCTAGACTTTTTTGATTCGGATCAGGAAATTGAGCGCCGCACGGGTGCAGACATTGCCTGGATCTTCGACCTTGAAGGCGAAGACGGTTTCCGTAAACGCGAAGAAAACGTCATTAACGATTTGACAGATAAGCAAGGTATTGTACTTGCTACTGGCGGCGGTTCTATTGTAACTAAAGCTGTGCGTAATCGTTTATCTGCCCGCGGCATCGTTGTTTACCTACAAACGACAATCGATAAGCAAGTTGCCCGTACACAACGTGACAAACGTCGTCCTTTGCTACAAAACGAAGATCCAGAACAAGTACTTCGCGATCTTGCAGAAATGCGCAACCCGCTTTACGAAGAAGTTGCTGATTACATTGTTGATACAGACGACCAAAGTGCGCGTGCTGTAGCGAATCAGATTATCAGTAAAATTGGTTTATAAATTAAATATGTAATAGGAGGTGCTACGCCAATGTCAACCTTAACTGTGGAACTTGGAGAACGTAGCTATCCTATACAGATAGAGGCTGGGCTGCTTTCGCAACCTGGCCTTTTTAGTGCCTATATAAAAGGCCCACTTGCCGTCATTGTTACCAACGAAACTGTTGCCCCACTATATTTAGAAACCACTAAAGCGGCGTGTGGCGATGTTCAGGTCGAAACCATTATTTTGCCGGATGGCGAGCAACACAAAAACCTTGCCCAATTCGAAGTGGTTATGACACGCCTTCTTGAGCTAAACGCTGCAAGAGATACGACACTTATCGCACTTGGCGGTGGTGTAATTGGTGATCTTACTGGCTTTGTTGCGGCAACTTACCAACGCGGTGTGCCCTTCATTCAAGTTCCTACGACTTTGCTTTCTCAAGTCGACTCATCAGTAGGTGGAAAAACCGCGGTAAATCATCCTCTCGGCAAAAACATGATTGGCGCTTTTTACCAACCGGTTTATGTGGCCATTGATACTGATACCCTCGCTACATTACCCGCGAGGGAGTTTGCTGCTGGCATGGCAGAGGTCATCAAATACGGTATCATTTACGACGCACCGTTTTTTGAATGGCTTGAAAGTAATGTAGATGCGCTTACGTCGCTTGATACTGAAATTCTTACCCAAGCTATTTCTCGCTGCTGCGAAATCAAAGCAGACGTGGTAGCAAAAGATGAACGTGAAGGTGGTTTACGCGCCATTCTTAACTTAGGCCACACGTTCGGTCACGCTATTGAAGCCGAGCAAGGCTACGGTAACTGGCTGCATGGCGAAGCGGTAGCCGCTGGTACTATAATTGCTTGTAAAGCTGCTGAAGCATTAACGTGGTTTGAAGCGTCAGAAACACGACGCGTATCGTCGCTATTTGAAGCATTTGCTTTACCGGTTGCAGGCCCAAATAGTATGACAAAGGATGACTACGTTAAGCATATGAAACGCGATAAAAAAGTGGAAGCTGGCAGTATTCGATTTGTACTTCCTCAAGGCATAGGCAAAGCGGTTGTTACCAAGGACGTCACGGACGCCATTCTTACTGACATCCTTTCTTAGTCATTAGCCCTCGCGACAACCTGGCAACGCGTCTATCTTGACTTCCCTACGTTAGTTGGAATCATGAAGAAATGCGTTGCAGGACAGTTTTTAAAGCAACGGTGAATAAGGGCAAACTCCCATGCAAAGTGAACTGCATGAACGTTTGGAATATTTGGTCAATTACTCTTCTCAGCTGATTTTTGTCAGTGGTGAGTCTATTGCTCAACAACAAAAGACCCTTGAAGCCTTTGTCTTTCAGCAGCACGATGATACCGAGATTGCGTATTTAACTGCGCAAGAAAATATGGAGCCCTCTGACTACCGTCGACAACTTTGTCGGCAGCTTCTTGGTCAAGTGGTGGGTAGCTTCGTTAGGCCTCTAAACGAACTACTTTCCGACCTAAATAGTCACGAAGGTCCAATTCTTATAGCCATCACCCAAGCCCACAATCTTCCTGATGCACTACTACAAGAACTATGGGACTTGGTGTTACAAAGTCGGTTTGCTGGTAACAAACAGCATTTAAATGTGCTTTTGTTCGCGAATAACGAATGGGCTGAGCGCGCCAAGCAGTGGCTTCCTGCAAAAAATACGGAAACCCCTCTAATAATTAGCAGCCAGTCAGTCATTAGCGAACAGCCTAGCTTCGAGTCAGAGCTCGACAAAATGATTGCTTCACGTCGCGAGGCTTTTCAGGCTCATTTAGAAAATAGACAGCGTGAAAATACGCAAACTTTTATCAACCCGTTAAAGTCTAAGTGGTTTTATATCGCTGTTATATGCGTGTTCCTTGCTACGTTTTCTGGCCTTATTTACTGGCAATACGGTGATAAATTAGCATCGATTTTTGCGCCTATTAGTCAACCTTCGCCAGAACCTGAAAGAACGCAGGTTGAGCCCGGCTCTGCTTATAACAAGCTTATAGGCAATGGTGAAACCGATGAAAGCGAAACAACAGCATCAAACTCAGCAACTCAAGCAACCAACCAAATAGGCAATGTAGAGCTTGTTTCCGCGCCCAATGATGATAGTGCAGACGTTGGTGGCTCGTTAATTGATGAATCGTCAGATAACGGTCCGTTGATTACCAATTGGGAAAATGCGGTTTCATCCTTACCTGAAGTTACGCCATCTTCAGAACAGGCAGACAGTAACCAGTTTGAGAATGCCCCGATTGGAGATAATACCACTGATTCCAATGGTTCAGAGGTGGTTAGCAACGGTGCGCTACGTGATCAACAACCTGCTCAAGGTGCCAAATCAAACTCGGACGGCGTTAACGATAATGTAGCGCCAACCACTGTGGCCAGTGAATCGAGTCAAGAAGGCTGGATTGGGGAAGATGACTACGCTATACAATTGTTAGCGATGAAAAGTGAGTCTGTTCTCAGTGAGTTCCTACGAGAAAACAATCTAACTGAGCAAACGCGAATTTATAAAACGACGCGCTATGGTGGCGACTGGTTTGTAGTAGTTAACAAGCAAATCTACATGTCGTTATCTCAAGCGCAACAAGCACGAACAGATCTACCCGAATATCCAGGTAAACAAAATGCGTTTATAAAGCGAGGAAACCAAATCCTCTCAGAGATGAGCAAAGCGCAAAATTAAGTCATTTCACAACCGGGTGGCCATAATATTTCCAGTAAATGAGCAAAATTCCGTTCTTGCGACACTTGTTGGTTGTCCGTTTTACTGATGAAAGTTACAATCTACCTTTAGTGTGGTGATATCTGATACTGATCAGCATAAAAGTATAAAGACGACCCTTTCCCTTGGAACGGCGGCGCACGGAAAAACCACCGTCTTCATTCCGTCTAGGTAGTAACGTTTAAGCATGATGCAGAAAAAAAACCGGGCTTTTTTAAAATGGGCCGGTGGCAAATACAGCTTGGTTGAGCATATTCAGGCCAGATTACCGCAAGCCAATAAACTCATTGAACCGTTTGTTGGTGCCGGATCTGTATTTCTGAATACGCAATACAAACGCTACCTGCTTAATGACATCAATCCTGATCTCATCAACTTATATAACTTCTTAAAAGCACAACCAGACGCTCTGATTAACGACGCGCGCGCGTTTTTTGATGGGAGTCGCAATGAAGAAAAGATGTACTATGACTTGCGCGAAGAGTTCAACGCAACGCAAGATGAATACTACCGAGCGATTCTTTTTCTTTATTTAAACCGACATGGGTACAACGGTTTATGCCGCTACAGCCTTCAAGGGCGTTTTAACGTACCTTTTGGCCGCTATAGGAAGCCTTACTTTCCAGAAGACGAGATGTTTGTGTTCTCGGAAAAGTCGCAAAAAGCGACGTTTACTTGTCTTCCTTTTGAAAAGGTTTTTTCTAGAGCTAGGCGTGGCAACGTTATTTATTGTGACCCACCGTATGCTCCTATCAGCAAAACTGCAGCGTTTACCAGCTATGCCGCGCGAAGCTTCGGACAAGAATCTCAAGAGAAGCTGGCTGAGCTCGCCACCCGCGCGTCAAAAAAGCGAGGCATACCCGTCCTCATCTCAAATCACGATTTACCGCTAACTCGGTCGCTTTATCACGGGGCAGATTTTAGTATGCTGTCAGTTAAGCGTTCGATAAGTCAAAACGGTGCAACGCGACAGCCTGTGGATGAAATTTTGGCTTATTTCCCTCCAGCTAACGTCGCACCAAAGCGAAAGACTCGAAAAAAGAAGACGTTTCACCGCCCTTCAGTTTAGTGTGTGGTGCCTAAAAAACGTCTTATAGGTAGCGCATCGACCGCCTTACCCGCATACGATTTTAATGTGTATTCACGCAATTGCTATGCGCTATAGCCCGTATACCATTTAACGAACATAAAAAGCGTAACAACAAACAGCACAACCAAGATTACGCCAATGACGGCGAAGCTGATAAAAGTGCCTTTAGTAAAGTCACGTTCGTAGTTTTTATGGCTCTGAACACCAAATAGACTAGCAACTACACTACCTAGAACTGACCAAAAACCAGTACCAGACTGCATAATTTTCCCCTAAGTGTCGTTAGCAGGTGAGGTGAAATCTCGATTACCTTCGTCGCTGTGCATCAACTCAAGTAGGTCTAAAAAGTGGAATTGAAAAGAGGATGATTTCCCCGCTATCCATGACAGCCAACTTACTTCCTCAACACCCTCTTGATGACGGGCACATTGGTTTTGAATATGGCTTGCGGGCAACTTGGGGTTGAACTCCGTAACGGGTTGGAATTCGCATACTGACGAGTGTGAATTTGGCGTACTTGTAACCGCAACGCTAACAAGCGCTACCGCTCCACAAATCGCAAAAAATGGAAGAACCTTCATCCTGAATACTCCTTACACTCGTTTAAAAATTAATCTCATTATAATCAAAAGCAGGTTACGAACAAGTTAAAAATGCGTTGCTTTTAAAAAATGAAAAGCCTAACGGAAACACATTAGGCTTTTAGTACTCAACGTTTTGATAAAGGCCATCCAATGGCCGCTACAAAGTAGTTTATAGCTCGAAGTCTACTGAATACGCTACGGTAAATTTAACGGCGTCGTTATCAAACTCGTCGTCACCGCCCATGTCGTCAAGGTCGGTACCGGTGATGGCGAAACTAAAGCCGTCTTTTGCTATTGAAATACCATAGTCCATATAACCTTCAACGCCATTAAACGCTTCAGCGAAGTCACCCTCGTGATAACCGACATGGAAACCAAGCTCAGTGCCATTAAGGATTTCTGTAGTGTAACCAAGAGACGTATAAGACGCTTGAGCAAAACCAAAGTCCTGATCTTCGCCTTCGTCAGCTTCAGTGTGCGCTAAAAGGTATACAGTAAGGCTTAATCCACCCATACCTACAGACCCATAAACTTCTGCAAAGTCGAAGTTCGCTTCGTCATCGTAGTTGTAGTAAAGGTAGCCAAAGTCATAGGCAATACCGTCAGACTCACCTGAGAAACCGAAGTACATATCGTGCTCATATGAATATACGTCACCGGCACCGTAGTTCACGTTAGACGCCCACGTACCCGCATAAAAACCACTTTCATGCGCGTAATCGATACCACCCTGTACTGCGGCTTCGTTAGTTGTTTGTGTTAGACCACGCCAGATGTAGTTACTGGTTGCACTAGCGTTAGCAGTGAATGAACCTTCTGCATAGCTAGGCATGGCTGTTAACAGACACGCTGAAGAAATAGCAGCGGCAAGTATTGTTCTTTTTGTAGATGTTTTCATGTGTGTTCTCCAGTCAAATTCAAACTTGTTGTAATTCGTTTTTTCTGTCTGTGTTTTCTTTTTTGGACTGGATAACGCAAAGTTGATGCCCATTTATGGTTCATCAAAAAAACTCGCAAAAAATAAGTTAACCAATTGAAATTTAGAAAATTATTTCACTCAAAAAATTCACCCGCTGTCACCGAAACAAAAAAACGCTGCATAAAAATGCACCAACATAACGCGCGTTCACCAAAATTGGGCAACGTTCTGACAAAGTCCTTTTATCTTAAATTTCCGTGAAATTAACGCTGATTAACCCTTTGCATAGTAAAGAAGCACGGATTTGGGTAAACTTTCGCAAAGGTGAAACGTAAGTGGCAACGCACCTTGTTGTTTTTAGAATGAAAGGACATGCAATGAAACCATTCCTAATTGCTCCATCAATACTATCGGCCGATTTCGCTCGACTTGGCGAAGACGTAGAAAAGGTATTAGAGGCTGGCGCTGATGTGGTGCATTTCGATGTAATGGATAACCACTATGTACCCAATCTTACGTTTGGGCCAATGATTTGCGAGGCGTTAAGAAACTACGGCATTACCGCTCCCATTGATGTGCACCTAATGGTGAAGCCCGTCGATGACTTAATTGAAAAATTCGCGAATGCAGGGGCCAGCTATATTAGTTTTCACCCAGAAGCGTCTGAGCACATAGACCGCTCTCTGCAGCTTATTATCGATGCAGGTTGCAAGCCGGGGCTCGTATTTAACCCAGCAACGCCACTACATTACCTTGACCACGTCATGGACAAACTGCACCACATTCTTATTATGTCGGTTAACCCTGGGTTTGGTGGTCAAAAGTTTATTCCTAGCACCTTAGATAAAGTACGCGCTGTGAAACAGCGTGTATTAGAAAGCGGCTACGATATTCGAATTGAAATTGACGGTGGCGTAAAAGTCGATAACATTCGCGAAATAGCGGAAGCGGGCGCGGATATGTTTGTGGCTGGTTCGGCTATTTTTTCTCAACCCGACTACAGCGATGTCATTGAGCAAATGCGCAATGAACTAGCGTCACTGTCTAAAGCATAATTTTTGAAGCTTTATTTTCCCAAGCTTTATTTTCACAGTATTTAACGTATTACAGGTAAAAAGAAATGAGTAATAAACCCGTTGTATTAAGTGGCTGTCAGCCTTCAGGACAACTTACCCTTGGCAATTACATGGGTGCACTTAAACAGTGGGTTTCCATGCAAGACGACCACGACTGCTTATATATGATAGTGGATTTGCATGCTATTACTGTACGACAAGACCCTAAGCAGCTTGCTGAAGCTTGTCTAGACGGCCTTTCTCTTTACCTTGCTTGCGGTATTGATCCACAAAAAAGTACTCTGTTTTTGCAATCCCATGTGCCTGAACATGCACAGCTATCTTGGGTATTGAATTGTTACGCCCAAATGGGTGAGCTTAATCGCATGACTCAATTCAAAGATAAGTCTGCGAAGAACGAAAATAACATTAATGTAGGCTTATACAGCTACCCTGTACTCCAAGCAGCAGATATTTTGCTATACCAAGCAGATAAAGTACCGGTAGGTGAAGATCAGAAGCAGCACCTTGAATTAACTCGTGATATTGCTACACGTGTTAACAATCTATACGGCGATGTATTTCGTCTACCTGACCCGTATATCCCAGACTTCGGCGCGCGCATCATGAGTCTTCAAGAGCCTGAAAAGAAGATGTCTAAGTCTGACAACAACCCGAATAACTTCATCGGCTTATTAGAAGATCCTAAGAAGTTGGCCAAGAAAATCAAACGTGCCGTGACCGACTCTGACGAGCAAGCTAATATCTACTTTAACCCAACTGAAAAACCAGGCGTGTCTAACTTACTGACTCTACTTTCGCTTGCGACGAGTAAATCAATTAAAGAGCTTGAGCCTGAATATACCGACAAAATGTATGGCCACCTTAAAGGCGATGTTGCAGACGCTGTGGTTGCTCTACTTGAACCAATTCAGGCCCGCTATGCTGAAATTCGCGCAGACAGAGCATATCTTGACGACGTAATGCGTCAGGGTGCTGAGAAAGCGTCAGCGCGAGCGGCTGATACTTTGGCTAAAGTATACAAAGCAGTCGGCTTTATTCCAAAGCCATAACAGCCGAATTCCAACATCTTGCTACAAGCCATGAAGGGTTCATTTAATCCTTCATGGCTAAAACCTTCGCAACTTAGAAATACCAAGGACTAGCACTGCTGTGTTGCTGTTAATTGATAACTTCGATTCGTTCACTCATAACCTCGCTCGGTATTTCACTGAGCTCAGCGTCGACGTTGAAGTGGTGCGAAATAACGCACTGACCTTAGACGACATATCTCGCTTAATGCCTTCACAGTTAGTTATTTCACCGGGACCATGCACGCCAAACGAAGCAGGCATCAGCTTATCTGCGATTGAACATTTTGCAGGCAAGATACCTATTTTAGGTGTATGCCTGGGTCATCAAGCTATAGGTCAAGTGTTTGGTGCCAAGGTAGTAGGTGCACAAGAGATTAAGCATGGAAAAGTTTCACCCCTAACACACCGCAACAGTGGCCTGTTCAAAGGCTTACCTAACCCGTTTAACGTGACGCGCTACCACTCATTGGTTTTAGATCCCGCATCGCTACCTGCCTCACTGAGTGTTGATGCATGGTGTGAAACCGCAAAGGGCACAAAGGAAATCATGGCAATTTCCCATAATCATCATCCTATTTGGGGCGTGCAATACCACCCCGAGTCACTGCTTACCGAACACGGCCATAGCGTACTGGATGCATTTCTTCAGTTTAAATCAATTTAAGTATACGAGTTTGATGCCGATACGCTTTTATAGCGTAAAAGGTTACGCTTGAAGGCCAGAATTACTCGCAATTCACTGATTTTTCGTTTAACTTTTCATAATTTGTTTTAGCCAATGCGCTGAATAAAGATTATACGAAGCATCGCACACGCAATATCAACAGTTGCAGGGTAAATAAGGCTTGCTTTCAAGCAGTAGCTACCATTTTCATCATTACCGTAGCGAAAGTAATAAAGGCCCCTGATGTACGATAATATTGCCGTTCACCAAAAAGTTATGAGCAGGAGTGCTTTTAATATGACAATGGGGGCAACCACACCGCCCACGATAGATGATCGTTTTGAAAATATGATCATATCGCCAGAGCGAGTGCTGGAAATGCTAGGAAGGCGCAAGGTGGGAGAGGTAAGCTTCGAGCAATCGGAGCAAGGAGATGCGCGCAGGCTGCTACTGCACGTTGAAAAAGTGGCGATTGAAAACAAGCGCCTTCAAGAGAAAACCGAAGCGTCATACCTTGAATCAGTGAGTCACCATCTTCACGAGATCCTTCTAGGTGAATTAACAGAGCAGCTAGGCTATACCGACGAGCTCGTTCAAAACGTACTTAACTTGCCCGAAAATATCGGCGAGCTTCTTGACGCTCTTTCCGTGAAGGCATGCTCTGTTTCGAAACTAGAGCCAATTGCCGCAACCATGCCATGGCTTTATGATGAACTGATCGTTGTGGTGAATACTCCACAATTTAGGCGCAAAGACTCCCGTGGGCGTATCATTGTGGTAGAAACACTGCGCACAGCATTGAGCTTTTTGGGTATTGAAAACCTACGCACATTGATACCGTCGCTCATCTTAAAGCGCGCTATGCCTCAGATTACCGACCCTTACCCGCTAATTAAACAAAAGCTTACGCCTTATACGACTGGCGTCGCCATAACGGCGAAACGCCTTGCAGCACTTACGGATTTAAACAAAAACCAGGCTTATACCCTTGCGATGCTCAGTAATTTGGGGCGTTGTGTCGTAACAAGACTTTACTTCAAACTGTTCGATAAAATTCAGCTACACCTGTTGCAAGAATGCCAGAAAGACAAAGAGCAAAAGCGACATGAAGCGCTACTCAAAGTGGCTCCTTCAGCCAACCACCTTATTGCTCTACAGCAAGAATTCGCAGATGCAATAAGCGCGGATATTCTGGAGTGGATGCATTTAATGCGCTTGCCTATTGCAGAACCTATGCGAGCGTGTGCCGATAAAGTACCCGCACAGCCTAAAACACTCAGTAAGGTACTTCATCAAGCCCGAACCTACACACAAATTCGGATGTTACATCAGTTAAAGCTTGTTGAAATGAAAGAAGTAAAGCCGCTTTTTATGGAGCAACGCTACCCTGCAGGTGCACTCGAAAAACTCAAAACCATTGATATTTTCACCCTTCCTTTGGTGAAAAACGAAGAAAATCATTAATTTTTTAGTGGATATTCATGCACTCGTTATGCACCTTTTTCATTTCATGTGCATGATGACCAAAATTATTGACGGTTGCTCAATGTCTTGCCCGTTTTTAGCTACATTAAACAGGTAAGGCTTCCAGTCCTATTCCCCCTTTCTTATTGCCTCACAGTGCATTAAAACCCGTATGCAGCCCTTTTCTCAGCGCAAAAATTGATTATTACTAATTGATATAGCCCAGTAGTTAATAGTTATTCACTTTTCCTGCAAATTAAGCCACAGTCCTTATAAATAAAGGGCTGCAGCCTTTTGCATAGAAGACAAATGTTAAAAAAAATGGCATACTGTTGAACAAATCCGATTAGTTTTTACGCGCCCAATTAACGCTTATCGACCAAAGTAGTACTAAAATGTGCTCGTAGATTCGATAAGCCAAATCACACAGTGTGATTGGCGCCCAACGCAGAGGTAACAAAGATGAACGTAACTCGCGCTACATTTGATGATGTAATGGTTCCTAACTATAACCCAGCAGGTATGGTACCTGTTCGAGGTGAAGGTTCACGCGTATGGGATCAAGATGGAGCTGAGTACATCGACTTTGCAGGCGGTATTGCAGTTAACGTTTTAGGTCACTGTCACCCAGAGCTTGTGAAAGCTCTTAATGAACAAGGCAGCAAGCTTTGGCACTTAAGCAACGTTTTCACTAACGAGCCAGCCCTTCGTTTAGCTAAAAAGCTAAATGACGCAACGTTTTCAGATAGAGTTTACTTCGCAAACTCAGGCGCAGAAGCGAACGAAGCAGCATTGAAGCTAGCTCGTCGCTGGGCGCTGGACAAGCACGGTGAAGACAAAAACCAAATCATCGCTTTCAACAAAGGTTTCCACGGCCGTACCTTCTTTACCGTAACAGTAGGTGGTCAAGCTGCTTACTCTGACGGTTTTGGTCCTAAGCCAGGCGCTGTTGACCACTGTGACTACAACGATTTAGCTGCCTTTGAAGCGCTAATTTCTGACAAAACCTGCGCGGTAATGATGGAACCGCTTCAGGGTGAAGGCGGTATTATTCCACCTGATGTAGATTTCGTAAAAGGCGTTCGCGAACTTTGTGACAAGCACAACGCATTACTTATTTTTGACGAAGTTCAGTCGGGTGTTGGTCGTACTGGTCACCTTTATGCCTACATGGGTCTTGGCGTAACACCTGATATTCTAACAACCGCAAAATCTCTTGGTGGCGGCTTCCCAATTGGTGCCATGCTTACCACAGCAGACATCGCTGCACACCTTAAGCCAGGTACCCACGGTAGTACTTACGGTGGTAACCCACTAGCCTGTGCTGTTGCGGAAAAAGCGTTAGATATCGTGAACCAACCAGAAGTGCTTGAAGGTGTACTTAAGAAAGAAGCCCTATTCCGTGAACTACTAGGTGCTATCAATGAAAAGTACAACGTATTTGAAGAAGTACGTGGTCAAGGCATGCTGTTAGGTTGTGCGTTAAATGAGAAATACCAAGGCCGTGCACGTGACTTCATGATGGCTGCAACGAAAGAGAACCTTATGTGTCTTGTTGCTGGCATGAACGTTATTCGTTTTGCGCCTTCACTGGTTATTCCTGATGAAGACATCAAAGAAGGTCTTGCACGTTTTGAACGCGCCGTTGCTGCCGTTGTAAACGCCGAATAATTACAACACGAGTAGCGAACATGAATATCATTCGCCCTATCACGAAGGCCGACTATAACGCGCTTAAAGAAATCGCCGTTGAATCAGGTATTGGCTTTACGTCTTTACCTGTCAACGACGAGTTGCTGCAGCGTAAAATTGATCGTGCAGAAACTGCGTTTAACAAACCAAACGTAACCGAACCTGGCGATGAGTCATACTTGTTTGTAATGGAAGATACCACTACCGGACAGGTAGTGGGAACAACAGGTATTGAAGCGGCTGTTGGTATAGACGATGCGTTCTATCATTACCACCTAAGCAAAGTAGTGCACGCCTCGCGCGAGCTTAACATTCACAACACGGTAGACATTCTAACGTTTTGTAATGACTACACCGGTGTTACTGAAATATGTACGCTGTTTCTTCGCGAACAAGCCCGTGGCGGCATAAACGGCCGCTTCCTTTCAAAGGTTCGATTCTTGTTCATGATGGAGCACCGTGAACGCTTCTCAGAGACAGTTATTGCTGAAATGCGCGGTGTGAGTGACGAAGAAGGACGCTCACCGTTTTGGGAGTGGTTGGAAACCCATTTCTTCTCTATGGATTTTCCTACTGCCGACTACTTAACTGGCATTGGTAATAAAGTGTTTATCGCTGAACTTATGCCGAAGTACCCGATATACGTAAATCTGCTTAGCAAAGAAGCGCAAGAAGTCATTGGCGAAGTCCATGACAAAACACGCCCTGCTCTTCAGCTTCTTGAAGAAGAAGGCTTTTCTTGCCGCGGCTACGTAGACATTTTCGACGCAGGCCCGACGGTAGAAGCAAACTTAAGCCACATCCGCACGGCTCAGTCGAGTTTAAAACTGCCTGTAGTGATTGACGATAGCGCTGCTGCCCAAGGGCAAACGCACTACATCATTAATACATCAGTATCTGATTTTCGTGCAGTTGCCACCGAGATGACGGTAAGCGAAGAAAAGCAAGTTGCTGTACTATCTCGCCAAGCCGCTGCTGCATTGAATGTCAAAGAGGGAGAGCACGTACGCTTCGCCCCCGTTACATTCAGAGATTAAAAGGACACCCACTATGCTACATACACATTTTATCAACGGTGAATGGGTTGCCGGACAAGGTCATGACTTAACGTCAATTGACCCTGCAAAAAACGAAGTGATTTGGGAAGGTAAGTCTGCGACAGCCTCTCAAATTGATGACGCAATTAACGCTGCTCGTGCTGCACTTCCAGCATGGAGCATAAAAACCGTTGAAGAGCGTCTTGAAATTATTAAGGTTTATGGCACTAAGCTAGAAGAAGCTAAAGCGCACCTTGCCAAAGTTATGGCTAAAGAAACGGGCAAGCCAGAGTGGGAAACTGCCACTGAAGTTGGCGCCATGATGGGCAAAATTGGTATTTCTGAAAAAGCCTACTTTGAACGCACGGGCAACGTTGAAAATCCAATGCCGGTAGGTAAAGCCTTCATTCGACACAAGCCTCACGGCGTTGTTGCTGTATTTGGCCCATACAACTTCCCTGGTCACCTGCCAAACGGACACATTGTTCCAGCCCTTATTGCAGGTAACACAGTTGTGTTTAAACCAAGCGATTTGACGCCTATGGTTGCACAAGAAATGGTGAAGCTATGGGATGCTGCTGGCCTACCAGCGGGCGTGCTTAACCTAGTACAAGGTGAAGTCGAAACAGGTAAGGCTTTGGCGTCGCATAACGATATCGATGGTCTTTTCTTTACGGGTAGCTCACGCACAGGAAAAATCTTGCACGAGCAGTTCGCAGGTCACCCAGGAAAAATCTTGGCTCTTGAAATGGGTGGTAACAACCCACTCATTGTTAAAGATGTGGCTGATGTTGATGCTGCCGTACATGACATCGTTCAATCTGCTTTCATTACGTCCGGTCAGCGCTGTACGTGTGCACGTCGCCTATTCTTACCAGCCGATGCACAGGGTGATGCAATCCTTGCTCGCTTAATCGAAGTGACCAAGAATATTAAGGTGGGTGACTATGACGCTGAAGATCAACCATTTATGGGCGCAATGATCTCAAGCAATGCCGCTGCACTGATGGTAAAAGCACAGCAAGAGCTTGAAAACCTTGGTGGTAAAGTACTAGTTCGCCTTGAACAAAAAGACGAGAACAAAGGTTTTGCTACTCCTGGCATCATTGATGTGACTGACATGCTTGCTTCACTGCCTGACGAAGAACACTTTGGTCCACTACTTAAAGTGATTCGTTACAGCGAATTCGACGCTGCGATTGAAGAAGCGAATAACACCAGCTTTGGCTTATCAGCAGGTCTTCTAGGCGACAACGAAGAAGATTATCGCTACTTCTTCGCTCGCATTCGCGCGGGCATCGTAAACTGGAATAGACCTATTACAGGTGCAAGCAGCGCAGCGCCATTTGGTGGCGTGGGCGACAGCGGTAACCACAGAGCAAGTGCGTTTTATGCAGCCGACTACTGTGCGTACCCAGTTGCTTCAGTTGAGCTTGATAAAGTTACTATGCCGGGCAAATTAAGCCCAGGCTTGTCGATGTAACCCAAGCTTTTCACGTTACAAAAAGGCCGACACGATTTTTGTGTCGGCCAGTTTAGTACCAACCCTATACGAACTATTCGTTTAAAAATAGTCAACGACAGAAAGGACCCTACCACCATGCATAGCAACATCGATACGTTGTTTAGCAACATGTGGGACGATTACGTTACCATCACTCCCTCAGCGCATAAAATTCATGCACTGTTGGCGGGTGAAGAAAACACGAACGACATCGTTAACGACCATGTAGCTTTTCGAACTTTTGCTCTTGATAAAACCCGCTTAGACAAGCTTGCTGCACACTTCTTAGCATTGGGTTATGAAGCTAAAGGCGACTATGACTTCGAAGCGAAAAAGCTTACTGCAAAGCATTTCGAGCACCCTGACGATACTAAGCCAAAAGTGTTTATTAGTGAGCTTCGTGTAAACGAGCTTTCTGAAACTGCTCAAGCAATTATCAAGAAGATGGTTGATCAAATGCCTGAGTCTGTAGTGGATGCAGATAACTTCTTGTACTCGGGTAAGCATTGGGACGTTACTAAAGCAGAATACGACACACTGCTTAGCGAATCAGAATACGCGGCGTGGATGGCGGCATGGGGCTTCCGTGCTAACCACTTTACGGTAAGTGTCAATCACTTAACCCGTACTGACGAGCTTACCGACGTAAACACATTGCTGAAAGAAGCGGGCTTCGTGCTAAACACCTCGGGCGGTGAGATTAAAGGTGGTCCAGACGTATTTTTAGCGCAATCCTCAACCATGGCGGACCGTGCTGACGTAGCATTTAGCGATGAGACTGTGGCCATTCCGAGCTGCTTTTACGAATTTGCACAGCGTTATGAGATGCCAGATGGCAAGCTTTACAAAGGCTTTGTTGCTGCATCGGCAGATAAAATCTTTGAAAGCACCAATGCTAAGTAACGAGCTTGCTTAGTCATTAAAAAAAAGCCCGACAGGGCTTTTTTTGTTTAAGCTTAGCTGAAGACATTACCGATTAGGCTCAGTAGTATGCCTTGCCAAGAACTGATCGTAAGGCATTGGTTTATCAAAGTAAAACCCCTGCATTAGCTGAATGTCGCCCTGCTCCATGAAAGGCAAATAAGACTCCAACTCTACTCCTTCAGCCACCACATCTATTTGCAAACTCTTTAACATGGCTATCAAACCATTAAATAGCGCATTGGCTTTGCTATCTTGGTGAATACCCTGAATTAAGCTTTTATCCACCTTAACCACTTCAAACTGGAAACTTCGCAAGTAGCTAAGAGATGAAAAACCACTGCCAAAATCATCCAGAGACAGTCTAAACCCATGATCTCTCAGCGTGTTTAACGCTCTAAGTGCTGATTTTTCATCGCGAATAAAGACCGACTCAGTGAGCTCTAGCTCAATAAATTCGGGAGACACATCATTATCCATACAGATAGACATTGCCTGATTTGGAAACTCTGGGTCAAGCATCTGATTAGCGCTTATATTCACAGACAAAGGAATGGCATCACCCTGCTGCGACTCCATTATTGAAATGTAATCACATGCCGCTTCGAGTGCTTGAAGGCCTATTGCACTGTCTAGCTTGTGCTCTTCTGCTATGGGAATAAACACTGCCGGCGATACAACACCGTGCAAGCCTGAAATCCAGCGACACAGTACTTCACCGCCCTTTAACTCGCCGTTTAAATCATATTTACCCTGAATATAGAAATCGAGAAGATGATTCTCTACCGTTCTGCGCAAGTCATTCACCATACTGACCTGCTGGGTCATGCTCTCATAGAGACCTGACTCGTAAATAAACGCCTGCCCTTTACCCAGCTCTTTTGCACGGTACATTGCGGCGTCGGCACACTGCACTAGGCTTTCGATGCTGCTACTATGCTCTGGAAATTGTGCAATACCTATACTGGCAGACAGCCTTAGCTCGGTCCTTTTAACGGTTATGGCGTCTTCTTCTATCTGGTTGATAAGCCGCTCAGAGCGTTCAGCAATTTCCTTAACATTCTGATTAGGCAATACGGCAATAAACTCATCACCACCCCACCTGCCGACTTCCCCTATCGGGCCGAATATGGCAGTAAGGAGCGCTCCTACGCGCTGAAGCTCAATATCCCCTCTTTCATGCCCTGCGTTATCGTTAATTGCTTTGAACCCGTCCAGATCAATAAAGACCAAAATAAAGTGCTGTTCTTTTTGTACTAACCCGGAGATGGACTCACGCAACGAATTGCGATTGGAAAGGCCGGTTAACTCATCGTGCAATGCCAGTTGACGCAGCTTGGCTTCGTTTCGTTTTCTATCGCTGATGTCACGCATTGTGGCAATCAAATAAGACGACGTCTGCTGGTAGGTCTCAAACAAAGCCACCGATATATCGACAACCTTAATTTCGCCGTTTTGCGCCTTCACTTTCGACTCGAAACGAACTTGTTTATCAAGCGCCAATTGCACTTTATCAACTTTCTCAGCAATAAAAATTTGGTTGAAATCCAAACCAATACATTGCTCCTTAACAGGTGCGGCAATTAGCTGAATATATGCATCGTTACACTCTGTGATAACAAGATCAGGTGATAGTACTAACATGGGCTCACGTGAGCTCGCAAAAGCAGAGGCCATCAAGTGAAACGATTGTTCGGCTTTTCGCTGTTGAGTAATGTCTTTTGTGGTGCCAACAATATGAAGCGCTTCACCCGCTTTTCCACGCTTCAGCACGCGCCCACGCAGCCGTACCCACTGGAAATCTCTGTAGAGCTTTAAGCGAAAGGAAAATTCTATCCGATCACGATTGCCGTGTAGCGCCATGCTCCAATGAAATTGTAAGCCATCTAAGTCATCTTCATGTACGCGCTGCAATAGTTGGATAAGTGTTCCAGACCATGTAGACGACTGCTCTGAGTTGAGTGAAAAAGAACGTATTTCCATTACATCACTCTGGGCCTCCCAGCTCCAAAACGATTCCTGAGAGGCCCAGAGTGCTAGTTCTAGATTCTTTTGAATAGTTTTACTTTGTTGTAATGCTTCGTACAGGCTTTGCGTTTTTTCACTAAGTAATTTTTCTGCTTGCTCTCTAGCATTTCGCTCTCGCCTCAAGCGCCTTTCTAGTAACCCCGAGTGTTCGCTGCCAGAAGGCGTGCTATGCGGTGTCCCATCTGACATAACATGCCTCCGTTAAACAAGAGATATACTAAATTCGTAGGTATGAGGCGTATCTATTTGATGGGTTTCCCTTTCCAGAGTGCAGTTATAGTGAGCTGCGGCTGCGTCCATCAAGCCTTCTGCTAAAGGATATAGTTCTCTTTCAGAATAATACTGTAAGCGCATGGTATTATCGGTTCTGGATATCACGGTAAATCGGGGTAGGTCGGCGTCTGGGTAGAGCTTCTTAACCTGAACATGAATGTCGCCGTCCAAGTGCTCCAGCATATCCAACATGCCTTCTGTATTGGCCAGCACGTCGCCATGCACTGCACCTAACTTACCAAATAAGTAATAGCCAAAATCGTAAAGTAGCTCGTTAGCTGACTTACCCGTTTTCTCCACCAGCACACCTAACAGGCGTTGCATTTGTTCAAACGGGTAATAGCCCACTGCGGTATAAGCACCGTCGTTTTCTAACCCAGCTTCCATGATGACATCGTCAGCAAACTCAGGAGAGACTTTCTCCTCGAGCATATCGATTAACGATGTAAAAACTATGCCTAGCATGTAAATTCCTCATCTAATCCCTTTTTGAGTGTAGTTCACCTAAGCATAAGAACAACTTAAACTTTATGACAAATCTTCAGATGTTTCGTCCTTGCTGGGTAAGACAACTTCAACCGTATCAACCCGCTGTAGTCCTCGCGGTAATTTATTCCCTCTTCGGCCTCTTTCTCCCTGATAGTGGGTAAGGTCGTCCGCCGTCAGTGTCATGTTGCGCTTACCGGCTCCCACTTTAATTGCGGCACCATCAGGTACAACAGCAAGCACCTTCACGTACTCTTCTCGAGATTGCGATTTTGCAGAAGGAATATTGATAAGCTTGTTCCCCTTCCCTTTACCTAAACTTGGTAAGTCGCGTAGTGGGAACATGAGCATGCGACCTTCATTAGAAATACTTAGGCACCAATCTGAGTCTGGATTTGTAACCGGTGTTGGTTTCATGACTTTCGCCGCAGTAGGCAATGATAAGTAGGCTTTACCCGCCTTGTTCTTACTCACCATATCTTTAAATGTGCCGACGAAGCCGTAACCTGCATCAGAACCTACTAAGAATTTGCTTTCGTCTTGCGCCATAATGACGTGTTGGAATGACTCGCCACCCACTATGCTGAAGCGGCCTGTTAGCGGTTCCCCCTGACTTCGTGCAGACGGCAACCCGTGAGCGTCACAAGAGAAAGTACGACCTGAACTGTCCATAAACACGGCAGGCTGATTGCTCTTGCCTTCGGCGCTGGATAAATAGGCATCACCAGCTTTGTAGCTTAAACCTTCCGCATCGATATCATGACCTTTTGCACAGCGTGCCCAGCCTTTTTCTGACAGTACAACAGTTACAGACTCAGCAGGTACCAGCTCTTTTTCAGACAGCGCTTTAGCTTCACCACGCTCAACAATAGGTGAGCGTCTGTCGTCACCGTACTTTTCAGCGTCTGCAAGGATTTCTTTCTTAATGAGGGTTTTAAGGCGGCGATCTGAGCCTAGAAGCTGCTGGAGCTTGTCGCGCTCTTCTGCAAGTTCATCTTGCTCGCCTTTAATCTTCATTTCTTCTAACTTGGCTAAGTGGCGAAGCTTCAATTCCAGAATTGCTTCCGCCTGTGTGTCACTTAAACCGAATCGCGCCATTAATTCTGGTTTTGGTTTGTCGTACGTGCGAATAATTTCGATAACTTCATCGATATTCAAAAACGCAATTAACAAACCTTCTAAAATATGCAAACGCGCTAACACTTTATCTAAACGGTACTGCAAGCGGCGCGTCACGGTATCTTTTCGGTACTGCAGCCATTCAGACAAAATCGTACGTAAGTCTTTCACCTGAGGGCGACCGTCTAGGCCAATCATGTTCAAGTTGACCCGGTAGTTTTTCTCTAGGTCGGTAGTTGCAAATAAATGCTGCATCAGCTGAGTTACATCAATGCGATTTGAGCGAGGCGTAATCACCAAACGGGTTGGATTTTCATGATCCGATTCGTCTCGGAGATCGCTTACCATAGGTAACTTTTTCGCCTGCATTTGCGCGGCAATTTGCTCTAGTATCTTGGCACCAGACGCTTGGTGAGGTAGAGCGGTAATAACAACATCACCGTTTTCTTCCATGTACACCGCGCGCATTTTTATAGAACCACGCCCAGTCTCGTACAGCTTTTGAATATCAGCCTTTGGCGTAATAATTTCGGCTTCGGTGGGGTAGTCAGGTCCATTAACGTGTTCTAGCACATCGCTAAGCTCGGCTTTGCTGTTGTCTAACAACATGGCACACGCGTTGGCCAACTCTCTCACGTTGTGAGGAGGAATATCCGTCGCCATGCCAACGGCAATCCCTGTCACGCCATTTAATAGGATATGTGGCAAGCGAGCTGGAAGCACGCTAGGCTCGTTTAGCGTACCGTCAAAATTAGGTACCCAATCTACCGTACCTTGTCCAAGTTCATTCAGCAGCACCTCAGAGAAGCGCGAGAGCTTAGCTTCCGTATAACGCATGGCAGCAAACGATTTCGGATCATCCGGCGCCCCCCAGTTACCTTGACCATCTACTAAAGGGTAGCGATAAGAGAAAGGCTGAGCCATGAGCACCATCGCCTCATAACAGGCAGAATCGCCGTGAGGGTGAAACTTACCCAGCACATCACCTACGGTTCTCGCCGATTTTTTATATTTGGCGTTTGCACTTAAGCCTAGGTCTGACATCGCATAAATGATGCGTCGCTGAACAGGCTTTAAGCCATCCGAAATATGTGGAAGTGCACGGTCCATGATGACGTACATGGAATAGTTTAGATAAGCGTCTTCGGTGAAACGTCGAAGAGGAAGTTGCTCTACCCCATCGCGATTAATGATGATCTCGTCACTCATGATAGTTTTTTCGTTTTGTTATTAATACCAATGCGCTCGTGCTAGTTAGGCTGTCGATTGTGGACAATTTAGCGCACCACTTAGTGAAAGCTCGCGAGCGTTAAAGGCTATTGTGGGGTAAACCGCATTTGTGTGCAATCCTTGAAACCAATTGTCGCGACTTTTGGGTCTTACTCATTGTATGAGGTGAGGGTTTGTTTTGTTATTCTTCAAAGAGAGTGGTTAAATAGCATTGGGTGAAATTTGCCGTTCAATTTTCACTCTTACGAATAAAACTAAAAAATAATAAAGCCCCTAATCAAACGGTAACGTAAGTACAGATAATCATGGCTATCTTTCGCGTGTTCTTTTTTTTATTTCTTGTTGTAGGCAGTTACCTGCCTTCGAATGCCAGCGCGCAGCATATCGAGCAGCTCTTCGATGAAGAAAGTACGCTAGATTTATCAGACTCTCTGTATTTTTTATTTGAAACCGATTATCAGCTTACTATCAGCGATGTATCACGAAGACGCAATGACTTCCTTATGCATCCCCATGACAACCCTAACTTTGGGTTTCGTAATAATGGCATGTGGCTACTCACTTCTGTTGCCAATGTTTCAAATGATAAACACTGGGTGTTTTCAATAAACTTCAGCCAACTCGACAGTGTTGATTTTTATTTGGTGCAAAACGGCAAGGTAATAAAGCAAAGCCATCAGGGGAAAGCTCAAAAAGAGCAGCGTTTTCGTGTTCCAACCTTTCGTGTTGAGCTGACTGATAGCGATCCTGTCGACCTTTACATACGCATTGAAAGTCGCTCATCTAGCCTAATTGCACCACTTCGAATTCAAGCCGAACCGCTACACAGCAGCTACTTCCAAATGGACAGCTTGCTCTGGGGCTTTTTCTACGGCGGATTGCTTATTCTCGCTATTTATAACCTTGCTCTATTTTTTGGCGTGCGGGAAAAAAGTCTGATTGCCTATGTTGGCTATATCGCTGCGGTTATTTTGTGGCAGTTTGTGTGGGGCGGCCATACGCACTTGCTGTTTAGTCAGGGGATCCCCTCTTGGCTGGTTGGGCATTCCGAGCTGATATTCGTAATTATTGGTATAAGCTCAGGCTTTTTTACCAAGACGTTTTTGGAAACGGAAAAGCACTCTCCCACGGCACATCCTGTCATTAACTTATTGTTGGTTTGCCAAGCGTTAACAGGGCTGGTGTGCTTCGTCGATCTGCTTCCTTCTATTTGGAAGAACAACCTAGTATACGGCGTGGGTCTTGTGGCGATACTAAGTTATATCTACGCTGGATTCGAAGCATTTTTCAATAAATTTAGGCCTGCTCGCTACTTCATTTTTGCATGGAGTATGCTCGCCACCGGTGCGATTATTGGCATGTTAAGCCTTATTGGTATTTTGCCTTCCAATGACTTCACCACGTATTGTTTTCAGGTGGGTGTTTTCTTAGAAGCAGGGCTCTTTTCCTTTGCATTAATGGAGAAAAGCAGAGGCCAGCTGGAAAGCGAAGTTGAGCAAGCAACAAATGATTTGCGCAACAATATGGAGCTCATTGAAGAGCAGAATGCCCGTTTAGATATCGCGCGCAAAGATGCGATAAAAGCCAGTAACGTTAAATCTCAATTTCTGGCCAACATGAGCCATGAAATTCGCACACCTCTTAATGCCATCTTGGGGTTCAGCAAAGAGTTGAACAATGCGTCGCTGCCCACTGACCAGCAAGAGCAAGTCAGAATTGTAAACACGGCCGCGGACAACCTGCTTACAATCGTTAACGATATCCTCGACTTTTCTAAGATTGAGGCCGGTAAACTGCAAATTAATAATCAGCCTTTCTCGCCCAATAAGCTGCTCGAAGAAATGGTCACTATCATGGCTAAATCTTCCCACAGCAAGCGCATCGAATTTGTATTTGATTTGCACCCGCTCCCTGAAAAGCTCATTGGCGATGTGTTTCGTATTAAGCAAGTGCTCAATAACTTGTTAAGTAATGCACTTAAATTCACGTCCAGCGGTACCATTACGTTTTCGGTGAGCGGACGCTCGCTTCCTCATGGTATTCACGAAGTAAATATTACCGTTGAAGACACAGGTATCGGAATAAGCCGACAGGACAGAAAAAAGCTATTTAACGCCTTCTCGCAAGTAGACGACGCCCTTAACCGTAATTACCAAGGCACTGGATTAGGTCTAGTGATCAGTCGAGAGCTGGTTCGCTTAATGAACGGTGATCTAACACTAAAAAGCGTATTAGGCCAAGGCTCTACGTTTAACGTCTCACTACGTATGAACCAGTTAAGCCAGAAATATGCGCTAACTAGTAGTGAAGACTGGAAAGGTAAGAACGTGGTTATTTTCGACCCGGTACCTGCAACACGTCGCTCAAGTGCAAGCATGTTATCGATTTTGGGTGCGCAGGTTACCTCTGTTGAATCGCTGGATTATTTGATGTCACTTAAAGGCCAGTACGACTTTTTCATGGCAACTGTGCCGGTAAGTAAGATGGGATTGCGGGATACCTATTTAAGTCGTTTTGTACAATTCCCTGCGCAAAAGCGCATCCTTTGGTATTCCGGCCCTGAACCTTTTGCGCAATACCCAAGCCTGTCGCAACATTTCCATTCACAAGCGCGTATGCCGATGACGCTTACCAAGTTAGATAGCCTGGTGCACCACCATACAACGCCAGCTAAAAATGCGATGCAAGAGAAAATAGGCACGCTACCAAAAGCTAAAATTCTTGCCGTTGATGACATGGAAATGAATCTTAAACTGCTGCATACGTGGCTCGATCATTCTCCTGTCGAGCTAACCACAACGATTAGTGGACAAGACGCCGTCAATCAATGCCAGACTCAAGAGTTTGACTTAATTCTCATGGACGTGCAGATGCCAGGCATGGACGGACTGCAGGCCACCCGAGAAATTCGTAAATCACCGTTGAATATGGGTACCCCAATAGTGGCCGTGACAGCCCACGCATTTAAAGAAGAGCAAGAAAGACTGCTTGCCTCTGGCATGGACGATTACTTACCTAAGCCTATTGAGGTTGAGCTACTTATTACGCTTATCAATTCGTGGTGCCACAATGTTGAGCCCGGTGAAATCGTCTTTCCCTCTATCGACTGGCAGCTAGCACTTAAACGAGCGAATCAAAATCAAGATACAGCAAAAGAAATGTTAGACAGTTTTATTGCGTTACTGCCCGAAACTATCGAGACACTTTCGGCGCTTTGGGACGATCAAGATTACAATGGGCTTAAGACCGAAGTTCACAAACTACACGGTGCGTGTTGCTATACAGGCCTGCCGCGCATGCAGCATTTAGCCAACGAAACAGAGAGCTCACTTAAACTTGGTCAGCACAAGCTAGTCGAGGAAAACTTACCAGCCCTTATTGCCGAAGCCAAGAAAGTGCTTAATGAGAGTAAATTGAAGGACAGCCGCAGCTAGGCGAATAAAGTCTAATTTTTACGGTGGGCTTAGCTGGCTTCAGAAGACTGCCTAGCTTTCTGGCACTGAGCGATTAGTCCCGCAAACTCGCTGGCATCCCTATCTAGCTCTGAGCTCGCGATAAAAATATCATACCCAAGGCGCTTTCTTAGCTCTACCATACGATGTGCCAGCATAGCCTTAATGCCTTTAATGATGGTCCCGTCTTCCATAACGTACTGCTTATCATCAAACATAGATTGCTCATAACAGCTTCCAGAGGCGCAATTCTCATCTGTGTTCTGCATCAGCAATGGCCGCTGCTCCATTAACAAGTGCGTTGCAAGCCGTGGGGAAATCGTATTGAGGAAATCTGTGTAACTTTTGATTTTGAAACCGATGGTTTCAAGGGGAATATGCTCCAGCCCATGGCGGACACGGGGGCAATCTGCGCGCAGCAGGTTGTCCCAGTGAATACGCCAACTGCCCAGACGGTGGCGATAAGTAATATAGTCTTTGGCAATTTCCAAACTATAGTCGGGCTCACGAATTTTGAAGTACCCTACGAGCAAGCACACTAACGCGGCACTGGTGATAAAAATCCCCGCTAAGAACAGCCAATCGGGAAGAAAGGCTATCCACAGTGCCGCAACACACAAACCGATACAGCCCAGCACTAGGCTAGTAATACCGTTACTTTTCGAGGCAGCTCGGATATAGATTGGTTCGACACTAGTACCAGACATAAAAATACACCACCAACATGATTACGGCCCAAACGATATAAAGTCTCATGCGTTTACACTTAACGCAGTCGGTTTGCCACCAACGCAAAAGAGGATTTGATTTTCGCATACGCTAAGTAAGCCAAATTTATACGTGGGTTAAAAAGGGATAGTTTAACCGTAAAATTATGCCAATGTGTGATTTCTATAACGGTATCGTTGAAAAGCAGCCACTATAGTTGGCGTAAAGACTAACGACAGGATTACCGAGAATCCTACTCCACCAGCCAGCACCACGGCCAACGGCGGCCAAAAGCTACCTTCACTGAACAATAGCAAAGGAATCAATCCACCTACCGTTGTGAAAGTAGTCGATAAAATATGGCGGCTACAGCTCATGGTTTCTTCAACAATGGCTTTCGTGTCTCCCTGCTTTGCTTTGGGGTTCGCGTTGATAGCGGCAATGACCACTATCGATCCGTTGATTGCTACGCCAATAAGGCCAGCACAACCTAGCAGCGGATTAAACCCAACCGGCAATCCAGATATCCAAAGACTGAACATACCCAGCCCTACAGAAAGTATTGCCACTAATCCGATTACACCCGCCATGCGCAAGCTGGTAAAAGTCAGAATGAGCGTTGTTACCATAAGAACCAACAGCACCGGCGCATAGGTCGCTAATTTACCTAATGCTTGCTGCTGTTCATCAGCGTCTCCCGCTAAATGAATACGATATCCTTCGGGAAGAATTAATCGACTTTCGAGCAGATCTCGCAAATGGTTACTTGCATCAATGGCCGGGACACCAGGAAGCAAAAACGCCTGAATACGATTTAGCCTTTCGCCATCAAGGCGCGTAATACTGCTGGTTGCAGGCTGAAGCGTTAAGTTTGTTACAGCAGCAAGTGGCGACCAAGAAATAGCATTGTCTCCTGCAACCGGAATTGGCATGGCGTCTACGCCCGTTACATTTTGTCTATACGCCTCGTCTAGCCTTACGCGTACAGGAATTTCTTCTGTGCTTTCCAAAACAGAACCACCGGTAATACCTGAAAAGTTTATCTGCATTTGATTGGCAAGCTCGGAAAGCGTAAGCCCCAAGTAAGACAGGTTATCGCTGTCCGCGTTTATTTTAAGCTCGGGTTCTCCCATTGAAACGCTGGTTATAGACTGAGAAATGCCGTCGACTTCAGACATTAACATGCGTACTTTGTCGCCTAGGTCGTTCAACACATTCAGATCAGGGCCGAAAATCTCTACCTCAACAGGCGCCGCAATAGGCGGACCCTGCCCAAAGGCTCGCACTACAATTTGTACTTCCGGATACGCGCTATCAAGCTCTTGTTGTAGTTTACCCACTAGCGCAACGGCGTCATCCACTGTATCTGTCGACACCACAGCATTTGCGAAATAAGGCATGTTGTCACGCGTCATCATCTGGTTGTAGTACACCGACGGCGCAGAGCCCCCGACTAACCAACTAACTTGTTTCACGCCTTGCTCACTGCGAATAGCACTATCTATTTTTTTAACATAGCTCGTTGTGTTGTCGATACTGCTCCCTTCTTTGGTCCACAGGTACACTTCGAACTGGTCTCTATCTGCACTAGGGAAAAACACATTGGCCAAGGTGCCCGACAATACAAAACCCGATAAACAAAGGATGGCAATAACCGGTAATACCAAAATTGGCTGTTTAACCCATCTACCCAATTGCTTTTTAAAAGCGAGACTGAGCTCTGGCGCTTGTAATCCCACTTTCCACCACGCCTTCGATGCTATTTCACGTTGCGAACTATTGTCGTGCTTTGGCAAAAATCGGGCAGCGAGGGCTGCAATGATAGTAAGAGAAATAAACAGCGAGCCAATAAGCGCCATCACCACGCTAATGGCAATCGGGCCAACAAAGTCACCGATGTTTCCGTCTAAAAGAAAGATGGGCATAAAGCCTAAAATGGTCGTAAGCGTTGAAGCCAAAAGCGGTACAAATAGATGTGAAACGCTTTTGGCCATAGCACCTACTCGCGTTAAATTAGGATCTTGTAAATTAATGCGAATTTCATCGGTAATAACAATAGCATTATCGATAAGTAAACCAATGGCGATGATCATGCCGAAGATAGACATTTGGTGAATTTGCTCGTCGTAAAAACTTAAAGAGAACAAGGCAAAAGCGGCGCATAAGGGAAGTGCCAAGCCCACAATCCACGCAGCACGAAACCCCATGAAAAGTAGAATAACCATCATGACCACGGCGCACCCCATAAGCAGGTTCATCGATAAGTCAGCAAGGCGAGTAGCGGTATATTCGTTTTGCTCAAATGCGACGGTAGCGGTTAAGGTTCCGCTGAAGTCTTTATTGAACTGCTCCACTACTGCTAATGCATTTTCTGTCCATACATCAGAACGCAGTGACGGCTGCATACGCGCTGCCACAAAGATAGACTCTTCACCATTTAGAAATGCCACTTCGTTGCGAGGGGTAGTAAAACTGCGCTCCACTGTAGCGACGTCTTCTACCCGTAAGTAGCGACCTTGCTCGTTAACTAAGGGAATTGAAGCAATCATGTTCACGCCATTTAAGCCCTCTCCCACTGTAAAGCGCAAATTACTTTGCTGGGAGTTAAGCATACCCGCAGGCAATTTGGGGTCGGCGCGGCTTATTAAATTGCTTACTTGCTGTAAAGTAAGACCCGTTGCGGCAAGCTTAATAGGGTCGATATTGACGCTAATTTCTTCCTGCGGTACGCCGTATACACGCACTAGCTCAGTGCCGTTAACGTTTCGAAGCCTGTCTGTAAGTTCTTGGGCAAGACGCGCGGTGAGTGTAATAGGGGTATTTTCAAAGTGGTCTGCTCGCACAGATAGCAATAATGTGAACGCTGTCGCACCGCGCTTTTCATCGAAAACTGGCGCCATTGCACCTTCAGGGAATGACTCTGCGGCAGCGCCAATGGCATCGCGAATTTCGCTGAATAATTGTTCGTTACTTGAATTATTTATCCAGTCTTGCGTTTCTATAAGGATAATGGAGATACCAGCACGCGACGTGGACTTCACTTCCTTTATTTCAAATATTTCTCTAAGCCTGTCTTCAAGCACATCACTAACCAAAGCCTCTACCCGTTCCGCCGATGCGCCTGGGTATTGAGTGATGATTAATGCGTTTCGCGTATCTATTCGCGGGTCCTCAATACGCGGCAGAGAGCCTAATGCTGACAACCCTGCTGTGACTAGCACCAGAAGACTCAGTATGAGTAAATGCCCTCGTCGGTAAAATAAGGTATACCATGGATAAGATTTATCTGAGCCGAAGTTAAATGACTTCATTAGCGTGCCCCAGCTTGATGTTGACTGGGGATTGATACCATTTGGCCAGGTGCGAGTTTGTGTGTACCTTCGCTTACGTAAACCTCTCCATCTTTAAGCGCTCCGCGCACAAACGCGTTGTTTCCGTCGGTATATACAACTTCGACTACACGGGCTTCAAGGGTGGCGTTTTGCTCGTTTGATAAAACAAATACGCGCCACAAACCGCGCAAGCCGTTGCTTAGCGCGTTAACCGGCAGCCAACTTCCGGTCTCAGAGTGAGAACGAAAGCCAGACAAAATGGCCATGTCACCGGGGCGTACCCGCTCATTACTATTTAATGTCACTAAAATATCAATGGTTCGCGTTTGCACGTTGCGAACAGGTAAGCGTTGCGTAACAGTACCCGCCACATCAATATCCCCGACGCTAACCAGCACCGGCTCATTAAGGTCAAACTGATCCACAACATCGGCAGGTACCGCGAAACGAGCCTGATAATTCTCTATGCCCGTAATTCCAAACACGGGGGTTCCAGCGCTAACTACACTGCCTTCATCAAAAAAGCGTCGATTGACTACGCCATCGAAGGGAGAAATAAGGGTCGTTTTTTCTATTTCTACATTCAGTGATTCAAGGGCGGCCTGCATTTCACTAACTTGCGCCTTAGCGACATTGAGACTTGCCCTGGTTTCGTCTAGTCGCTGTGCTGATTCTAGCTTTTTCTCAACCAACGACGTGGTTCTTTCGCTGTTTACTCTAGCAAGCTCAAGGTCGGCGTTTGCACGCTCAAGTGAGGCTTGAAGCTCACGTTTTCTGGCATTGAGACGCTGAGTATCTTGACGGGCTAGAACATCTCCCTTGCTTACTACATCGCCCTCTTCAACAAGTAATGTATTGACTTGCCCTGCCATATCGAATGAAAGCGAAGTGGCCCGTGGGGATTCGATAAGCCCAAAAACATTGATTGGAGTTTCAAAGCCCGATTGAATTTTGACTGTTCCAGTGGACACTGCAACGGGAACTCTTGCCTCTGGCGTTTGTGTCGCATTGCCAAGACCTGCTGTCATCAAAAGAATGACCAGCGCTGCAGTAAAAACGGCAATAGCGATAATAAGTGAGAGTTTGCCACTTTTAGAAGGCGTCGTTGCAGCAGTCATAACATTTCCTTTAACCAGTTTAGCGTTTGCTCTGGGCTATATTTGCATACTTATTGTGCTATGCTAGTATATAAATACTAGACCGTCCAGTTTGATATTTAAATATTCGTCAATACAGTGAGAACGAACGTGGCTACCACTCGAAAGCAAGGCCGACCTAAGAGCGAAGAGAAATACCATCTTATATTGCATGCAGCGTCCTGCCTGTTCTTAAAAGAGGGATTTGCCAACACATCTATGGACACTGTTGCTAAGGCCTCTGGTGTGTCTAAACAAACGGTCTATTCTCATTTCGAAGGAAAAGATGCTCTTTTTAAAGCGGCAATCTCATCGAAATGCAGATCATACCAACTCGACACCCAGCAACTTATCGACGCCACTTCAGGCTCACTCTCACTATTAGAATGTTTACGAAAAGTTGGCTGTCAGTTTGTGCGACTATTACAAGATCCTGAAGCCATTGCTATCTTTCGAGTAATTATAGCTGAAGCGGTAAATAGCCCTCATGTGGCAACACTTTTTTATCAGGCTGGCCCCGAAGCTTCCCTATCTACATTGAGTGATGTCATAGAGAAGTTCGGAGAAGGTAGCTTAAGCCGTGATATCGCCCAACAGCTGGCCGTTGACTATTGCGCCCTGCTTAAGGGGGAATATCACACCATGATGCTGTGCGGCATACAGTCTCCGCTTCAAGACGAAGCGATCACAGCCCACGTAAATAGCGCGGCTGAAAAGATCCTTTTACTCTTTACCCACTATACTCAGCAACACAATTAGCCGACATCTGTGCAAATGCACACTGGCATTTTGATTTGTGGAAAGCCTTTTTCAATAAAACGCCAAACTGAGAAAAACGTAAGGCAAGATTAACGTTGCGCTAATGACTTAACCCCAGCGGTATTATAAACTAGCGCCGTTTTCGTTGATGATTGAGAAGCGCATGTCTGACTTTACCGGTAACCACATTCTTTCGGTTAATCAATTCGATCGCGAGGCCATTGAGAAAGTGTTCTCAGTTGCCAATTCCATGCAACCCTATGCCAAACGACAAAAGCGCACAACCGTGCTAGATGGCGCCATTCTCGGTAACCTTTTCTTTGAGCCAAGTACCCGTACGCGAGTTAGCTTTGGTACTGCATTCAACCTTTTAGGTGGTGAAGTTAGAGAAACCACCGGCATGTCGAGCTCTGCGCTGGCTAAAGGTGAATCATTGTACGACACAGCCCGTGTGCTGAGCGGCTATTCCGACATTATTGCAATGCGACATCCTGCGGCGGGTTCAGTGGCAGAATTTGCCGAAGGTAGTCGTGTACCTGTAATCAACGGTGGTGATGGTGCAAACGAACACCCAACCCAAGCACTGTTGGACTTGTTCACGATTAAACGTGAACTGGAATACAATGGCCACGGCATTGACGGCTTACACATCGCCATGATTGGTGATTTGCGCTACGGCCGAACAGTACACTCTTTATCTCGCTTGTTATGTTTGTTTAAAAACATTCGCTTTACGCTCATTTCGCCAAAAGAGCTGGCCATGCCTCAGCCCATCATAGACGCCATCGAAAATGCGGGGCACCAGCTTACGATTACCGATACCCTTGAAGGGAATATGGATGCGGACATATGCTATCAAACACGCATTCAGGAAGAGCGCTTTCCTTCTCAAGAAGAAGCCAACAAATACCGAGGTAAGTTCCGCCTTAATCAGTCGATTTACACGAAGCACTTTCAGTCGAAGACCGTTATCATGCATCCACTTCCACGAGATTCACGTATGGAAGCCAACGAATTAGATAACGATCTAAACCTCAATCCAAACCTCGCCATTTTTAGACAAACCGACAATGGTGTACTTGTCAGAATGGCATTGTTTGCGCTTACTCTGGGTGTAGAAAACCTTCTCACTAAGTACGAGCGTGACGTTGTTTGGTACAGCAATAAGAGTAAGTAATTACATGCAAAAATCTGAAGCCCTATTTACCCGCGCCCAAAAAACCATTCCTGGTGGCGTAAATTCACCCGTTCGCGCTTTTAAAGCGGTAGGCGGTACACCTCGCTTCATCACGAAAGCTGATGGCGCTTACATGTGGGATGCGGATGGTAAGCAATATATTGACTATATCCAGTCTTGGGGCCCTATGGTTCTAGGTCACAATAACGCCCAAATTCGCGAAGCGGTTATTGAAGCGTCATATAACGGCCTGTCTTTCGGTGCACCTACCGAAGCTGAAGTGATCATGGCTGAGTTGGTTAGCGAACTGGTCCCATCTATGGAAATGGTACGCATGGTGAACTCTGGTACAGAGGCCACCATGTCAGCTATTCGCCTGGCTCGCGGCTACACGAGCAGAAACAAAATTGTTAAGTTTGAAGGCTGCTACCACGGGCACGCCGACTCTCTGCTAGTGAAAGCGGGCTCAGGGGCGCTAACCTTAGGTGTACCAAGTTCACCAGGTGTTCCAGCAAATGTTGCTGAGCATACGCTTACCGTTGAATACAACAATCTAGATAGCGTAAAAGAAATCTTCGAAGCCCATGGCGATGATATTGCGTGCATTATCGTTGAACCTGTCGCAGGTAACATGAACTGCATCCCTCCTGTGGAAGGCTTCCTTGAAGGACTTCGCGCTATTTGTGACCAATATGGCAGCGTATTGATTTTTGATGAAGTAATGACAGGCTTCCGCGTATCTCGCGGCGGGGCGCAAGAGCGTTATAACATCAAACCAGACTTGACTTGCTTGGGTAAAGTCATTGGCGGCGGCATGCCAGTGGGCTGTTTTGGTGGCCGTCGTGACATTATTACTCACATAGCACCGACAGGGCCAATTTACCAAGCGGGTACGCTTTCTGGTAACCCAGTAGCAATGGCTGCAGGTCTTGCTGCTTTAACGCAAATAAAGCAGCCTGGACTTTACGATTCAATTTTCGAAAATACGCAAACGCTAGTGGATGGTTTCCAAGCCCTTGCTGACAAACACAATATTAGTCTAACTACTAATATTGCCGGCAGTATGTTTGGGATATTCTTTACTGACGTAGAGAAAGTCACGAACTACAAGCAAGCAATTAACTGTAATACCGAGCAATTCAACAAATTCTATCACGGTATGCTAGAGCAAGGCGTTTACTTAGCACCTGCATCTTATGAAGCGGGCTTTGTTTCTAAAGCGCATGACGCTGCAGTCATTGAGCAAACCCTTGCTGCAGCAGATAAAGTGTTCTCAACGCTTTAAGTTAATTCCTTTCTGGTAATTTTTGCACTAATACGCCCACCGTGGCGTGTTAGTGCCTCTTCTTCATTGCTTCTCTTATACGTAACGCTTGAATTCCTCGCGGGCTAGATTATTAGCCTTCATTTAAAAGCAGTTTATAGGTGTGGTGTTATCAATGGATTGGCAGTTTGGCGCTATTTGCGCGCTTTTTCTCTACAGTGTCGCTATCACAATTTTGCACGTAAGGCGCAGCCGTCGGTTTGCATACAAAGCTAGCCAATTTAAACGTCGGCGTCATGTCTCCACCACTGTCGCAAAAAACGACGATGAAACGCACTTTCACACAGCTGCCGATGAGGCCCTAAGGCTTACACAAACCTTTCAAAAATTCATTCCAAAGCAGTTTGTGGAGCACATGTCGAATTCTGACGTAGACGCGCTGGGTCTTGGCTATGCGGCTGAAAACGACGTTGCGATTATGTTTTGCGATATCAGAGGCTTTACCGGTTTTTCTGAACGTATTACGCCACAAGAGTTGATGAACTTTCTTAATTCTTATTTCACCAGAATGAACGATCCTATTCATCAAAACCACGGTTTTATTGATAAGTTCATGGGCGACGCCATTATGGCGCTGTTCGATCATCGCGAAGGTTCTTCACAACAAAAAGCTATGGATGCGGTTAATGCTGCGCTCGACTTACGCAAAGCGCTGACAATATATAACGGCCATAGAAAGAACAGTAACTACGAACCAATTAATATGGGAATAGGTATCCACTTTGGCCCTGTTATTATGGGTACGGTGGGTTCAGAAGATAGGATGGATACCACCGTCATTGGCGATAGCGTAAACATTGCTTCTCGCTTAGAAGCTTTAACCCCCAAATACGAGGCGGATATTATCGTCAGTGCCCAAGTTCTTCAGACCATAGGGTCTGGCTTCCCAATTAAAACCCGCTTGCTTGACTGGGTAAGAGTGAAAGGACGAAAAGCGCCAATTGAAATATACGAGGTGTTAAGCCACCTTTCAGAGAGTGAGCAGGAAAAGAAGTTGGCGGTTCAGACCAAGATTGCCGCAGGTATCGCATGCCGTATAAATAAGCAGTGGGACGAGGCCATTTCTTTTTTTGAGACCGCTGTCGCTATGAGCCCAAACGACTCGCTAGCGCATCATCACATAGATGTTTGTCGAATTTACAGAAGCGTCGATTTTAAGGAGGATTGGGATGGTGCGCTAGTTTACTAATCCCAATGGCCATAAGCGACGGTTAAATTTAGGACTCAGATAACTTAGCCTGCTGGCGAATAAAATTAATGGATGGCGCGAAAAACGCAGCACCTGTTTCAGCACTGGTAAAGTCCAGCCATCTGTCATAATCGCCTTCACCGTTGCCGTATATTTGGCTGTGGAGCATCTGTTTAAATGGCCGCGCACTGGCACTACAGCTTACAAAGAATAAGCCTTGAGAGGCCATATCACCGTATGGCATGCCTTGCTTAATTAGCCTTGGTTCGTCTCCATCGGGCGCAACAGTGCTTGCCCTAACACAATGCGAAGATTCAGACTGTTCGCTACTTACCAAATTGTGTTCTTGCGTGGTGCCCATCACCTGTTCTTGCTGACGGCTTGAAAGACTATTCCAGCGCCTTAAATCATGGCGATAGCGTTGTATGTGAACATAGCTGCCACCGCTAAAATCAGGGTCATCTTCGCCAATAATGCCGACTTGTCTCCGTTTCATGCCACGTGGATTATCGGCGCCATAGAGAAAACCATTGAGGTCACGGCCATCTAAGTACCTAAACCCTCTTATTTGCTCTACCAGTTCTACATGAATACGCAACAAATCCATCACTTCAATGCCAACAGCATGGCAAATATCCAGCCTATCAGCGCGAATTTGAATGAAGAGATCGCAAGGCATGGTGGGGGCACTTCTATCATCACACTGCATATCAGGAAAAGGGGCAAGCTCAACAGGTATCAAACCGGGGTATACCTCAGCCCAGTAACCGGTGCCAATAGCGACAACGCCGGTTACCATGGCTTCGTAGTGCTCATTCTCAAAATGCTCGAATATATCCAGCACGCGAGATAGTTTGGCGCGTACGGCTTGGCTATCGTCATCAATGACGTTCAGTAATAAATACTGTGCATGTAAATTTGGCTCAGCGCAGAGGCCTTTTTGTGGTTGTGTCATTGCCGCTCTTGTTGTTATTAACGCCTTGTTCTGACGTCTCGCTGCTGGCGAACATTCGCCGCGCTTTGTTGTGCGAACCTTATCGTAAAGTGTAGCGGCTGCTTCAAACTTTGAAACCCTTTAAAGCGAAGCAGCAAACGGGGGAACAAATTAACTCCGCCGCCTATTATTTACACTAGTGTGCTTAATAGCCCGCGGCTTGTCCATCTTTTCGCGTTTCTGAAGCGCCAAAATAGACACCTTTCTGCTCGTCCCAAGCGATGGCCTGATAGCCACCGAACGCGCCTACCACGCGTTGAAGCTTATGCCCCCGCTCCATGAGCTCTCGCTGAACGGTTTCACTGAACCCTGATTCTAAGCTCACATAGCCACCATCAGTCATCAACGCGCCCGTTGGGCTACTCGACCCACTGTGCAGTATGCGTGGAGCATCACCCGCTTCCTGCAAATTCATTCCAAAGTCGAGAATGTTTACAATAATTTGTGCATGCATTTGAGGCTGAGTTCCACCTCCCATCACGCCAAAGCTCATTACTGGCTTACCGTTTCTTGTTACAAAAGCCGGGATAATGGTGTGAAATGGACGCTTTCCCGGGCGATATTCATTAAAGTGCCCTTCTTCAAGCGTGAACATCTCACCTCTATTTTGAAGAATAAAACCTAGCCCTGGAGGTGTCATGCCTGAGCCCATTCCGCGGTAGTTACTTTGAATTAAGGAGACCATATTGCCCTCTTTATCAGCAACGGTCAGATAAATGGTATCTCCTTCATAAATACCCGCATCAACGCGATTCGCTGCGCGTTCATTATCTATTAGCTTCTGGCGCTTAGCGGCATACTCTTTCGAAATTAGCCAGTCGACTGGAATATCGTTGAAGTCTGGATCCGCATAGAACTTAGCGCGATCTTCAAAGGCGAGCTTCTTGGCTTCCACAAAGGTATGGATGTAGTCTGCTGAGTTAAACCCCATTCCATCGATATCATAGTGCTCAAGCACATTGAGAATCTGTAGTGCCGCTATGCCTTGTCCGTTGGGCGGAAGTTCCCACACATCATACCCGCGATAGTTAGCAGAGACGGGCTCTACCCACTCCGAGGTATGTGATGACAAATCCTGGTATGACAAAAAGCCGCCTTGAGACTTCATGTAAGCATCGATAGTGCGTGCGATATCGCCCTTATAAAAAGCATCTCGCCCGCCTGTTGCAATCTTTTCATAGGTCACGGCTAAGCCAGGGTTTTTAAAAACATCGCCTTTTAGCGGAACTTTCCCGTCGATAAGAAAAGTCTCTGCAAAGCCTTCATAGTGACCAATTCGCTCTTGATTCATCTCCCAGTAATAGGCAATGACTTCTGAAACAGGAAACCCCTCACGGGCATATTTGATAGATGGCGTAAGCAGCGCAGACATGGGCAGCTTGCCAAATTTTTCGTGTAGTGCAAACCAGCCATCTACAGCGCCAGGGACGGAAACGGGTAGCGGACCAAATTTTGGAATTTGATGCAAACCACGCTCGGCAAACACCGCTTTGGTTAACTGTCTGGGCGAACGGCCAGAAGCGTTTAAACCGACTAGCTTCTCTTCTTTTGCATCCCACACAATGGCAAATAGGTCGCCGCCAATACCGCTGCCTGTAGGCTCAACTAAGCCTAGCATGGCATTGGCTGCAATAGCTGCATCAACTGCACTGCCGCCTTGTTTTAAAATATCCAACGCCACTTGCGTAGCTAATGGTTGGCTTGTTGCTGCCATGCCGTTCTTTGCAATAACTTCTGAGCGACTTGCAAAGGGATGCCCCGTTATTCTGTCGTAGCCCAAACAGCTGATACTAAAGAAAGCCAGTATCAAAGGTAGAAGTCGCACACTTGCAATCATAACCGTCCTTTTACTAAAACGTTGCCGATAATAAATCTAGCGTTAGTCTATCGATTCATAGTGTAGCGTTATTGTCACATTACGCCTAGGCTCTTTTCCTAAGCCCAGTAATGGTCATAAAACACATTGCATGAAACGAAAAAAGCCCCGCATTAGCGGGGCTTAAACGAAGTAATAAGGCATTATTGTTATTGTTGTTTCGTTTGCCTAATCGAGACTCTCTTACGAACGGCTGCTTGTGAAGTCTGGGTATGCTTCCAGACCACATTCGCTCATGTCTACGCCGTCGAATTCTTCTTCTTCGCTCACACGTACACCCATAACCGCTTTAATTACTAGCCATACCACTAGGCTCACTACGAATACCCATACAAAGATAGTCGCTGCACCAATTAGCTGACCAGAGATGCTTGAACCATCGTTAGTGAAAGGTACAAGGATAAGACCTAGAAGACCAACCACGCCGTGAACTGAAATTGCGCCCACTGGATCGTCAATCTTAAGCTTGTCTAGTGCAACAATGCTAAGCACTACTAAAATACCACCAAGGCCGCCGAACAGCGTAGCTTGTAGTGGTGTAGGTGTTGAAGGCTCTGCTGTAATAGCTACAAGACCGGCTAGCGCACCGTTAAGTACCATAGTTAGGTCAGCCTTACCGAATAGAATGCGTGCTACGATAAGTGCAGCAATTGCACCACCAGCAGCTGCAGCATTTGTGTTCATAAATACAATCGCTACTGAGTTTGCACTTTCAACAGTTGCAGTAGCCAGTACTGAACCGCCGTTGAAGCCAAACCAACCCATCCACAGGATAAATGTACCTAAAGTTGCAAGCGGTAAGTTTGCACCTGGAATCGCGTTTACTTTACCGTCAGCGGTGTATTTACCCTTACGAGCACCAAGCACAAGAACACCAGCAAGAGCAGCAGCTGCACCAGCCATGTGAACAATACCTGAGCCTGCAAAGTCAGAGAAACCAAGGTCGCCAAGCGTATACATACCGAATACTGCTTCGCCGCCCCATGTCCAAGCACCTTCCATTGGATAGATGAAGCCCGTCATAACAACTGCGAACGCTAGGAATGCCCAAAGCTTCATACGCTCAGCTACCGCACCAGATACGATAGACATTGCTGTTGCAACAAATACTACTTGGAAGAAGAAGTCAGCAGAAGGTGCATATGTTGCTGGCTCTTCAGCGACACCTGTTGCGCCATCAGCCATGATACCGCTTAGGAATGGACCCCAGTCGCCGCCACCGTACATAATGCCGTAACCGCAAATCATGTACATAGTGCAAGCGATAGCGAATAGCGCCACGTTTTTAGTTAGAATTTCTGTGGTGTTTTTCGCTCGAACAAGACCAGCTTCAAGCATCGCAAAACCTGCAGCCATCCACATAACTAGTGCACCGCAGATTAGAAAATAAAAGGTATCTAGCGCATACCCAAGTTCAAAAGTGATTTCCATTATGGTTTTCTCCGCAAATATATCGTTGTGGCTTACAGCGCGTCGCTATCCGACTCACCAGTTCGAATACGAACGGCGTGTTCAAGGTCGTAAACAAACACCTTGCCGTCTCCAATTTTGCCTGTTTTAGCAGCGCCAACGATGGCTTCTACCAGGCGCTCTACTTGATCATCCTGAACAGCAATTTCCAGTTTGACTTTAGGTAGAAAATCCACCTGATATTCCGCTCCGCGGTAAAGTTCAGTGTGTCCTTTTTGACGTCCAAAGCCCTTCACTTCGGTCACGGTCAAACCGTCGATACCGATTTCTGAAATGGCTTCACGAACATCATCTAGCTTGAACGGCTTGATGATCGCTGTGACTAGTTTCATGAGTTGCTCCCAGTTTGTTTTGGTTATTCTGTGATTTATGGTCGTGTTTCCAATTATGGGAAGATAAACCAAGAGCCATGCCACAAATGATTAACCAAATAAATCAAACACATACAAGCAAACGCTTCATGAACGCACAAAAATAATGCACACTAATGGTGCACTGTTAAAAATTTGCCCAATTTTGAAGCGGCAAGAGGTTGCGGTAAGGTGAGAGGACTAAAAAGTGCGATGAAATTAGGATGGAACTATTCGATAGGGCCCATGGTCTGTTGTTTACTATGACGACTATCACCCCATCTTTCTTTGCGCCTGAGCGCAGCATTGAACACCATTCCGTTGCAAAGAAAACGGCGTGGCGCCCACTATTAATTTCGGGCTGTGCACATGTGTTTGGGGTCATCGTAGTGGTCATACTTTCTCAAATGGGCATCAACAACCAAAAAGCACGAGTAAATGTTTTGGAGCGAACGCCGGAGATAAGCGCCAGACTGTACTATCCCCCCGTTCCACGCCCTCCTGCCCAAGCTAAACCACAAGAAACTAAACCAATCGATGTTTCCCCTAAAAGGCAAGAAATTGAGTTGAAGCCTGACGCAACCAAAGCGACTGAAGCACTTGATAGTAAGAATGAAATTGTAGAAAGCCCTGCGTCCAAGCAGCAGAAAAATGCTGATCCCGATAAACAGCAGGTACCCGTTGAAAGTAAGCCGACTAATACACTGCCGTCGCCCACTTTATCAAAAGACGCAAATCGGCGCGCAGGCTCGTTGAATCTGTCGGTAAAAGATGGCGCAGCCCTCTATTTTGAAAAGTATCACAGTGACAAAGTCGCTGAAGACGCAGAACAAGCAGCAAAAGCATTTCAAGAGCGTAAAAATAGTCCTGTACTTAGCGGGCCAAGCACACAGCAAATACAAGCTAATGAAAATCGACGCCCTTCAAAACGCGTAAACTGTAGCAGTACGACCAATAAAACTTTGGCGATATTGAGTGGGATTGCTGGTGGAACCTTAGAATGCACCAAAATGGACGACCACAAACGTTTTATAGAAGCCAGAGTCAATAAACTTCCTAAAGACGAAGAGATTAACTAGTTGTCTCTATCAACGATTTACCGTCATGTGAGGTAAGCCCTTATTACAGTCACTTTCTTTTGAAAAACTTAGGGGGTCGCCCGAAATACGCTTTGAACCGCCGACTGAATGCTGCAACATCTTCATACCCTGTTAGCTGAGCTATACCCAACATTGGTGTATCGGTGTTTCTAAGTAGTGCTTTGGCCTTTTCCATTCTCACTTTTACAAGGTAATCTCGTAAACTATGCCCGGTGGCTTCTTTAAAGCGTGTTTTGAATTGCGTTGTTCCCATGCAGGCTATCCGTGCTAACTCCACCTGTGTAAAGCCTCGGGCAAGGTCGCGATGAATATGGCTTAATACAGGAGTCATTCGCTTATCCATACCACATCCTTTCAAGGATGTTTCTAGCAAGGTTAAAAATAGCGCCAGTATTTCTTCATGGCCTTGGTCAGCAAACTGGCTAATTTGAATCTCTACAAACGATAAAAACGCCTGTAATGCTGACGTTACCTGAAATATCGGGTGCAACCTGTCATTTAAATTAACTGGCACATACTCCAAGTCCGCCACAATAAATTTTGACAGTTCGTTAGCGCTAAAATAATGGACCTCATTCGGCGCTATGCATACGCCTTCGCCTACGCCTACTCGCCCGCTAAAATTATCGATTTCTATCAAGATATGTCCGTTGATGGGCAGCACTAACTGAAAGTAGTTGTGTTTATGGCGGCACGTTTGCTTCGTATATGAGCGTACGGATAGCGATGGAATTGGGCTGTCAGTCATTTTATTGCTCCCAACAGTCCATAATAGGTAGTACTGATCTTTTGCCTAACTCACCGTTTATTTGCATCTATTTCCTTGCTGTTAACTCAGTACTCTCTGCCGTTAGATTAAGCACTTTTATTCATTTTGTCACAAATACGTGCAATATTTGATACGCCTAGGAAGGCGTCGAACACTACGTTTAAGGAATAAATATACATTTAAAATAAAGACAAAAACGGAAAATAAATGAATATAAACTTTCGTCAAATAG